>JBAXFK010000121.1:0-13226 GCA_037139955.1 Rhodospirillales bacterium
GGACTTACGAATACTCGCTGCACCGCAATAGCGGCCGCGCCAACGCGCGCGCCGCTGCGTGCGCGCGTCTGCGATCTGGCCGCTTAGGCAAAATCGGACAGCGGCAGGCCTCGAACCTAGGCGGGGACACACTATGTTACCACGAGCCACGGCGATTTTCGGTTAAGCTGCCGTGGCTCGCAGCGGCCCGCCGGCCGCGAACGCCACGAAGGATTCATCTCGATGCGCCGCCTCGGATTGCCTGTTGCCCTTATCGCCTCGGTTCTGCTGACCGCTTGTGCGGTGGCACCGCCCAGCGCACCGAATGTGATGGCGTTGCCGTCGCAAGGGAAGCCCTACGACGTGTTCCAGCGCGAGGACTATTTCTGCCGCCAGGCTGCGACACAGGTCGGCGGCGGTGCCGAAACGGCGGCGCAGGCGCAAAACAATGCAGTCGGCAGCGCGGTCGTCGGCACGGCGGTCGGTGCGGCGGCGGGCGCTTTGCTGGGTGCTGCTAGCGGCAATGCCGGGGCCGGTGCGGCAATCGGCGCTGGCACGGGGCTGCTTGTCGGCAGTGCCGCCGGGGCCAATAGCGCCGGGCGCGGCGGCTATATGTCGCAGCAACAATACGACACCGCCTATACGCAATGCATGTATTCCTATGGCAATTCGGTGCAGAGCCCGCCGGTTTCCTACCCTATGCCCTATCCCGGCATGTACCCCGCTTACCCCGCCTACGGCTACGCGCCGAGCATTTCGATCGGTGGCTATTATGGGCGCCCTTATCGCCGCTGGTGATCGGCGACCATGTATCGTATCGCGCGTTTCACCGTCTCCATTCCGTGGGATGGGCGCCGTTCGCTGGTAATGCGTTGGGTTGCTTCCAGCTTTAGCGGCTGGGGTGTCTACGGGTTAAACCTCGCATTGGCATTGGCGCGCTCACCGGCCTTCGTCCTTTTTGCCGGCGAGCGGTTTGCGATGTCGGACATCGTGCTCGACCCGCTGCGCACTATCTCAGTGTCGGAACTCGCGCGGCGTTCCGCCCCGCTTTGGGATTTGCTCGACCGAGCCGGTAGCGCCGATGTGTTCATCGATGCGCCGACGTTGCTGCCAATGAGCCACGATCTTCGGTCGGCGGGCGATGGCGATACGGAATCGGTGACCGACCAGCCTTCCATCGGCGTTGTTTTTATGGAGCATGCAACGCTGGATGCCGCCGCCCGCGCACGTGGCAATCGCCTGCCGCTGATTGTCGCGGGATCGTCGTGGAATGCGTCGGTGCTGCGCGCGCAGGGGGTCGAGCGGGTCGCGACTGTCTTGCAGGGCGTCGATACCGGCCAGTTTCATCCTGCGCCGCGTGCCGGCCTGTTTCCCGGCCGGTTCATCGTATTCTCCGGCGGTAAGTTGGAGTATCGCAAAGGCCAGGACATGGTTCTCGCCGCTTTCCGGGTGTTCCGGCAACGCCATCCCGAAGCGCTGTTGCTCACGGCATGGCACTCGCCCTGGGGCGAACTGTCGGCGACCGCGTCCGGTCTATCCGGAATAACCCAGCCGACACGCGGCGCCGGCGGGGCGCCCGACGCGGTGGCCTGGGCCGTTGCGAACGGCATACCGGCGGATGCGGCAATCGACCTCGGTCCGGTGCCGAATATCGCCATGCCGCATGTTCTGCGCGAAGCCGACGTGGCGATTTTCACCAACCGCGCCGAGGGCGGTACCAATCTCGTGGCCATGGAATGCATGGCCTGCGGCATTCCCACGATCCTGTCGGCCAATACCGGGCACCTCGATCTATTGGCCGGCGATGGCGTCGCCGCCCCGCTCCGGCGTCAGACCCAACCTGTCCGGGATGGGGTGGACACGGCCGATTGGGGCGAATCCGATGTCGAGGAGGCTGTCGAAGCGCTGGAAAAGGTCTGGCGCGATCGCACCGAGGCCGCTGCAATGGGTGCGCGCGGGGCACGGTTCATGGCCGGCCTGTGCTGGCGCACGCAGGTGGATGCGCTACTGCGCGCCATCGAACCGGTGCTCTAGGATACGAATTTCGCCAGCGAAACCGCCATTTCCTCGGGTCGCATGTCGGCCCTGATCGGTGCGATGAAACGGCCGTCGGGGCCCATCAGATACAGCACCGAACTATGGTCCATCGTGTAATCGTCCGGTCCCGAACCGGTTCGGTGCTCCGCGTAATACACCCGATACGCCTTGGCGACCGTGGCAATCTGCTCGGCGGAACCGGTCAGACCGACGAATTTCGGCCCGAAAGCGGCGGCGAATTGCTTGACCGCCGTTGGTGTGTCGCGCTTCGGATCCACGGTTACGAACAGCGGGGCGATGCGATCGGCCTTGGGACCGATCCGATCGAGCGCGTCGGCGACGGCGGTCAGGGTGGTGGGGCAGACGTCGGGGCAGTAAGTATAGCCGAAATACACCAGCATATATTTACCCCGGAAATCTTTATCGGTGACCGCCTTGCCGTCGCCGCCGACCAGCGCGAAGGGTCCGCCGACCGATAGCCCCGCCGGGGTGCGGCCGGTCAGCCACATGTAGCCCCCGGCGCAAATCAGCAGCAACGCCATCGTAAGGCCGATAATGGCAAAAAGCCGGCCGGAGACACCGGCTTTCGCATTGTCGTCATTGTCCGTGGACATGGATGCCTCCCAACGATCCGGAGATAGGCTGCTCGCGCAGGGTCCGCAACGCGGCGTTTAGCACGGCTGGGTCGTTCCAGTCCGTCCCCCGGTGCGCAGCGCGCAGCCAGCCGGCCGGATCGATCGGAAACACGACACCGGCTAGCGCATCCGGCGACAGCCCGGCCAGTATTGCGAAGGCCTCCTTGCCCGCCCCGAGGGCTGCCCCTGGGGCCGAGCCACAGCCACCGCGCGGCACCGTGCCATCCAACCGCACTACGATCGCATCCCCGGCCGGCAGATCGGTCGTCGTGGCCAGGACGAAACCGCCGCGCAAATCGCCCAACCGCTCAGCTTGCGGGCCATCGCAGACGATGGGCAAGTCGGGCGCGGGGACCGGTCGGGTCCACGTTCCGCCGCGCCGCATCGCCGTGCCGGCGTTCAACGCCTTGGCGAAGTCGATGACGGCCCAGCGGTCCTCGGCGCTCAGGACGGTCGCGAACCCCGGCATGATCGTGGCGCCGTCGGGCCCGAGCATACCGTTGCCGACCCACCAGAAAAGCTCGCCGTCCGGGTGATCCCAGAAATGCCCTGCCGTCAGGTCCGCCGGGCGAATCCGGGCGCCGGTCGCCGCCGGTCCGTCGCCTTGGCCGGTCGCACCATGGCAACCGGCGCAATGGGCGGCGAAGACAATGCGGCCGCGCAGGATGGATGTCGCGGCGAAACCGGTGGGGGAGCGGAAATAGCTGGTCGGGTAAGCCGGCACCGTCAGCAGCGCCAGCGACGGCGCCTGCCAGATCGCCAGCAGGACAGCCGCGACCGATGCCGTCACCCGCCCTCGTCGGAAGTAACCGCAGACGGCGATCGCGCCCAGACCGGCGCCGATGGCCAGCAATGCCCATGCGACCTCCCGCCGCAAGTCGGGATCTTCCATCGCCTCCAGGCTCGGCCGCCATGCCAAGGGCCAGTCCGCATCCTGGTGCAACGCCGGCACCAGCGATGCCAGCAGTCCGGCGGCGAGCACGACCAGAAGCCCGCACCCGGTCTCGATTGCGACAGAGACGAACAAAAGGCGGCGCGCCGAGGCCGGATGGGCGGAGTCGAGCCGGTCGGTCAGCGAGAGCCGATTCCACACGGCAAATCCCAGCATGGCCAGGAACAGCGCCATCTTGACCAGCGCAGTACGACCGTACGCCGTACCCACCAGTCCTGGCAGGTCTTCGATTGTGCCGAGCGCCTGTATCAGTGCGGTCGCCGCGATGATGGCGACGGCCGCCATCCCGATCGGCGAAAACCGTTCGGCGGCCAGCCGCGAATCGTGCGATGTCTGAGTACGCAGGCAGAGCAGCAGCGGCAACAGTGCGCCCAACCAAGCACCGGCCGCGATTAGATGCAGCGCTTCGGCCAAGAGCAAGCCGAGCGCGGCGTTCCCGTCCGCCGCACCGGCATGACCGACCAAGCCATGGGTGGATAGCGCAAGCCCGGCACACACCAGCCCCCAGCGCCGGCCGACGAAGGGGATGGCGGCGACCAGCAGTAAACGAATGCCGACGATGCGACCGAACCGCGTTTCGAAAAGGGTCGCGGGCATGGCGGCTAGAAACCCGCCGCCATGCGCGAAGACCGATGCCTGCGTCGCGATCCAGCCGAGGCCCGCAACCAGAGCGACAAAAGCCGCGATACGGGCATGGCGTGTCAGCCGCGTCCGTATCGCGGCCGGTGCGACGATCTCGGCGAACAGCAGAGTGCCGAACGACGATAGCAGCGCCGCCATGTGCAGGCCGCGCAGCAGTGCCAAGGTCGGGTTAGTGCCATCCATCTAAGACAGGACCGTGAAATTGCTTTTTGCCTGGTTCTTGCGGGTATCCACCGAAGTTGTCTTGCCGACGGCGTGGATGCTCCCCATATGCGTCCAAGCGTTGGCGGAAACGCGTTCTACGAGGCTGGAAGCGAGCGGTCGCGAGGGACTATCGCCGGATTGGGGCCAGAGCATGAAGGCGGGCAGGCTCGCGTCATCGGCGACCGCGAACGGAATACGGGACATATCGGGCTCCAGACCATGGGTGCGACCGTGCGGTCGCGAACAAAGGACTCAGGTCTGGAAAGGTGGTGCTCGGGGTCGGGCGGCGAGCCGCATCGTCGCTGGAGGAGCCGTCGTCCGTGGCAAAACTGCTGCTCGGTTTACCCATGCCAAGCGCGGTGACGGTACCGAAGGCCCGTCGGCGGGCGCGAGGAATACGGTGCTGGCGACGGTGGCGCAGAGCTGACACAGCGCGCAGTCCGGCCTGTGCGGTGCTACGGGGGGCGCTCTACCATCCTCGGCATGGCAGATGGTCGCTGCCGCCAGCACCGCATCGGCGCCAACGCGCGGAAACGCGATCCCGGCTCCCAACGGCCCGGCTCCCAACGGCCCAGCCCCCAACGGCCCGGCTCCCAACTGCGTGGCGAACGCCAGCAGCACGAGCAGCAATCCCAGCAACTTGGGGCGGTGCGTTGTCATCCTGTTGGGCAGGGTAGCGGTTTCGCCGAAGTTTGGCCATCTTGTCCTTGCGCGGACTTTCGTTGCACCGCAACATGACGCCATGACCCGTCATGACGCCATCGTAATCGGCAGCGGCCCCGCCGGCCGTCGCGCCGCCATCCAGGCCGCCAAAGGCGGCTTGTCCGTCCTTGTGATCGAGAAGGGGAGGCGGGTCGGCGGGGTCTCGGTTCATACCGGCACCATCCCGTCGAAAACTCTGCGCGAAACCGTACTGAACCTGACCGGCTGGCGGGAGCGTGGGTTCTACGGCTCCGCCTATCGGGTCAAGCACGATATCGACGCCAAGGACCTGATGACCCGGCTGCATATGACGCTGGATCACGAAGTCGATGTGCTGGAGCATCAATTTGCCCGCAACGGCGTGCATACCATGTTCGGCACCGCTCGCTTCGTCGGCCCGCACGAGGTCGAAGTGACGCTGGAAAACGGGGATTTACGTGTGGTGGAGGGCGAAAAGATCATCGTCGCCGTCGGCACCCGCCCGTATCGGCCGGCGCATGTGCCGTTCAATGGCACAACCGTGTTGGACAGCGACGAGATCGTGGAAATTCCTCGGCTACCGCGCAGCATCGCGGTGATCGGCGGCGGCGTGATCGGGGTCGAGTACGCGACGATTTTCTCCGCCCTGGACGTGTCGGTAACCTTGGTCGAGTCGCGCGAACGGTTTCTGGAGTTCGTAGACCACGAGTTGATCGAGGATTTTACCCACCAATTGCGCGATCGCGGCATGGCGATACGCTTCGGATCGGCAGTGGCGAAGATCGAATTCCAGAACGGCAATCCGATCACCACGTTGGAGAACGGCCGCACCATCCGCACCGAAACGATCCTATTCGCCGCCGGGCGGGTGGGGGCGACCGACACGCTGAACCTGGGTTGCTGCGGGATCGCGCCGGACGATCGCGGCCGCATCGAGGTCGATCCGCATTCGTTTCAGACATGCGTGCCGCATATCTACGCCGCCGGCGATGCGATCGGTTTCCCGAGCCTCGCCTCGACGTCGATGGAACAGGGGCGTATTGCGGCTTGTCACGCGCTGGGTATTCCGATGCCGCCCGCGCCGGAATTCTTCCCCTATGGCATCTACGCCGTGCCCGAAATCTCCACCGTCGGCATGAGCGAAGAAGAAGTCCGCCGTCGCGGCATCCCGTACGAATGCGGTATCGCGCGGTTTCGAGAAACATCCCGAGGCCACATCATGGGCCTCAGTACCGGGATGATGAAGCTGATCTTCTCGCTGAAGACCCGCCGCTTGCTGGGCGCGCATATCGTGGGGGAGGGCGCAACGGAGCTGATTCATATCGGGCAAGCGGTGCTGAACCTGAAGGGTACGCTCGACTACTTCATCGAGAATACGTTCAACTACCCGACTCTGGCCGAGGCGTACAAGATTGCGGCTCTGGACGCGTGGAACCGGATGCCCCTCGCCAATTAGATCGCGGCGCGCACGACGTGCATCGCGGCTCGCAGGGCGATCGTGGCGTCCAAGCACGGCGCAAGGCAACCGGCTCGGGCTGCGGCTTCGATGCGATCGGATAGCGCTGTCAAATCCGTCGCGCCAACCGTCAGCGCCGCCCCTTTTAGCTTGTGCGCTGCCGCCCCGGCGGCTGCCAGATCGCCCTGTTCCAGGGCGTTTTCGATCTCGTCGGCGGATGTCTGGGCGCTGTCGATAAACCGGTGCAGCAAGGCGTCGATCGCCGCAGGGTCGTCGCCGACCCAGTCGCGCAGCCTAGCCCGGTCGATGCAGGGCTTGGGCGGCGGCGGAACCGGGCGCGCGTGTTGCTCCACTTCGACCCAACGCAGCAAGATTTCCCGCAAGCGTTGCAGGCCGACAGGCTTGGCAATGTAGGCGTCCATCCCAGCGGCGAGGCAGCGCTCTTCCTCCCCGCGCATCGCATTGGCGGTCACTGCGACGATCGGGATTCGGCTGCTGCGGTTGGCGTGCTCGCGTCGGCGGATTTCGGCGGTCAGACCGTAGCCATCCAGGCGGGGCATGTGAATATCGGCGAGAATGGCGGTGTAGCGGCCGGGTTGCCATGCTTCCAAAGCGGCCACACCGTCCTCGGCCGTATCGGCGGCGAGACCGAGCAGCGCGAGTTGCCGGACGAGAACTTCGCGGTTGACGGGATGATCGTCGACGACGAGCAGTTTGCCGCCGATCGCGGACAGTCGATCCAGGCGCGGTGGCGGTAGAATATCGGGGGCGGCAAGGGGCGCGGCTCGCAACACTAACGAGACGGTGAAGACCGACCCACGATCGATCTCGCTTTCGACCTCGACATCGCCGCCCATCGACTGTGCCAAGCGTCGCACGATCGATAGCCCGAGGCCGGTGCCGCCGAAACGCCGCGTGGTCGAGCTATCGGCCTGGGCGAAGGGCTGGAACAGGCGGGCTTGCTGTGCGCTATCCATGCCGATGCCGGTATCCGCCACAGTGAGGGTCACACATTGGCGGCCATCGCCCAGCGGATCGGTGCCGGCGCGCACATGGATGCTGCCGTGTTCGGTGAATTTCACCGCGTTGCCCAAAAGATTGAACAGGATTTGCCTTACTCGGGTGGGATCGCCGACGAGCGCGTCGGCCGATCCAGGATCGATCGCCGCCGCGAGACGGATCCCCTTGGCGGCGGCTTACGCACGCAGCGTCCGGACTGTTCCCGTGACGATATCGGTCAGCGAGAACGACGTTTCCTCCAGTTCCATTCGGCCGGCTTCGATTTTGGAGAAGTCGAGGACATCGTCGATAATCCGCAACAACGACGTGGCCGATGTTCGCATTGCCGATACGGCGATTTGTTGTTCGGGGTTCATACCTTGATGTTCGAGGACGTCCATCATGCCGAGCACGCCGTTCATGGGGGTGCGGATTTCGTGGCTCATGGTGGCGAGGAAGGTGGATTTGGCTTGGTTTGCGGCCTCGGCCTCGGTTCGGGCTTTCTCGGCCGCGTCGCGCTCTTGCAGGATGCGTTCCTCTTGCAGTTTGAGCGCGGTGACGTCCCGATGGGTCAGCAGGCGCCGCCCGTCCGGCAGCACGATCGAATGGGTTTCGACCCATAGACCGTTGAGGCGCCGTCGGGCCGGCCGATGGGTTGGCCCAGCTTCGAACGCGGCCAACTGGGCATCGACTTCGGCCGCAATCGTATCGTGGGTGAGCGGAATCGGGTCGTGTTCCAACTGCCAGGCCAAAGCCTGACCGATGTTGGTGTAGGTCATGAATTCTTCTTGCGGGAATGCGTTCATGGCGAAGATGGCATTGTTGCGAAAGATGATCGTCCCATCTGCGGAGCACAGCGCGACGCCATCGGTTATGTTGTCGAGAATCGCCTCCATCAGCGTGCGCGCCTGCTCGGTTGCGTCGCGCGCCTGCTGCAATTCGATTTCGCGTTCTTTCTGTTCCGTTATGTCGCGATGCGTGATCAACCGTCGTCCGTCCGGCAAGATGCGCCAGTTGACGTCGACCCAGCGTCCATTCTCCCGCATCGCGGTATTGCCATAGGCTTCCCCCGACAGAAAGCGTTCCAGATACCGATCCGCGATTTCCTCGGGCGTGCCGGTATCCGAGGTGAAACCGAAGTGTTGCGCCTGCCAGCGAAAGGCTTGCCAGACATTGTGGAAGCCCGAAAAAACGTCGCGCGGAAAGCCGTTGATATCGTACATCGCTTCGTTGATCATCGCGATGTCGCCATTGGCCTCCACTAAGCCGATCCCATCGGTTACATTGCTGAGGATGGCTTGCATCAACGACCGCTCGCGTTCGACTTCGTGGCGAGCGGTCTGCTGTTCCTCGAACAAACGGGCCGTTTCGATTGCGATGGCGACTTGATCGCCGAAGGTCGCGATGCGCTCGATTTGTCGTTCGGTGAAGGGCTGGACGACCGAACGTGCCAGCGCGATTGCGCCTATGGGCACGCCATCGCGCAGCAAAGGAAGCCCGAGCATGGAGCGCGCATTGCCCAACTTGGCGAGGTGGATCGCTTCGTAGGCGGGGTCGGCGAGGGCGTCGGCGATATGCACCGGCCCGCCTTCCAACAGCGCACGGCCGATCAACGTGCCTGTGCCCGGTGCGATGGCATGCGCACGCTCCTGGGTCTCGTACTCCACGGACATCCCGATGCCGAAACTGAACCGACATACGCCGTCCTGATAGCGATAAACGATCGCTTTATCGGCCCGACACAGATCGCGGGCATGGTGCAGTACCGCCGCCAGCACGCTATCGAGGTCGAAGGCGGAACGGCCAATGACCCGAAGCGCTTCGCCGATGGCGGATTGGAACTCCAACGCCTCCTGTAAATCGGCGGTCCGTTGGCTGAGGGCGCTTTCCTGCTGGTTCGGCCCGGTAATGTCCACATACACTGCCATTTTTCGGCCGCCGGACAGAGCAATCGGGCGATGTTCGTAGACGCGCCCGTCGACATGCCGGATCGTCTCGGGCTGCGGCTCGGTTCCGCGCCGCCACTCCAGTCGAGCCTCCGCCCGCGTGCGGCCCATGAGCGCGAGATAGGCATCGTTGGCCAACCGCATTCGGCCGTCGGGGTCGATGTACGCAACGGCGTGCGGCAGTCGCAGCACGATTTCCCGCAGTATATCTGCCTCTTGCTCGGCCGTGGGGGCGGGCGCACGACCGGCGGAGATATCGGCGCTGGCAAACGAACGGACGGAAGACATGGCGCGGAATTCCTGGAGCATGCACCCAGATTGTCACATCGGCGCGAGTGGGGCAGAGATAGAATTGTATCGTCTGTATCGCTTATGATACATGAAACCAATGGCGCTACGGAATGACTTTTGTTTATTGTGCGCCGAGACGGAGGGCATGTGTCCTAGATGACGGATGCGGCGCATATTCTTGTCGTCGAGGATGAAGCGACCCAGCGCAGCGTGCTGGTCGAATACCTGACCCGACAAGGATTCGACGCGACCGGACTGTCCGATGGTGCCGCGTTGCGCCGAACGCTCTTGCGTAGCGAACCCGACTTGGTCTTGCTCGACCTCGGTTTGCCGGGGGAAGACGGACACAGCCTCGCGCGTCATTTGCGACAAGATCATCCCAGGGTCGCCGTGATCATGGTGACCGCCGCCGGATCGACGGTCGATCGGATCATCGGTTTGGAAACCGGGGCCGACGACTACATCCCCAAGCCCTTCGAACCGCGCGAATTGCTGGCCCGGATCAAAAGCGTGCTGCGCCGGGCGTTGCCGGCCAGCGCACAGATCGGACCCACGCGGGTGCCGATGGGTCGTCGGGTCTTGGACCTGGAGCAACGGGTGCTGCTCGATCCCGATGGAACGGAAGAACGTCTGACCGCGAGCGAGTTCGAGTTGCTGCGCCTGTTCGCGGAAAATCCCAACAAGCCGCTGAACCGCGAATGGCTGCTGGAAGCCACCAGCCATCGCGAGGCCGAGGCGTACGACCGCGCCATCGACCTTCGGATCGCGCGGCTGCGGCGAAAGATCGAGGCGAATCCAGCCCATCCCGACGCCATACGCACCGTGCGCGGCATCGGGTATATGTTCGTGCCGGCCTGAAGCTTACGGCGTCTGGCTGGGAATCCGTCCCATCATCAACGACACGTCGCGCGCCATTTCCAGCGCTTGCTCCATGGTCATCGAGGTCGCGCGTTGGAAGGTGCGCTTGGTCTGCCACAAGAATTGCGGGTTCCAACCGGCCAATTTGTCCGCCATGGCAAAAGCTTCGTCCATCAACTTGTCGTCCGGCACCACTTTGTTGACCAAACCAAGCTCGTAGGCGCGCTGCGGGGTCATATTGTCGCAGAGTGTCAGTAGCTCGAACGCGATCTTGCGACCCATGAGATGAACTGCCTGCGCCGTCACGGTCGTCGCCGTCAGGCCGGCCTTTAGTTCGGGGTAACCGAATTTGGTGCTCTCGGCGGCAATCGTCAGGTCGCTGCCGAAGGCCAACCCGCAGCCGGCACCCAACGCATAGCCATGCACGGCGGCGATAATGGGCTTGTCGATCCGCCCCAGCAACTTTGTCAGGGCGATGTTGGTGTCGCCATGCTTGATCAGGTTGGGGCGGGTTTCTACTGTCAGCGGCCGCGGAACCGAGGTATCCGCGCCGGCACTGAAAGCGCGGCCTGCGCCGGCCAGAACGATGACGCGCACGGCGTCGTCGGCCTGCGCGGCATTCAGCGCGTCGGTCAACGCATGCACCAGATCGGCGTTGATGGCATTGAGTTTGGTCGGGCGGTTCAGCGTCAGCAGGCGCACGGCGCCGCGGGTTTCGGATAGAAGAACGTCGTCCATGATATGTTTCCCCTCGGGTGTCGCCGCCAGCATAGCTGACCGAAGGGACGCCGCAACGCCGCGCGCGCGGGTCAGGACCGCATATGAACCGATACCCACCCAGGGCGTGCCGGGTCGATCGAGACGGCGTCGTCGCCCGCCAGCATCTCGATCAACCGAAAATCGGTCCACCCCTGCATCGCCGCGTCAGTCGTGGGGAGCCACCCGTCTACCTCGACGGATAATACGATTCCGCCTGGGGCCGGCGCGATCGCGAAACGGACGCTGCCCCGTCCCAGATTCAGGCTGCGGATCGCCAATTCGGTCGCTGCCATGCCAAGCCGAGGTAGCAGATCGGTGGATAGCATCAGTTGGTCCGGAATATCGACCTCGATGCGGCGGTCCTCGGCATTCGGGGCTAGTCCGAGCCATAGGGTGCGCAACAGCGATCCCACATAGGATTTTGTGTCGCCGATTTCGTTGGACGATTGTTGCCGTAATTGCCGATGCACACGACCGACGGCCCCGATCCGTCCCAATGCGTTTTTCAGCGCGACAGTCGCGGAGGCATCGCGCGCGGTCGCTATCTGGAACTCCAGAACATCGGCGATCAGTTGCAGGCTGTTCGCGACCTGATTATGGATTTCACCTCATAAGATCTCGAGATTGGCGGCATAGCGTTCCGATCGCCGCACTGCGAGGCGCAATTCCAACTCATGCGATACGATTCCCGCGAGGCTGGCGAGCCGGCCCTCATCGATTGCCGAAAATGGCATATCCGGGTCGGGCGACAGGACGCAGACGGTCCCAATCGCTTCGTGGTTGGGCGCGCGAATGGGGGCGCCCGCGTAGAAGCGGACATAGGGGGACCCCATGACCAGCGGATTATCGGCGAACCGCGGATCGCTTCGCGCATCCCGCACGATCATGGGGTCGGTTTGCTGGATCGCATGGTTGCAGAAGGCCCACGATCGAGGCGTCTCGGTCACCGCGATGCCGGCCCGTGCTTTGAACCATTGCCGGCGTTCGTCGATCAGCGACACCAGCGCGACAGGCATGTCGAACAAAGCGCGAGCGAGGTGGACGATGCGGTCGAAGGCTTCTTCGGGTTCGGTATCCAAGATACGATACCGCCGCAAAGCCGCGAGTCGTGCCGATTCAGGCATGATGGAACCGAGCGGTCCGATGTTTGGAGGCCATGCAAGAACGCCTGCGATGTTGTTGCCACGGAAAGCTACACACTCTCGACCTTCCCCGTCACGCGCAAAATCTGCGAGTCTCCCATGATCCTAGTCACCAACAACGAAGGCACGCTCGGCGTTCCCACCACCGCTCGGCTTTTGGCGGCCGGCACCGGGGCATTGGACGCTATCGAAGCTGGCATACGTCCGATCGAAGCCGATCCATCCGTGCGCACTGTCGGTCGAGGCGGTTGGCCGAACATCCTGGGGGAGGTCGAACTCGATGCTTGCCTGATGGATGGGTCCACCTTGCGCACCGGCGCGGTCGGGGCCTTGAAGGGCTTCCTTCATCCGGTCAGCGTCGCACGGGAAATCATGCGCCGCCTGCCGCACGAATTGCTGGTCGGCGACGGTGCCGCTCGGTTCGCACTCGGAGTGTTCGACGATCTCGCTCACGTGCGCGCCCATGCGGATGAGCACGGCGAGTACGCCGGTGCGCGCGGGGTTCAGGCCGACATTTTTGATCAGCAGATGCGAGCCCGGCTGCGCGGCGGCGGCGACGAGCCAGAATGCCGCACTGGAAATGTCGCCGGGCACCGCGAAGTCGCGCGATTCGAGCGTCTGCCCGCCGCTCACGGAGACCGAGAG
>JBAXFK010000122.1:0-13181 GCA_037139955.1 Rhodospirillales bacterium
AATCCTGATGCTGTAGCCGATCCGCCAGCGTCGCGAAACGCTTGTCGGCACGCCAATCCCCGCGTTCGGCAACGGCGCAGAGCGACTGCCAATGCGCCTCATCGAAGCAGGCGATGGCGACCCAGCGGTCCTTGCCTTGGCATTTAAAGGCGCCGTGCGGCGCGGCCGGCTTATACGGGGAACGGTTGCCGTAACGCTTCCATTCCCGCCCATTGGCCGACCAATCCAACACGCTGGTGCCGGTCAGGAAGATGCCGGATTCGCACTGCGATGCATCGATCCACTGCCCCTGCCCCGTCTTCTCCCGGTGGTACAGTGCGCCCAACAATGCCAACGCGTAGCCGTAAGCGCCCATCCAATCGAGGTAGGAGTAGCCCCAGCTTACGGGCATAGCGGGTTCCGGTAGACCGGACATATCCGCCTGCCCGCCGAATGCCGCCGCGACCGGCCCGACGGTGCGCATACGCCCGTACTTGCCGTAGGCGCCCATTCCGGCCTGCTGGATGTAAATGATATCCGGCCGGATGCTTTTCAGGACATCGTAGCCCAGCCCCAAGCGTTGCAGCACGCCGGGAGAGAACCCTTCGGCCACCACGTCGCAGATCCGAACCAGATCCTTGGCGATTTGCAGGCCCTTGGGGTGGCGGATGTTCAACGAAATGCCGCGCTTACCGGCGTTCTTGTTGTTGAACTGCCCACCCATGTTCAGGTCGCTGACCCCTTTCAGCGGGCCTGTTGCGGCATCGCGCGCCGCCCGGCCCCCGACCGGCGCCATCGCGGCCAGTCGGGTGTCGGGGTTGTCCTTCCACTCGACCTTGTAGCTCTCGGCGCCCATCGCGGATAGGAAGCGGGTGCCGCCGGCCGAGGCCAAGAACCACGCAAAATCCAGGATTTTCACGCCTTGCAGCGGGAACGGCTTGCCGTGCAGCGCCGACAAACGCGGATTGGCGTCCGGCTTCGCCTGTGCCGGCACCGAGGGTTTCCGATCCAGCGCGCCCAGAACCTTAGCGGTGTCCTCCCCCAGCAAAGGCGCCCGGCGGCCGACCTGCCACGCGGTTTCCGTCGCCAGCCATTTGCTGGTGGGATAGCGGAACGACCGCCCGTGTTCGGGATGATACACGTCGGCAAAAGTGTAACGGGTGAGCCAATGCTCGTCCAAAGCGCTTTCGTGCGGCTTGCGCAGCGGCGCCCAGAGTAGTCCGGCCTCCTGCGCTTCGAGCCACGGCATATCCTTATAGGTCCAGGCTCGGACGAAGCGCTGCACCACATCCAGCATATGGGCTCGGGACTCATCGGACGTCGCGGTGCCCGGCACGGCGCGTGCTTTCAGGTCTACATCGGGCCCGGGCGGCTGCAGGTCGGCTTCCATGCCGTATTTGGCCAGCAGCGGCACGAGATTCTTCAGATCCCGAGCGCCCATGCCGTGACTGATAAAGAACCGTCCGTCCTTGGTGTGGACGATGCTGGGGGAGTGGTTGGGAACCTCCCCGGCATGACGGGCGGTCATGCGCCACAGCGGCACCCGGCGCATCACCCAGTGCATGATGTCGAGTTCGGGATTCTTCGAGACCGCCTCATGAATGGCGACGCTGACATCTTGCCCGGTGCCGGTGCGATGGCGTTCGATGGCGGCAGCGATGATTCCGGTCGCAAGTTGCTCCCCGGCGATGTGGTAGGCGTGCCAGATTTGCGGGGCGATCGGGGGGGTGTCGTATTCGAAATTCGGGTCGGGATCGTAGCCGCAATTCATCATGATGCCGCCGAGGGCAAGATGGATCAGGTCCGACCCTTGCAAATTCGCCCAAGGTCCGTCGTCGCCGAACGGCGTCATACGCGCGACGATCAGCTTAGGGAACCGGTGCGCCACCGCGACGCGGTCCAGCCCGATGGCAGTGTTCAACGCCCCGCAGCTGGAATCGAGCAGAATATCTGCCCCTTCCATCAGTTTGCGCATGGCGGAAGCACCATCCGGCGTTTGCAGGTCCAGCACCACGGATTGCTTGCCGCGATTGTAATTCCAATGGAACAGCGACCGCTCGATCCCCGGTTCGTCCTCCAGGAACGGGCCGATGCGGCGCGTGGCGTTGCCGCCGGGCGGCTCGATCTTGATCACTTCGGCGCCGAGGCCCGCGAGCAGCAGGCCGGTGTATTCGGCACGTTCGTCGGCGATCTCGATCACCCGCAGGCCGGCCAGCATGCCGGGGCCTGCATTGCCCAGCATCGGTCCGGGGCCGGATCCAATGCCGGCGTGCTGGGTCGTATTTTCATCGGTCATGGGGTGTTTCCTCTTGGGCGCGTCGCAGTCTCAAGGACGGGTGCGCGCCAGCATTTCCAGCAGCCAGGGGTTAACGATTTCCGGCGATTCATAGGCCGCCCAGTGGCCGGTGCCGGGCACCACGCGGATATCCGCCTCGGGCTTACGGGCTTTGAGCGCGGCCACCCGCTCCGGCCCTTTCGGGTTAGCGGGGGCGTCGAGTTCGCCCCACATGCCGTTCAACGGCGACACCAATCGGTCGATCGCCGTCAGAATGGCGCCGCTGCGCGAGATCGCAGGCGTTTTCAGCCGCGAACGGATCGTATTCCAATCCTGAATCGCGATGGCGAGGTCGTCGATTTTCGCGGGGTCGGCGATCATTAGACGGTTCAGGTTCGTGCGATGCGTGTCCCGCCGTTCCTGCCCTTCGAGATGGCGCACTTTTTCCAATTTCACCGCCGACCCGAGCAGGGCCTGCGCGCCGACGCCGGCCGAACCGACGATGGTCACCGAACGCGCTTGTTTGCCACGGATCGCGCCGACGCAGCTCGCCATGGTGCCGCCGAACGAAAAGCCGACCACATCGAATGTCGTGCCCTGTCCGACAATGGCATCGATCCCGTCCGCCACGATGGTAGCAATGGCGAAGGCGTCGTCGCCATTGGGCGGTTCGTCCGATTCGCCGAGGCCGGGCAGATCGGGCACTAGCACGCGGTAGGTTTCGACCAACACCGGGATAGATTTCACCCAATGGCGCCAGGACCCTGCGCCGCCATGAAACAGCACTACGACCGGCGCCGTGCCGCCCGAACGGTCCCACATATGCCAGACCATGCGCCCGGTCCCGCAGGGGGTTTCGTGCCGGGTCGACTGGCTTTCGAGCCGATCCAGGAAAGTTTGGGGGTCGAGCGTTATCTGATCGTTCATCGTCGTTCCCGCGGGTGAAGTCTGTGCCAAAAGGCGTCGGGACGATCTTACAAACACCGGACGCAACCGACAAATCGGCTCGATTTTTTTCGCTGCCGTTAACCTCCGGTAACCCGCGAATCTAGGCACGGTAAAATCGGCCTGGGAGCGGTCCCGAACCCACGCATTGTCTTGGTATTTCGCCACGACCCCGCGCCTTCGCGTCAAGATCGTTAACAGTCTGCACTACGAGAGGTGCCGGTCGTCGAACGAGGCCCGGTTCGCTCCCGGCAACCATGCCGTCCGCCAATGGTCGGCCGTCGCACTCAGGGTGCCGGCGGACGCATAGGCGTCCCAAGCCCCCTGCCCCAGCCGGCGCCGCAGTTCGGTGTCGCGGACGAGGCGGCAGAGCGCGTTATACCATGCATCCTCGGTGTTTTGGACCAGCATGCCCCCAACACCGTCGGCGATCGAGCCGCGATAGATATCGACGTCGGATGCCAGGATCGCCAATCCCAGAGCGGCGTAATCCAGCGTCTTGATCGGCGATTTGCAACGATTGAACGGGGAGTCGTTCAATGGTACCAAACCGATATCCCAGGGCTGCTGGTTCGTAATCCAATGCACGAAACCCGGATAGGACCCATGCGCGGTCGGCGACATGCCAAGCCGGTGAACCCATCCGGGCAGCGTTTTCCGACTGCTGAACCCCAGCATATCGATCCGTACCCGCTCGCCGAACGCCGCGACCGCCCGTGCAAGGGCTGGCTCGATCGTGGCGAAATCGGCGTCGTGCGTGGCGGTGCCCATGCAAAGAATACGGACCGGACCATAATGCGGTCCCAGCCGGCGGCGTGGCGGCGTCTGTCCCCATAGCCGCTCGTCGAGTGCATTGGCCACGATAACCGCATCGCTCCGCATCGCTCGGAGCGAAGCGGCCAACATCGGGGTCGAGACGAACAGTCGATCCGCGCCGCGCAGCATGCGCTGTACGGTCTTGGCCTTCGGTCGCAACACTTTGGCGTCGGGATGGTCGCGCGGAATGTTCAACAGATCGTCGTCCAGGTCGTAATACAGCTTCGCCCCGACGCGCTCCGCATGCGCCACGAGCGTTTCCGCAGCCTCGGTGTCCGGTAAGGCATAACGTTGCGTCGCCACGATGTCGGCGCGGTAACGGGTCGCCGATTTCGGGTCGGCCAGAACAATATCCATCGCACCGTCGGCCACCGCGCGGTCCAGAGGCAACAGCAGCCGGATAAAAGCGCAGGGTGTCGGCGCGCCGTTGTCGTATCGCTCGGGTACCGCAACCACGCTGGTGCGACCGGGCCGGCGCAGATCGATCGTCCCGAGACGGTGGATCGCGGGCGCGGACAAGTATGGCCCGGCGTAGAAATCCGCGACCGCATCCCGCAGCGGCGCGGACGGCAACGGTTGGGCTAACGCGACACGGACAGCCGCAAACGCATCGAGCCAAGGGGCGGTTTCCAGACCTGGCTCGACCAACCAACTCAGGGGCCGCCCCTCTAACCGCTCAGGTAAGGCACCGATGCGGCTGGCGACGATAGGCAGGCCAGACTCGATCCCTGCACTCATGGTGTAGCTGTATGTCTCCGGCCAGGATGCCGGGAACCACAGGACGTGCGGCGCGGCCTTGCGCAGCAAACCGGGCAGATCGGCGTCGCGGTAGCGGCCGGTCATGCGCAGGCGTCGGCGCGCTGCTTCGGGGAAACTGCCCTCCACGTCGCCGATCAGGCGGAATTCGAACGCGGCGGGATCTGCCTCGGCCAGTACCGCTTCGACGATCGCCGCACCTTTATGCGGTGCCAGGACGCCGATCAACGCGATCCGCAGCTTGCCGGTTTTGGGGCGTACCGCGCGCAACGGCCAAGCACCGCCGGGCACCGGGTCGTGCGGAGCAACGATCGCGCGATCCCCCATACCGAAGCGCACCAGCCGATCCCGGACATCTTCGCTTGGGCAAATCACGCGGTCCGCTTCCTGAAACAGCCACGCATGGTCCAGCCGCCAGGTCAAAATGTCCCGAGCGCCATGCGACGGACGATCGGCGATGCAAGCGTTGCAGGCTGCCGGGCCCGGTTCTCCGCAATATAGCCCATCCAAGAACGGCAGCAGGTTCACCTGCGGGCAAATGCCGAAATAGTCGTGGACCGTCAGATCGAACGCGATCCCCAACCGCTGGATCAGGTCCCGCACGTCCACATCCATCCCGGCGACGTGGTGGATGTGGATTCGGCTCGTTTTGGCCGATTTCAGCAGCTTGACCATGTCGTCGAGCCGCTCGGCTGGCAGGTGTAGCACCGGATGGCCGGGAACGGTCGGCACAGAAAGCTCCGACCCGCGGGCCGTTGCCATCAGCAGCAGACAATTGGCGCGCCCGGCAAGCCGTCCGGCGAGGAGGTCGACGTTGTGCCGTACCCCGCCGCCGAGGTCGTGGCAAACCATCACGATCGTCGGCATGCCCGATTTGGCGAACAAAGCGGCGGTGATGGCGATCCGATACGGGCCGGCATCGTCCAGTCGGACATGGCGAGCGACGTCCGACAAATAGCTGGGGTAGCGAGCGGTCAGCACTTTCATCGCCGCATCGATGCGTTCGTTGGCCTCGTCGGCGAAGCTCACCGAACCTTCGTGGTACACGAAGACATCGCAAGCCAGCATATGCCGCCAGCCTTGGGCGGTGGCGCGCAGGCAGAAATCGTTCTCCTCGCCGTAACCGCGGCCGAACGCGGCCTCATCGAACGCGCCGACAGCATCCAGCGCGGCGCGGCGGATGTACATGCAAAAGCCCACGGTCGTCGGCACATCGACTGCGCGGCCGGCATTGGTCGCGCGGCATATCTCATCGAGATCGCGCAACGTTTGGCCGAATGGCAGTGCTCCGCCGGCGATCCGGGGATAGCTGCATATCGTGGCATTGTTGGAAAACGGCGACACGCTGGCGATCCGCTGGGTGCGATAGGCTTGCGCCGCCAGCCGGGGGAGCCAACCGTGAGGCACCTCGGTATCGCTGTTCAGCAGTACCACGTCGTTGGCCCCGGCTGCCCGCATGCCAAGATTGACCGATGCGACGAACCCGAGATTGCGCTCGTTGCGCAATAGCACGATACGCTGCTTGGCTGCGAGCCTATCCAACCAGGCGGACAGCGCCGGTTCCGGCGAGCGATCGTCGATCGCGATAATCCTGCCCGGCAAGCGATCCGGGTCGTTCAACACGGATTCGATACAACGTTTGGTCTGGGCCAGTCCTTTATAGACGGGGATGACGATATCGACCGTCAAACCCGGCGGCACCGGCAGGGGTTTGGTCTGGGACGGCAGGAAATCGGAAATTCGGATCGGCTTTTCGGTCAAATATCCTCGCGCCGAACCGATACGTAGGTGGTACAGCAACGGATTGGGCGCGGCTTCCGGGTGTCGATCGGCATACCAAGTTGCGTCGAACCGCGGATGCGGATTGCGCAACTCCGCCGCACCGGATTGCAAATAATGCAGCAGCGGGTTGACCCCGGATGCACCGACATCGACATAGCGCGCTGCGTACCAAGCGCTGTCGAACCAGCGGTTGGGATCGCGGGATTCCGCAGCCCCATGTACCATGAAATGCCGCAACGGGTCGAGGCCGGCGCCGCGGACGTCCGGATAGCGCGACAAATACCAAGCCGCATCGAAAAAGCTGGATAGCACCTGTGCGAGGGCGTTTTCCCCCGTCGGTTCGGCGGCGACTGGGCGCTGCGGCATCGTGCTTGGGCCTATCGGAGCCTGAGTCGGATTGTCTCTACGCGACACTTAACACAACCCTGGGTTTTAACAAACGGAAATATTTTCCCGCGAAAGTCTTCATCTGCCACCGAACAATCGGCGCAATCGCCCGCCAAGTCCGGGCGGCGTCGCTGTTTTCGACTCGCGCAATGAAAATCCTTGCGGCCGGGCATCGATAACGCTGCGCATTTCCGAGCGGAATTGCTTCAGTTCGGGGTCGTTTTGCCAGGGTGCGCGAAAGTTTTGGTCTACCATCAGCGGGCCGGCGATCGCCAAATTTCGTTCCACTTGTGCCGCATCGAGGTGGCTCGGCACATCCACGATATTCAACGGGCAACGGATCAGTTTGTAGCGGACCTCATCCTTGCCATCGACACGACGTTCCGTACCGCCGTAACCGACGCGCACCAAGCGGCGGGTATGCTCGACATGTTCGTGGCCGTAACCTTTGAACCGCGAATCGTAATACCCACCGAAAAGCAACGATTCGCGAGAGAATACCGCGCATTGGGCCGTAACGGAATCGCACAAAATAGGATCGGCGGCGGTGCCCTGCCCGCCGAGAAACATGTGCTTCATCCAGGGGGCGGCGAAGTTCGCGTGGCCCCATTGCCGACCGGCCGCGATCCATTCGGATTCCCAGCCGTACGCCGTGGGCTGGGTATCGTCCTCTAGCAGCACAACGACTTCGCAACCCAGCATCTCGGACAGCAAATACAACGCGCGATTTTTGTTCCAGGCGATGCCCATGTTAACCCCACCGACCACGGCCACGTCGCTTTCGCGCAGCCAAGCCAGGGTTCCGTCGGTCGAGCCATCGTCGGCCACGACAAAATTCACATCCGGGTGGCGGGTAAACCGGCGCACATTGGCGATCGTCGACTTCAGCACGTCGAGCCGGTTGTAAGTGACGATGCCAATTCCGATCCGCGGCACGGGATGCTCCTTTAGCCGAACGACGCAGATAGCAGCATCGCCGCCGCCCCGCAGCCCAGCATCCATAATGGGCCGATCTTGGTAAAGGCGAAGACCGCCGCGCCGACAATCGTAATCGCGTAGGCCAGGACGCTGTTCTCGGTTGCGCGCATCAATGCCAGACCGCTGGCGAAGGTCAATCCGATTGCGACGGGAGCGAGAGCTTTTTCGACCACTTCCCGCCACGCCGAATGGGCTGCACGATGCCAAAACCGAGCGATGAGGTGGACCAGGAGGCAGGATGGCAGGAACATCGCCACCAACGATACCGCCGCGCCCGGCAGGCCTGCGGCCTTCTGCCCAATCAACAGCACAATCAGCGATCCCGGCCCTGGCGCTGCTCGGGAAATCGCGAACATGTCCAGAAACTCCCCCGGTGTCATCCAATGGTAGACGTCGACGGCGGCGCGCTGCATGTCGGGCATCACCCCGGCACCGCCCCCGAACGCCAGCATAGACAGGATCGAGAACAGCCAAAACAATTGCAGCAGAACCGGACTCATTGTTTGCGCCCCCACCATGCGATAGCGAGGCTGACGGGCATCATCACCGCCAGCACCTCGGGTAGGCGGAAACCGAACACCCCGATGCCCAACGCAATGCAGGCGATCACCACGGCGGGGCCGACGCGGCGGATGTTGTCGACCGACAGGCGCACACCCAGGCCCAAATTCATCCCCAGTGCCACCGCACCCATCCCCGATAGCGCGACACTGAACCACGGGGCCGCACCATGGGATCGTAAATACATTGTCCCGGCGATCAGCACGATCGCGACCGGCAGCGCCGTCAGCCCTAGGAAACAGGCCAGCGCACCGGACACGCCGCGCAGCTGCGTGCCGATAAACACTGCCAAATTGACGTTGGTGGCGCCTGGCACCAATTGCGACAGGGCATAGCCCGATAGAAATTGCTGCTCGTCCATCCAGCCGCGCTGCTGCACGACTTCCCGCCGCGTCCAGGCCGCGAGGCCACCGCCGAAGCTCATCATTCCGATGCGGGCGAACCCCATGAAGAGCGCCGCAAGGCTTGGTTTGCCGACTTCCCGATTCGCCATCTTGCCATTCAGGCCCGTACGCTATGCTGTGCCAAGGTCATACGGGAGTGGGCGGCGATGGAATACAGGGCACTCGGTAAAAGCGGGTTGAAAGTGTCGCCGCTTTGCCTCGGCACGATGATGTTCGGCGGCCCGACCGATGAGGCGACGGGTGCGCGCATCGTCGACAAAGCGCGCGACCAGGGGATCAATTTCATCGATACCGCCGATGGCTACACCGGTGGCAAGTCGGAGGAAACGGTGGGCCGTGCCATTCGGGATCGCCGGTCCTGGTGGGTGCTGGCGACCAAGATCGCCAATCCCACCGGTCAAGGCCCCAACGCCCGTGGCCTATCCCGCCGGCAGGTTCATCACGCCGTCGATCTCTCGCTCCAGCGGCTTGGCGTCGAAGAAATCGACTTACTGTATTTGCACAAGGAGGATCGTTCTACCCCGTTGGCCGAGACGGTCCATGCGCTGGCCGATCTGATCCGAGCGGGGAAAATCCGGTATTTCGGGGTTTCGAATTATCGGAGTTGGCGGGTCGCCGAAATCTGCCGCATCTGCGACGACCTCGGCATCGATCACCCGATCGCCAGCCAGCCGCTCTACAACGCACTGAATCGGGAGGTGGAAACCGAGCATTTGCCGGCATGCGGGTATTTTGGATTGGGGGCGGTGCCGTATAGCCCGCTGGCGCGCGGTGTGCTGACGGGGAAATACATGCCCGATGTGCCTCCCCCGCCCGGTACCCGCGCGGGACGGCAGGATCGGCGGATGATGGAGTCGGAATGGCGGCCGGAAAGTCTGCGTATCGCGGCAGAAATCGGTGCATATGCGGCGCGGCGCGGCATGAC
This sequence comes from Rhodospirillales bacterium, assembly GCA_037139955.1. Classification (GTDB taxonomy): domain Bacteria; phylum Pseudomonadota; class Alphaproteobacteria; order Acetobacterales; family Acetobacteraceae; genus Rhodopila. The sequence goes on from JBAXFK010000122.1 coordinate 9,809, forward strand.
GACGGCGCAGTTCGCCTTTGCCTGGGTGCTCAACAACAGGTTCGTGACCGGCGCGGTCGGCGGGCCGCGCACCGAAGAACAATGGGATGCCTATGTTGCGTCCCTGGCCTTTCGCCTAACCGCCGAAGACGAAGCGTTCATCGATCGGCTGGTATCGCCGGGGCATCCGTCCACCCCAGGGTACAACGATCCATCATACCCGATCGAAGGGCGGCCGATCCGCTTGTAGCGCACCCGCAAATCGGATACCGGTCCGCATTGTTCAAACGCTGGAGCTGCACGTGATCGATCAAGAGGTATTCGATCTCATCACGCCGATTTTCCGGTCGGTTATGTCCGATCCGTCGATCGAACTGACGCCAACGACGACAACCGGCGAAATTCCGAAATGGAATTCGTTTCGCTACGTCGATATCATCATGCAGATCGAGGAATCCCTCGATATCCGTCTATTTTCCCGGGAAATCGACAAGCTGCGCAATGTCGGCGAAATGGTCGAACTGATCAAAAGCAAAAAGGCGGCCGGTTAAACTATGACGGACACTACCGAAGCCCCATTCTACATGAAATTCGAAAGTCTGGGCGCAAACTGCGAATTCGGCCTTTTGCAGCGCCGTTTCGATGCTGAACCGATGAACCTGCTGCGTTGGCCGGCCATCGATGTCGCTGGCTTGGTTGCCTGTCTGCGCGGCCAGTTCGGCGAGTTGGACGATATCGCAAATTTTTCGCTGTTCGTCGGCCCGCACGACGAATGGGATTTGCAGACACCGCATTTCTCCCTGCACCTGCACGAGAAAGTTGGAACGGTCGACACCGAAAATCTGCTGCGCTCCGCATTTCGGCGCGTTAAATTCATGAAGCGCAGCCTGCTGGAAAACCTAGAAGGCGCGCACAAAATATTCGTCTTTAAAGAATGGCAGTTCCGCATGTCCGACACAGACATCGAATCGATCTTCGATGCCGTGCGGCAATACAATCCGGACAATCGCCTGCTGGCAGTTCGACTGAGCACCGTGGATGGCATTCCCGGCACTGTTGCCGAAGTCGCGCCCGGATTATGGTCCGGTTATGTCGAATGGGACGAAAAAATCGCTTCTCGCGAGACAGTTCCGGTGGAATCCTGGGTGCGGATTTGCCGAACGGTTACGGCGTAACCCGCATCTCACGCACGATCGGAAGCATAGTTTCAACCGGATCCGCGTCGTCCGCATCGAACAGCGTCGCGGTCTGATCGGTCGGCAGTCGCGGTAACCGCCTGACCAACAGGCGCTGCCAGCGGCCGAACGATGTCATGTCGGCGCACAGGACTTCCCCCGCCGCTTTCGCCATTGTGTATTCGGTCATATTCGCCGGACGATCGTCGATCGATACGGACGACGGATAGAATACCGACATTTCGGAAGACGATCTGGCACGAAGTTCGTTACAAAGATCGGCAAATCCGGTGACGTAGAACGTCAGGAATTCTTGGAAATTGGCAGCGGAAAACACCGCCTCCTGACGACGAAAAATCTTCGGTGTCGCCATATAATACAGCTGGTCCGGCAGTTCGTACATCCAGCCGGTCAGGATTTTGGCATATTCGATCACATCCTGTTGGGTGTAGCCGGCTGCCGGTGTCACCGTGTGCAGTTCCAACGATTCACGAGCTAAATTCTCGTTCAGGCCGCGATGCTGCAACTGGCCGATCCGGCTGTTGGGGCCGATCGACACAATGTTGTCCAGATACATCAGCATGCCCGGATGGTGCATTGCTGCCGCGAGCATGTCGGCGAAACGGCCGTTGACGTGGGGCCGAATCGCCTCCCGCACGTACGACGGCAGCATCGCTTGGATCTCGCCGCCGGCGCGCAAGCTGACGGTGAAGTGGTTGGCCCAGAACCAGACCAAACGCTCCCGGAAGGGGACAGCGGTGTTGAGCAGGTTGTGGGCGATCGCGCCGGATTCGGCCACAAACATGGCGCCGACTCGGCGTATAGGGGCGGCGCCGTTCATGCTGCTGTCGCGCCGGTCCTGACGCAGCAACTCCAATCCGTCTTGCACCGATGGCGCTGGGGTCGCCAGCAACGGGTCGGGCCCATCGAGCTGCCCGGCGAGCCAGCCGACGGGATCGCGCGGCTCCGCGTCCCCGGCGCGGCGTCCAAGGCCGAAGCGTATCGCCGCGTGGGCTGTGCGCGTGTCCATCGCAGGTTAATGTACGCACCGGCTGGCTGGATTTACAGGGGGCACTTGGCATGTATCTCGGGATCGACCTGGGCACATCCGGGGTGAAAGCGGTGCTGCTCGCGCGCGACGGCCGGATCGTACCTCAGTCGGCCGCGCCGTTGTCTGTTTCGGCACCGCGCCCGCTGTGGCGCGAACAGAACCCGGACGACTGGTGGCAAGCGACCGATCGGGCCGTTCGGCAATTGCGGGCCGAGCACGATCTCGGCGCGGTGCGCGGCGTCGGGCTGTGCGGGCAAATGCATGGCGCGGTGCTGCTCGACGCCGCCGATCGGGTGTTGCGCCCGGCCATTCTGTGGAACGACGGACGCAGCCATGCCGAATGCATTGCGCTAGAGGCTGCCGAACCCCGGTCGCGGGCAATAACCGGCAACCGCGCGATGCCCGGCTTCACCGCCCCCAAGCTGCTATGGCTGCGCACGCACGAGCCGGCGATTTTTGCCCGTGTCCGGCGGGTGCTGTTGCCGAAAGATTGGCTGCGTCTGCGCCTAACCGGGGCGGCGATCTCCGACATGTCCGACGCCGCCGGCACGCTTTGGCTCGATGTCGGTCAGCGTGCATGGTCCCCGGCGATGCTGGCTGCGACTGGGCTGGACGAGCGACATATGCCGGCTTTGGTCGAGGGCACGCAGCCCGCCGGGAGCTTACGGCCCGACATTGCCGCCGCCTGGGGTCTGCCCGTCGGCTGCGTCCTGGCCGGCGGAGCGGGCGACAATGCAGCCGGCGCCGTCGGCATCGGCTGCATCGCCCCCGGCCAAACCTTCGTCTCCCTCGGTAGCTCCGGCGTCGTCTTTTCCACCGATGCCGGTTTCCTGCCGGATACCGATCGGACCGTGCATACGTTTTGTCATGCCTTACCCGATATGTGGCATCGGATGTCGGTGATCTTGTCGGCCGCAGCGTCGCTGACATGGGCAACCGAACTCACCGGAGCGGCGGACGAAGCGGCGCTGCTGCGGGACATCGAGGCCGCGCCCCCTGCCCCGCACGAGCGACTGGTGTTTCTTCCCTATTTGTCCGGCGAGCGCACGCCGCACAACGACGCCAACGCTGCCGGGGTGTTTTTCGGCCTGCACGCCGGGCACGATCGAGCGGCATTGGGACGCGCGGTGTTGGAGGGTGTGTCCTTCGCGTTGGCGGACGGTATGGA
>JBAXFK010000123.1:0-13140 GCA_037139955.1 Rhodospirillales bacterium
GGGAAATCGGCCAAATCGACCATGTGCCGCTCATGCCGCCAAGCCCAGCCGAGAATCGCGAAATCGGCGATGGAGCATTCCCCGGCCACATAATCCCGGCCCTCTAGCTGCTTGTTAAGCACGCCATACAGCCGGCGGGTTTCCTTGGAATAGCGCGCCAGCCCGTATTTCTGGTCCGTGGGATCGGCGACCTGCAAGAAATGATGCACCTGACCGGGCATCGGCCCGAAGCCGCCCATCTGCCACATCAGCCATTCCAACACCGGCACCTTGCCGCGCGTGTCGGCAGGTAAGAATTTTCCGGTCTTTTCCGCGAGGTAGATCAGAATCGCGCCAGATTCGAACACGCTGATCGGCTTGCCGTCCGGCCCGTCGGTGTCCACGATCGCGGGGATGCGGTTGTTCGGGCTAATCGCCAGAAACGATGGGGCGAACTGCTCGTCCTTGCCGATATTCACGGGATGAACGGTGTAGGGCAGGCCCATTTCCTCCAGCGCGACGCTGATTTTGCGGCCGTTGGGGGTGTTCCAGGTGTAGAGTTCGATCATGGGCGTTCCTTTTTCTTCGCGGGGCCCACACTCTGCCCAGAGCTATCGGCTTTTGGAAGCCTTGGCGATTGCGGCCTGCAAATCCTCCAACTCCTCGCATCCGTTGGGACACAGGATTTTCAACTGCGCTTCGTTACGGCGCGCTTTTTCCATCTGGTCGGTCTCGACAAACAATTCCCCCTGATACTCCAGCGTGCCCAGATGATTCGAATCCAGCGCCAAAGCCTTGTCGTAATAGACCCAGGCCTGCTTCCGGTCGCCGGTCTTGCGCAGGCAAAAACCCACGAGGTTATAGAGATCGGCGTGAATAGTGTTGGACAGCATCGGCTTCAACAGGGCCAGCGCCCCAGCATAGTCCTTCGCTTTAATCTTAACCCGAGCCGCAGTGAGGTCGGGGGTCGCGTAAGGCGAGGGGGAGTCGGCGGCAATCGAAGATGCGATCGGCCCGAGCAAGCAGCCGGCCACCAAACCGGCGAAAAGACGACGCATCGGGAACTCCCCAGTTTCGTTATCGGGACACTGGCAGTTCGCGCCCTCGCCTGACAAGCGCTTTGACCTTCCATCGCAAGACCATCATGGTGCGGGCCGCAGCAGCGGACGTCAGCATGAAGATCGCCACCTGGAACGTGAACTCCATCCGCCAGCGAGAAAGCCACGTCGCGCGCTGGCTAGAGCGGCGGCAGCCGGATTTGCTCTTCCTGCAGGAGATTAAGTGCGAGGCCCCGGCCTTCCCCGCCGCGACCTTTCAGGCCTTGGGCTACCAAGCCGAGATTGTCGGTCAAAAGTCCTATAACGGGGTTGCCGTCCTGTCCCGCATCCCCTGCACGGCTATCCACCGTGCGCTGCCCGGCCTACCGGCCGACGATCCGCAGGCCCGCTATATCGAGGTCCAGGCGGGCGGCCTTACCGCGATCGGCATATATCTGCCGAACGGCAATTCTCGGGGGGAGGAAGGTTTCGCCTACAAGCTGAACTGGATGGATCTGCTGGCCGAGCGGATCGAAACCCTTCTGGCCGCCGACACGCCGCTGATCGTGACCGGCGATTTCAACGTCGCCCCAACCGATGAGGATGTCGCCAAGGGCGCCCTATCCCCCGGAGATGCCCTGGTCCGGCCGGAAACGCGCGCTCGGCTGCGGCGCATGGTGTGGGCCGGCATGACAGACGCAATTCGCGCGCTCACGCCGGAAGGCCCAGTCTACACCTTCTGGGACTATCAGGCCGCAGCGTGGGAGCGGAATTCCGGCCTTCGCATCGACCACGCCTTGCTCTCGGCGGACCTAGCCGAACGGCTGGTGTCGGCGGAACCCGATCGGATGGAGCGGGAGCAGCAGCAGCCGTCCGATCATGTTCCGGTGATGGTGGAACTCGCCTAGTCCCAATGGCCAGGCACCCATTGGTGCCGTCCGAAGCGCGGCGACCAGACCCAGTGCCCGTCGATCCAGCGATGGTGATGGGGCCGACGCTCGATATAATGGCCGGGATTCCACACATAAGCACCGCCATTCCAGTGCCAATGGCCGGGCTGCCACACGAAATGCTCCCCGCGCGGGGGCGGCATCGTCTCATGGCGCAGCGGTGGGATAGGCGCGTAGCCAGGCGGCGGCTGGGCAACTGCGGTGCCGAAGCAAAGCGACAATGCCAAAACAAGCGCGGACAGACGACGCATCGGCTTCGTGCTCCAAACGAGGAAGCCGCATTATAGAGCGGCTGCCAGACCGGACATTACAAATCCGCGTGCCCGCTGCGCCCTTTACCGCCGCTTCATCGCCGCGTTGACATCCCGTACCGCCCCGCGCGCCGCGCTGGTGGCCATGGCGCCGTAGGCCCGCAAGGCCATCGTGATTTTGCGCGTGCGGACTTCAGTGGGCTGCCATGCGGCATCGCCCTTGGCTTCCATCGCCGCACGCCGCACCCCCAGCGTCTCATCGGACACTTTCAGCTCGATCCTGCGGTTGGGGATGTCGATTTCGATGATGTCGCCATCCTCGACCAGCCCGATATTGCCGCCCTCGGCCGCCTCGGGGGAGCAATGGCCGATCGACAAGCCGGACGATCCGCCGGAGAACCGCCCATCCGTCACCAGCGCGCAGACTTTGCCCAGGCCCTTCGATTTCAGATAGCTGGTAGGATACAACATTTCCTGCATGCCCGGCCCACCGCGCGGCCCCTCGTAGCGCACCAGCACGATGTCGCCGGCTTTGATTCGCCCGCCGAGGATGGCGCTCACAGACGAATCCTGGCTCTCGAAAATGCGGGCCGGGCCGGTGAAAGTCAGGATGGACGCATCCACGCCCGCCGTTTTCACGATGCAGCCGTCTTGCGCGATGTTGCCGTACAACACCGCCAGCCCGCCATCGGCCGAGAACGCGTGCGCCTTGTCGCGGATTACACCCTTGGCACGATCGACATCCAGCGAATCGTTCCGCCGGCTCTGGCTGAACGCTTCGATCGTGGGGATACCGCCCGGCGCCGCTCGGAACATCGTCTTCACCGCTTCGTCCGCAGTTTGCATCACGTCCCAGCGCGCCAGCGCCTCGGCCATCGTTTCGGCGTGGACGGTCGGCACTGTCGTATCGATCAGCCCGGCGCGGTCCAGTTCGCCCAAGATCGCCATGATACCGCCGGCGAGGTGAACATCCTCCACATGCACATTCGCGACCGACGGCGCGACCTTGCACAGGCACGGAACCCGGCGGGACAAGCGGTCGATGTCGAGCATGGTGAACGGCACCTCCCCCTCCTGTGCGGCCGCCAGCAGATGCAGCACGGTGTTGGTGGACCCGCCCATAGCGATATCCAGCGTCATCGCGTTTTCGAACGCGGCGAAGGTGGCGACGTTGCGCGGCAGGACCGAGTCATCGTCGGTCTCGTAATGGCGGCGGGTAATTTCCACGATGCGGCGCCCGGCTTCGAGGAAGAGTTCCCGCCGATCGGAATGGGTGGCCAGAATCGTGCCGTTGCCCGGCAACGCAAGGCCCAGCGCCTCGGTCAAGCAATTCATCGAGTTCGCGGTGAACATCCCCGAGCAGGAGCCGCAGGTCGGGCAGGCCGAACGCTCGATAACTTCGACTTCCGCGTCGGTGTTGGCGCTGTCGGCAGCTTGGATCATGGCGTCGATCAAATCGACTTTGCGTTCGACGCCTTTGTGGATAACCTTCCCGGCCTCCATCGGGCCGCCGGACACGAAAATGGTCGGGATGTTCAGGCGCATGGACGCCATCAGCATGCCCGGCGTGATTTTGTCGCAGTTGGAGATACAAACCAGCGCGTCGGCGCAGTGGGCGTTGACCATATATTCGACGCTATCGGCGATCAATTCGCGCGACGGCAGGCTGTAAAGCATGCCGTCGTGGCCCATGGCGATGCCGTCGTCGACGGCGATGGTGTTGAATTCCTTGGCGACGCCGCCAACCTTCTCGATCTCCCGCGCAACCAACTGGCCGAGGTCCTTCAGATGCACGTGGCCGGGCACGAACTGGGTAAAGCTGTTGGCGATGGCGATGATGGGCTTGCCGAAATCGCCATCCTTCATACCGGTCGCGCGCCAAAGGCCACGCGCACCCGCCATGTTGCGGCCGTGGGTGGTGGTGCGGGAGCGATAAGCGGGCATGGCAAGGTCCTTGGCTGCGGTCTGCGATAGCGATTCTGACGGAGGCAATTAGCGCTGTTGCGGGAAGAACGCGAGTCGGATTGGGTGGCTGTATTGGCGCGGTCGGATTACGATGTTAGGGGAGGGACGATCTTGGCGGTAGGCTAGGACGGTTTCCGCTTTGCGCCCATGTCGATCGTTCCGATAGAAATACGACGATAAAATCGGAGCCTGTCGGAATCTTTGTGCGACCGAGCCGGTTGCACAACATTCGACGCTCGCTTCTGAACCATTCTCCGAACAAAATGGCTAATCGCGTCCAGGCGGCGGTCCATTCCCGTAATGGCATCTTCCAGCATCGGCCTGCGCGACTGTCCTCGGGTCAAGCCAGAGGATGACGAAAGCAGGCAATGCCATGGTATGCTGGACCGACCGCATGCGGCAGCCCCGCATAACCACCCCTCTTGACATTAACTAACGTTTATTGTTAATGTTCACCCATGCACCGAACGGCGCAAATCTCCGAACCAAACCTCCCCCCCGCTCCCCCCAGGGAACGGGCAACGCCCCCGTGCATCGCCTTCCTGCTCAACATCGTCCGCGTCCTCATCGGCTATGGCCGCCGGCTCGACGACACGCTCCCCGCCAAGGTCGGACACCCAAGCTTCCCCGTCCTGGCGTCCAGCTTCGGCACGCACGATATCCGCCGCATTCTCGGCCACATTCAGCGCGGCATTGTCCGGGCGATGATGTTGCAACGATTTTTGTTGGCCCGCGCGGCGCAAGGGCGCGATATCGAACCCGTGCCGCAGCCGGGACCGGCCGAGCCGGAGGATATTGCGGGGCTGGACATAAAACTCCGCCCGGCGTCCCAGCCGCGCCCGACGCCGGTGCGAAAAATCGATCCGAACGATCCGCTGCATTTCGCCATTCCCACGATACGGGAACTCGAAACACAGGTCCGCCGCCGGTCTGTCGGCCGCACCATCGCCGAGATTTGCATGGACCTCGGCGTCGCCGCCAGCTTCTGCGAGGGCGCAACCTGGAGCGAGATATTGGAAGCGCTCATGCAGTTCGGCGCCAATCTGGAAGAGTTTTTCGGTACCCAGAAACGACGGCGCGAAGCCTTCGTGCGGGAACGAGACAGACACCCGGAGACCTGGGCCGTCGATTGGCGCGACAACCCGAAGGATGCCGTGCGCCAATTATTAGGCGCGCTGGTCGGCGAATCAGAATTAGCCTCCTTGTAAAACACGCATGTAATCGCAAGTGCATTTTGTTACGATATCGTATTATATATGTGCGACAGGGCGGATGCCGATTAGCCGCCGGATCCGTCGCTCAGGCTCAACACCATCGTCACCCCAGCCCCGCGCCGCAAGCGCAGATTGGGACGATCCGCCGGGCAAGTGCCGACCGCCGAAATACGGCCGCACCACACGGTATCCGTCACGTCCGATGGATCGCCGAACCGACGCAGCACCGACGCCCGGATCATCTCCGGCTCGCCCGACCCATTGGCCCGGAACGTATAATCGATCCGCCGCACCGTCCCGCCTATCGTCGTGAATCCGATCGCCAATCGCCCATCGCGCGTCGGTGTGACCAGTTCCTTCAAACAAGTCCCGCTCGGGCACGGCATCGTTTGCCGATCCCACCGCTTGGGGTCGATGGCCTGCGACAGCAAAACCGCCTCGACTTCTGCCGCCGCCATCCCAAGACGGAGGTTCAGAATATCCACGCCGCCCAGTTCCAGCGCGCGGGCCGAGCCGACGGTCAGAAAAACGGTCAGGGCAGCATACAGCGGAAGTCGAAAACAGGGCACGGCGGCAACCTTCCGGAAACCGGCCGATCATTCCCCGGAATTGGTAAAAAAACGGTTAACGCCGCACTCACATTTTCGTGAGCATCTACCCGGCGGCCAGCCCGACCTTCCGCCATTTATGCAACGAACGCAGATTGTCCGGCCGCGGCTGCTCGGGGAAAAGCTGCGGCCATTGGGTCCAAGACACCTCCCCCACATAGATATCGCCGCGGCTATCGACGCATAAGCCGTGCGGCGCCATGAACTCGGTCGGGCCGAGGCCGGGGCCAGCACCGCCCAACCGCGCAATGCGCTTGCCGGTGTTATCGACGATCGAGATGCGGGGGCCGAGATTGGGCAGAAACCGATTGACGGGTTGCACCGGGCCGAGTTCGCCGATGTAGCAGACCGGGCATTTTCCGGGGGTCATGAAAATGCCGCATGGCCGATGCAAATTGTTCCACTGGGCCTCGTACTTGCCGTTGCCGTCGAATACTTGCACCCGATGATTTTCCCGATCGGCGACGTAAACCCAGCCATCGGCGTCGCAGGCGATGTTATGGGTAATGTTGAACTCGCCCGGATCGGAACCCGGCCCGCCCCAGGACAGCAATAGCCGGCCATCCGGGGAATACTTGTGCACCCGGGAATTGCCGTAGCCGTCGGACACGTAGATGTCCCCGTTCGGCGCCATCGCGGTGTGGGTGCAGCGGTGGAAGGGCTCGCCGCTCATATACGGTGCCGGTTTGCCGGATACGCCTAGCGTGAGAAGCACCTTGCCGTCCAAGCTGCATTGACGGACCGTGTGGTCGCCGTCGTCGGTCAGCCAGACGGTGTCGTCGGGGGCCATGAAAACACCGTGCGCGCGGGGGAACAGACCCTCGCCCCAAGACCGCAAGAAATTGCCGTCGCGATCGAATACGATCATCGGATGCTCGCCGCGATTGAAAACATAGACGTTATCGCGACGATCGGTGCCGATGCCGCCGATTTCCTTGAACGACCAGCCGGGCGGCAGTTTTGCCCAGTTTTCTACCGGCTCGTAGGTGTATTCGCCAGATCCTTGCGTGGCCATGTCGACGCGCTCCTTGTTCCCTGGCGGGAAGCTTGTCATGAAGCATGACACTCGACCAGGGAGGAACCGCTTGCCCGAGATCCATGCCTCCATGCGCGGTATCACCCGCGTCTATCCCGGCTCGAAGCCGGTTCACGCGTTGGGACCGCTGGATTTGGACATCGCCAAGGGCGAGTTTTTCGCCGTTGTCGGCCCATCGGGGTGCGGGAAATCGACATTGCTGGATGTTCTGGCAGGGTTGAACGCCCCCAGCGCGGGCACCATTTCTTTCGAGGGCAAAGCCGTGGCCGGCCAAGTGCCCGACGGTATCGGCGTGGTGTTCCAAGAAGATGCGAGCTTCCCTTGGCTGACGGTAACCGACAATGTCGCCTTCGGACTGCGCCGCGCCGGGGTGGACCCCGCAGAAATCGCGCGACGGGTGGATTATGCCATCGGCTTCATGGGCCTGCGCGATTTCGCCAAGGCCTATCCGGCTCAATTATCGGGCGGCATGCGCCAACGCGTCTGCATCGCCCGCACCCTGGTGCTGCAACCCCGGATGATTTTGTTGGATGAGCCGTTCGGGGCACTCGATCAGCAAACCCGCCTGTTAATGGGCGACGAATTGCTGCGGTTGTGGCGCGAAACCGGCGCGACCGTGCTGCTGATCACCCATGCGCTGGATGAGGCCGCCATGCTGTCCGATCGCGTCGGCGTCATGTCCGCCCGCCCCGGCGTCTTCATCGATCTGGTGGAAACCGGTTGGTCGCGGGATCGCGACAGCCGCATCGTATCCGATCCCGCCTTCGGGGCCGTGACGGGGCGGTTATGGTCGTCGTTGCGGGTGGAATCGATGAAGGCGATCGGGCGCTGACGCCCGTCGCCCCCACGATCGCGCTGCTAGTCGTCGCCATCGTGGTGGCTATCGTCGCGCGCCGCCTCCGGCTGCCGTACACTGTCGGGTTGGTCGCGACCGGCGCGGCGTTGGCAATCGCGCATGTCGATATCGGTTTCGCTTTGACGCACGCGTTCATTTTCGACGTCGCCCTGCCGCCTTTGCTGTTCGAGGCGGCTTTGTTGATCCGCTGGCGCGAACTCCGAGCCGACGCAGCGCCCATCTTGACGCTGGCGGTGGTCGGCACGGCGATTTCGGCAGCGGCCATCGCGACAGGAACGATGTGGCTGCTGCATTGGCCACTTCCGGCCGCGACGGTCTTCGGGGTGTTAATCGCCGCCACCGATCCCGTCGCGGTTATCGCCATGTTCAAAGACACCGGCGTTCACGGCCGCCTGCGGCTGCTGGTCGAAAGCGAGAGCCTATTGAACGACGGCGTCGCCGCCGTGCTCTTCGCCCTTGTCCTGGCCTGGATCGGCGGTGCGGCGGGCACCCCCCTATCGGTCGCGACAGCCATGGTCGCCTCGGCTGGCGGCGGTATCCTAATCGGATGCGTGGCTGGCTATGTCGGAATCCTCGTGGCCGGCCGCACATCCGACCGGATGGTCGAAACTGGGGTGACCATCGCCGCCGCGTACGGATCGTTCCTCGGCGCGGAGCAATTGCACGTATCCGGCGTGTTGGCCTGCGTCGCCGCCGGACTGCTCATGGGCAACCTCGGCGCGCTCGGAGAGCCCAATTGCGGCCCGCTGACCAAAGAAGGCCGTGCTTTCGTCGTCGTGTTCTGGGAGTTCGCAGCCTTCATCGCGAATTCGCTGGTGTTCATCTTGATCGGAGTCACCCTGGCGCGCACCCCCTACGCGGCATTGGGGTGGACGGCGTTGCCGATCGCAATCCTGATCGTGCTGGTGGGCCGAGCACTGACCGTCTACCCGCTTTGCCTACCCTTCGCCGCGACCCGATGGGCCATCCCCACCGGCATGCAACATGTGCTGTGGTGGGGCGGCTTGCGCGGTGCGCTCGGCTTAGCCTTGGCGCTGACCGTTCCGACTACCGTGCCGCTTCACAACGAGATCGTCATAGCGACATTCGCGGTCGTCGGGTTTTCCGCGATCGTGCAGGGGTTAACGATGGGGCCACTGCTGAAACGGTTGGGGTTTAGCTAACGCGGCAGTAACATGTCGGCAATCAGCCGCACCACCTCCACATAGCTGCGCATGATGAAGCCGGCGAACGCGCCGGCCAGCACGCCCGCTAGCGCCCATGCCCAGCCGAGGCCGGCCAACGCCGTCCAAATGCCGGCGACCGCCAACACCGCACCGACCACGACCGAAAACACGGTGCCATGTTTCACCAGCAGCCGAACGACCGGATAGGCGGTATCCGGATCGGGCCGAGCCCCGTAATCGTCAGACAACGGCTTCGACCAAGCGAGGGGTCAGCGGCTTGCAGATCCGCACGCCCTTGCGCCCTATCAACCCTCGCACATCGTCCAATCGTGCAGCCACGCCGATCGCTCGCCGCTCCGACGATTTGTCCAAACCGACCGACTGCATCCAAGTCACCGGCACCAACCCGGCCGACGCCCCATCCTCGACCACGATCAGGGCGCCGTCGATCGGCACATCCGGTGTCCGGTCGATTCCATCGAAAACATTGCGGTACCAGTTGTTCATCAATTCCCGCCATTCGCCAGTACCGGTCGGTCCCGCCTTGGCGCGATAGGCTTCGGACGCGAAGACGTCCGGCCCATCCACCTGATGAAGGGCAACGAACGGCGACGCCGTTTCGCTTAAGGATTCGAAGCGCTGCGTGGCACGAATGCCGGGGATCGAGATCAGCTTGTGCATATGCTCCAGATACCAAGCGTCCCATTCTACCCGCCGATCGGTCGCAATCAGCGCCATTTCCACCATATAGATCATTACTTTATCCCCGCAGCGTGTTCCGCCGCCCTGAATCCGAGCACCGCCGATTTCGACAGGCCGCCGATGTAACCGATGGCCGGCCCGCCCTCGATGCCGCCGGTCGTCGCACCGGCCGCGTACAATCCGGGGACCGGGGTTCCGTCCGGCGTCAACACACGGGCGTCCGTATCGATCCGAATGCCGCCCATCGTGTAGGTGATTCCCGCACAGGCCGGGATGGCAACGAATGGACCTTTGGCAATCGGCATCGGTTTGCCCTTATCGGTCGACCGCACTGGGGATAGGCTATCGAAATTGCCCGAGGCGCAGGCAGCATTATAGGTCGCGACAGTTGCCTCCAGCCCATCCGGGTCGAGCTTAGCCGCGCCCGCCAGTTCGCGCAGCGTATTGCCGCGCAGAATAGTACCTCCGGCACGCTCCAGCGCCGGGTTGGCAGGTATACGGGCGGAGCGGCCCGGTCCCTCCCAGATCGCAGTATCCATGATCAGCGTGGCGCACAGCGGATCGCTACCGCGCGCGATCGTGTTGGCCATGTGGACACCGCCCATGCCCTCATCGAGAAAGCGTTGCCCGGTGTGGTTCACCACGATCCCGGCCAGCGCCATGCCGTCGAGTTCCGGATACGGCCAGACCTTGTCGTTCGTCATCGCGTCGCGGGACAGCAGGTGACCATAAAAACAATCTAGGCCGGTTATCGCCGCGCCCACCTCAGCCGCCATCCGCATCCCGTCGCCCATGCCAGTTTCGGCGCCGCGTTGCTTCACAGCCAGCGGATTCGGCATCATATGTTGTCCGATCAGCGCGCGGTTGGCCTGGAACCCGCCATCGGCGATCGCCACAGCATTCGCAAGGAAGCGTCGCGACCCTGCCTCGACACCCGCCACCCGGCCGTCGTCCACGATTAGCCGCTCGGCCGTAACGCCCAAATGCAGCGTGCCGCCCAGCTTCTTCAGCCGCTCCGTCAGGGTGCGCAACATCGCGTCGGGCCCGCGGCCCTTCCAGTCCATGCCAGCAACCAATGCACGCGGCGGTGCCATTGTCCAAGCGAGGTAGGACAACGGCCCGGACCGGATAAACCGAACGCCCTGGACTCGCAGCCAATCGATGACCTTGCCGGTCTGGTCTATCAGCAATTGCGCCAATGCGGGGTCGGTATAGCCACGCGTATTACGCGCGATCCCGGCAGCGATATTGGCCGCAGGTTCCTTGGGGTCGACGTAGCCGACATGGACGATGCCGCCCGACCAGCGCGTGTTGCACTTGTAGTCCGGCGCCTCCCCCTTTTCGAGGATCGCCACTTTCAGGCCGCGCTCGGCGGCTCTGGTACCCGCCACCATGCCGGCAATGCCGCCGCCGATGACTATCAGGTCGTAAGTATGGTCGCTCATAGCGGCAATTATGCCGGCAAAAGCTGCGTTCCGCCATCCACGCGCAGGACCTGACCGGTGACGAATTCGCCCATCGGTCCAGCGAACAAAGCAACCGCGCGCGCGACCTCATCGACCAGCGCGATCCGCTCCAGCGTGCCTTCGGTCTTAAGCCGATTCGGGTCCACCGCACGGGTGTTCAAGAACCGCCCGGTGCGCGTGTCGCCGGGGGCGATGCTGTTGGCGGTAACGTTATAGGGCCGCAACTGCGCCGCGAGGCAACGCATGTAATGAATCGCACCCGCCTTGGACGTCGCATAAATCGCCCCACTGGTGCGTCCGCCGTACGCGGCGATGGAGCTAATCGTTACGATCCGACCGGCGCGACGTTCCATCATACCGCGCGCCACGACTTGGCAGACGAAAATAGTACTCAACAAATTACGCTCCAAGACGGACCGGACGTCTTCTTCCTTCACCATAACAGCATCGTTCGGATCGGGCTTGCCACCGGCCGCCGCGATATCGCCGCCGGCATTGTGGACCAGGACATGCAACGGCCCGAGCGTTTCGGCGGTGGCGATTACACGCTCCACATCGTCCATCCGGGTGAGATCGCCGAGCACGGGGATGGTGCGAACATTGTGTTGGCGAGCGATTTGGGCGGCAGTTTCGGTGAGGGTGGTACCCTCTCCATACTCGGCTGGCCCATTTTCCCGCATGCCATGGATCGCGAGATCGCAGCCCAACCCGGCCAGGGTTTCCGCGAAAGCCCGCCCGAGTCCGCGGCCGGCGCCGGTGACTAGGGCGATTTTTCCTTGGAGAGGGCGGTCGGGCATGGGCGGGGATCCATCGTTAGGAATGCCCGATGCTGTTTGCCTAGCGCGAGCGCGGTGTCAAACTGGGCGGGTGCCGCCAGCGGTCCTCGGCTACGATCGCGATTGCGGTGGCGATAACCTTGGCAATCCGATATCGGCATCGCCTGCGGTGAGGCAGTTTTTTTTGCAAGCAGGTCGGCGTCGCGATTCGTACCGATGCTAATTCACCCTCCAACCCTCCCCCTCAAGGGAGGGGGTTCTCCCCTAGTCTACTGTTGTCCCGCCATCAGCCCGCGTAGGTCCGACTCCGGCCGAGCACCGTAGTGCCCAATCACCTCCGCCGCTGCCAGGCTGCCGAGTTGCCCGCAAGCCGCAAGCGACTTACCGGCCGTCAGTCCCGCCAGGAACCCGGCCGCGTAGGCATCCCCGGCACCGGTCGTATCCACGACAACAGCCGGCGCCGCCGCGATATGCACGGTCTCGGCCCCTCGCACGATGGTGCTGCCGGCTTCCGAGCGGGTCAGCGCCGCCAGACCGACTTCGGCTCGGACGGCTTCGACCGCTTCTTCCCAGGTATCGGTTTCATAAAGGGCAGCGATTTCTGTCTCGTTAGCAAACAGAATATCGACGTGTCCTTTCACCAGATCGCGGAACGCTGCGCGGTGGCGGTTCACACAGAACGCGTCGGACAACGACAGCGCCACCTGCCGCCCCGCCGCGTGTGCCAAGGCCGCCGCTTTCACGAACGCGGCTTGCGCCGCCGGGGGGTCGAACAGATAGCCCTCCAGATAGATAACCGAAGCCGAGGTCACCAAATCCGGGGCGATATCCGACTCATTCAGTGTGACGCAGGCACCCAGGAACGTATTCATCGTCCGCTGCCCATCGGGCGTCACCAGGATCAAACACCGCGCGGTGGGGGCACCGCCGACCAAGGGGGCGGTCTCGAAAGACACGCCAGCCGCAACGCTGTCGTGGCGGAAGACCGTGCCGAGTTGGTCGTCGGCCACCTTGCCGATGTAAGCAACGCGCGCACCCATCGCCGCCGCCACGACGCAGGTGTTGCCGGCCGACCCGCCGCTGCTCTCGATCCCCGGTGGCATGGCGTCGTACAACGCAGCCGCCTGGGCGGCA
>JBAXFK010000124.1:0-12933 GCA_037139955.1 Rhodospirillales bacterium
GCCGTGGGCATCGGCACCACCGGTGCCGCCTTGGTCGTCAACAGCGGCGGCACGTTGGATGTCGGCGCGGCGGGCACGGTGCCGGCCATGGTGCTCGGCAACGGCGCGGCGTCCGGCACCCTCGCGGCATCCACCGGCACCCTCCTCGTCACCGGCGCCGGCGCGTTGCTCAATTCCTATGCGCCCATCCAGATCGGCAGAGGCGTCGGCGCCACCGGGCTGCTGAAAATTGCGAATGGCGCGACTGGGCAGGTCGCCACCAGCGTGGAAACCATCCAGGCCGCGATCGGTATCGGCCTGAACGGTCCCGGCACCTTGGTCGTGACCGACCCCGGTTCGGTATTAACCGCCAACGGCCAGATCGTGGTGGGCCGAGCGGGGACGGGCAATCTGCTGGTGGTAAACCAGGGAACGCTGGTGCTCGCCAACGATGGCAGCGGCAACAACCCCAATCTCCAGATCGGTGTCGGTCAGAATACCAACGCGGCGCAAACCGGGGGCCACGGCTTCGGGACCGTGACGGGAGGCGGCCTGATCGACGGCGGCACCACGACATCGGTCATTCAGATCGGTGGCAATGGCGACGACGGCACGCTGACGTTCAACGGCGGATCGATGCAAGCCGGCTTCCTCAAGCTTGGCGTGACAACGACCATAACCGGCACAGCCTACACCGGGTCGGGCGTCCTGACCCTCGGTACCGGCGCGCTGGTCGGCGCGTTCGGCACCGCGTCGCCGTCGATTATGCTTGGCCAGGGTGCCGGCGGGTCCGGCACCGTCGCAATTAACGGCGGCACGTTGTTCAGCGCGGGCCAGTTCCTGATTGGCAACCAGAACGCTTCCAACGGCGTTTTGTCCATCGGCACTCAGGGAACATTGCACACGCACGGCCTGATCGACGCCCAATCGACGGGCAGCACCGGCACAATTGCCGTCAACGGCGGCCTGCTGCGCGATAGCGGTGGCCTCAACATCGGGCAAAACGGCACCGGTTTCCTGACCGTCGCGGCCGGAGGCACCGTACTGGTCAACCAGGGCACCGGCCCGGCGGTCGATATCGGCGGCAATGGAAGCGGCGTGGGCACGGTCGTCGTGACCGGCGCATTGTCCGCGCTGATCGATAACGGGCAGTTCGTCGTCGGCGACGTGGGCACCGGTGTGCTCGACGCGAACAACGGCGCGCTTGTCGATGCCGGTTCCAGCTTCTTCAATATCGGCAATCAAAGCGGTGGCAACGGGTTCGTATCGGTCGGCAGCGGGGCCACGCTGTTTGCCGGCAACATGAACCTCGCGACCCCGTCGTCCGGCACCGCGAGCGGGCGGCTTGCCATCGGCGCAGGCGGATCGGTCGGCGTCGCGAACCTATCGGCCGGCGGTGGCGGCACGATTACCCTCGGCGGCACCGCATCGGCGGTCCTGTCCGATAGCGGCTTCCTCACGATCGGCCAGAGCGGCACCGCCAGCGCATTGCTGGCGATCGGCCAAGCCGGCACCGTCCTATTCGGCAGCGGCACCCTCAATGCCATGCAGATCGGGTTCGGCACCGGTTCCAGCGGCACCGTCACGGTGAACGGCGGCACGCTGTCGGGCACGCAGTTGAGCATCGCCGCATCGGGCACGGGATCGTCGACCGGCATCCTGACCGTCGGCGCCGGCGGTTCGGTCGTCCTGACGGGTCTGACCGAGGGCGAAGGCGCCACCATGACCGTCGGCGGCACGGCCGAGACGGCCGGCGGCCGTGCGGTCGTGTCGGATAGCGGCTTCTTCTCGGTCGGGCAGACGGGCACCGGCAGTGCCGTGCTGACCGTCAACCAGTTCGGCACGGTCGCCAATACCGGCACCCAGGCTTTCGCCATCGGGGTCAATAGCGGCAACAGCGGCACAGTCGTCGTCAATGGCGGTGTGCTGAACGCCGGTGCGCTGAACATCGCGACACCTTTCGCCGGCACCGCAACCGTCTTGCTGAACGTGAATGCCGGCGGCCTTGTCACTGCCAGTTTCCTGGCGGAGGGCGGTGGCGGCACCATTATCGTCGGCGGCACGACCGGGGCGGCCGGCGTATTGACCGCCACGGGCGGCATCGGCATCGGCCAATCCGGCACCGGCGCAATCCTGACCGTGAACCAGTTCGGATCGGTCGTCGGCAGCGGAATCGCGGTTGGCAGCGGCACGCTGTCCGTCGGCACCGGCGGCCTCGTCAACACCGGCACCGGTTCGATCGACCTCGCCAACCAGAACGGCAACCACGCCATCGTCAACGTGAGCGGTACCGGCGCACGACTGACCGGCGGTTCGCTGAATATCGCCAAGCCCGGCACCGGCGCCGCCACCGGCCTGCTCGGCATCGGCTTGGGCGGCACCGTCAGCGTAACCGGAGTCAATATCGGCAACGGCGGCACGATTGCCTTATCCGGCGGCCTGCTCGACCCACCTGCCAGCATCTCGATCGATGCCGGCGGCACCATTATCGGCTTCGGCACCATCGATGGCAGCCCGATCAACGGCGGTTTGGTGATCGCCAGCGGCGGGTTGCTGGATATTACCGGCTCCATCGGCGGTAGCGGCGGTCTGTCGATCGCGGCCGGCGCGACGCTGGAACTCGACGGGTCGGTCGCCGCCACCGAAACTATTGCGTTCACCCCGACCGATGGCACGATCGCGGGCGGCGTGCTGCAAATCGGCACCGCCGGCTTCCTCGGCACGATCGCCGCGTTCCTCAATCGCGACAGTCTGATCGTGACCGGCATCGCCGACGTTTCGTCGGTGGCAGCGACCGGAAACGTGCTGACTATTCACCAAACTGTCGGACCCGATATCCTGCTGAACCTGGATTCGGGATACAATTACGCTGCCAGCACTTTCAGTTACTTCGTGTCGGGCGGTAACACATATATCACCGACGACATCGTGCCCTGCTACCTCGCCGGCACGCCGATCCTGACCGATCGCGGGGAAATCGCGGTCGAGGCACTCACCATCGGCGACCGCGTCGTCACGCTCGACGGCACCGCCAAACCGGTCGTGTGGATCGGCAAGCGCGCTTATTCGTCCGCCTTCGCAGCGGGCAATCGCGACATTATTCCAATCCGGATCGCGCGCGGCGCGTTGGGCGACAATCTACCCGTTCGCGACCTATTTGTTTCGCCATTACACGCGATGTATATCGACGGTGTACTGATCCAAGCCCAACACTTGGTGAACGGTGTATCGGTTGTACGGTGCCCGGAGATCGATCCGATTCGATATTTTCACATCGAACTGAAGCATCACGACGTTATCTTCGCCTCCGGTGCACCGGCCGAAACGTTCATCGATTGCGACAGCCGCGGCATGTTCCACAACGCCACCGAATTCGCTGCATTATATCCCGACGCCGCCTCACGCGCCTGGGCGTTCTGCGCGCCGCGCATCGAATCCGGCGCGGTCTTCGACAAAATACGTCGCGATATCGATACGCGCGCCGGTCTGACCGGCGCCGAGGCCGGATCGCTCGGGTCGTTGCGAACCGTTTCCGGCCCGATCTCGAAAGCGCCGGCATCGGCGACGGTCGTCACGGGTTCGAACTGCGGCTGGCCCGCGCGTTGTCGCCCGCGATCCGCCACGAACTGCGCGTGCGCCGGGTCGAGGACGGTCGGGAATTGCCCGGTTCCCCACTTACGATCGAACCGAGCGATCGACGGGCTTTGGTAAAGGATGTGCGGCGGACGGTGGAAATCGCTGCGGCGACGGCGGACGACAGCGGCACCCTAGACGCATTGCTGGCAACATTCGAATCCAGCATCGATCGTGTGCGCCGCCTGCGGGCAACACAACGACCGGACGCCTCCGACGACGAGCGCCTAGTACGTTGGGCACAGGGCCCACGCCAACAAGCGCGGCGGGTGTTGATTGTCGCGGATAAGCTGCCCCGCCGCGACACCGACGGCCCCTTGCTCAGCCATATCGCGGCCTTGCGCGGCTTGGGCTGGACGATCGAGCTCGTGGCATCCGCCGAACTCGCGCGCGGCGAAGCGGCCGCTGCTGGGTTGAAAGCCTGGGGCGTAACCTGCCACCGAGCCCCGCAGGTGGCATCGGTCGAGGAAGTGCTGCGCCGCAAACGCAACGACTACGACATGGTTTACATCGCGGGCACGGATAATACGCGCGTCTACGCGCCGCTCGCCCGCATTTGGCAGTCGAAAGCTCGCATCGTCGCCTGCATCGACGATATCGGCCCCCCAACGCTGTCCGCCATGCGGATGGTCGACGCGACCATCGTGCATACATCGGACAACGCGGACCGACTGCGCACGATGGCACCGGGTGCCACCATCCACATCGTACCTTGGGTCGCGCATACGCTGGTTGGGTCGGGGAAAAAGCGGCCCTTCCAGGGTATCGGGTTCATCGGGCAGGAGGGTGCTGCTTGGTTCGCCGACGTTGTCATGCCGCTGGTTTGGGCACGCGACCCGGATATCGCCTGCGTCTTCGCCGGTCCCAGTAGGTCCGGCGACCCGCGCATTCAATTCGTCCCGGACACGGACACCATGCTGAGCATCGTTCGCGCCACCGCCGCCATTGGCCCGAATTCGCTGATTTTGGACAGTTTCGCGGCGGGCGTTCCCTCCGTCCTGACCCCTGCGGCCGCCGCGAGCCTCGCGTTGAGCAAGCCGTTGCGCAGCACGATCGTCGAGACAGAGGCGGATATGGCCGACATGCTCTGCGATATTTACCACCAGCCCGCGTTACGCGGCCGTTTTGCCCGCGCGGGCCTGGCGCTGGCGCGCGACTGTTATACCGAGGCAGCGGCCGAGGCCGCGATGACGGTTGCTGTTGGATCGGGTTCGTCGCGTGTCGGGGCGCGGTTGGCGCGCGCGGGGTGACAGAAGGGCTGGCCCGTGCCTAACCTGCGGGCCAGAACAACGGAACCCAAGCATGTACCTCAATACCTTCGCCCAGGGCAGCGAACCCCTGGACATGACCGGGACGGACGAATTCCGGAGCCTTCTGGCCAGTGCCACCGATCTGGGCATTCCGCATGCGCCGTCGGTGCCGTACCGGTCGAGCAATATAGTTCTTCGTCAACAACGATTCCATTTCCTGGAATGGGGCGCCCCGGACGCGCCGCCGATCGTGCTGCTGCATGGCGGGCACCAATCCGCACATTCGTGGGATTTGGTCAGCCTGCATCTGGCACAGAAATACCGGGTGCTGGCGATGGATCAGCGCGGCCACGGCGATAGCGAATGGTCGCGCGATGTCAGCTACGGCAATCACGAAATGTCGCTGGATGCGGAAGCGTTCATCGCCGCGATGCGCCTGCACAAGCCGCTGGTCGTGGGTCATTCGATGGGCGGGCGCAATTCGATGCTGATGACCAAGCGCGATCCGTCGAAACTGCGGGCGCTCGTGCTGGTCGATATCGGGCCGGAACTATCCGGGCGCGGGCGAGAGGTTATCGCCGGCTTCGTTGTGGCAAACGAAGAATTCGACAATTTAGAACATTTCGTCGCCAACGTGCGTAAATACGATCCGTATCGGTCCCGCGAGCACATCGAGCGGACGGTGAAATACAACATGCTGGAACGCGCCGACGGCAAATATGTTAGCAAATGCGATGGAAATCCTCGACGCCTCGGCATTGTGCGCGGTCAAGGCCCGCTGGAAAATATTACGCTGGAAGAAGCCGGCGGGTTCGATTTGCCGGTGATGATCGTGCGCGGGGAGAATTCGAATATTCTGACGGCGGATGCCGCCGAACGGTTTCGCGATGCGCTGCCGCATGGCACGCTGGTGACGGTGCCGAACTGCGGGCATAACGTGCATGGGCAGAATACGCTGGGATTTATCGCAGCGATCGAGGGTTTTTTGGCGGCGAACTCGTAATGCTCCTGCCCCGGTCGGCCGGCAGCCGACCGGGGCAGAGCGGCAGGTTCAGCCGAACACCCGCGCGAAGATGCGATCCACCGAACGCAAATGGATCGCGGGGTCCATTGCGGCATCCAGCACGTCGGCCGGCACACGCTTGGCCACTTCAGGATCGGCTTCCAAATTGACCCGGAAGCTGCGACCGTCGGGGGTGCCGAGCTTGGTCCAGGTGTCCATCGCGCAGCTTTGGACAATGCGATAGGCGTCTTCGCGGGAAATGCCGGAACGGGTCAGCGCCAGCAATACCTCGCCGGAGTGAACCACGCCGCCCAAGCTTTCCAGATTGGCCAGCATCCGATCGGGGTAAACCAGCAGCCGGTCCATCATCCCCGCCAGCCGCATCAGCGCGAAATCGAGTGCCAGGGTGGCATCGGGGCCGATCACACGCTCCACCGACGAATGGCTGATGTCGCGCTCGTGCCAGAGCGTCACGTTTTCCAACGCCGGCACGACGGCGGCACGCACGATGCGGGCGAGGCCGGTCAGATTCTCGCTCAGGACTGGGTTGCGCTTGTGCGGCATCGCCGACGAACCTTTTTGGCCGACATGGAAGAATTCCTCGGCCTCGCGCACTTCGCTGCGTTGGAGGTGGCGGACTTCGGTCGCCAGCCGCTCGATCCCGCTGGCAATGACGCCCAGCGTGCAGAAGAACGCCGCATGCCGATCGCGCGGAATCACCTGCGTCGACACCGGTTCGGCGGTCAGGCCCAGGCGTTCGGCGACGAATTCCTCGACCGATGTGTCCAAGTGCGCATAGGTGCCGACGGCACCGGAAATCGCGACCGTGGCAATCTCGGCTCGGGCCTGCACCAGACGGTCGCGGTTGCGGGCAAACTCGGCGTAGTGGCCGGCGAGCTTGATGCCGAACGTGGTCGGTTCGGCATGAATGCCGTGGCTGCGGCCGATGGTCAGGGTGTTCTTATGCTCGAACGCACGCTTTTTCAGCGCCGCCAGCACGGCGTCGAGGTCTGCGAGCAGCAGATCGGCCGATTGGGTCAACTGCACCGCGAGGCAAGTATCCAACACGTCGGAGCTAGTCATGCCCTGATGCACGAAGCGGCTGTCGGGGCCGATGCCCTCGGCGAGCCAGGTCAGGAAGGCGATGATATCGTGACGGGTTTCCCGCTCGATCTCGTCGATCCGATCCAGATCGGCCTGGGAGATATGGGCGACCTTGATGGCACCCTTCTCGCGAATGTTGCGGGCAGCGTCCTCGGGGATCGCGCCGACACGTGCCATGCCCTCGGCAGCGAGGGCCTCGATTTCGAACCAGATGCGGAACCGGTTCTCGGGCGCCCAAATCGCGGCCATCTCGGGACGGGTATAACGCGGGACCATGGCAACGCTTTCCTATGTCAGAGGCCGGCTTCTGAACCCCCCGGCCCTTCGTGACAAGCGGATTCAGGAGCCGAGGACCGCCACGCGCGCGGTGCGCGGGGACACGCATTCCTCGATCGGTTTCTTTCGCGGGCTGCGAGATCGGCGCCACGCGGCTTCCGAACCCGGTGCGACTCCGGCTGCCGGACACGCGCACGCGGGGTCTTCGGCGCTCCGCTCGGGGTATTCGGGGGCCGGCGCGACACCTGCTTGAATGGCGGTTGCATCGGCTCGCCACGAAAATCGGGCGGCCAGACGCTGCTTGCTGTCCATTCCGTGCAGGCGATAGGACATGCCGCCCTCGATCGCGATGTCGAGGATGGCCGGACTGGCACCGGTTTCTACGGGCAACACCGCGTCGCCATCGGTCCAGCGCCAGAGGCCGGTGGCATCGTGCTCGACCGGGTGCCAACCGGCATACAGATCGGGATGGTCGGCGGGAATCGCGCGCCAGAAATCGCCTTCGCGCAGGACCATCCCGGCCACCCGCACGCCGAGCCGCCGCCAGTCGTCGA
Source organism: Rhodospirillales bacterium (assembly GCA_037139955.1). Taxonomy (GTDB): domain Bacteria; phylum Pseudomonadota; class Alphaproteobacteria; order Acetobacterales; family Acetobacteraceae; genus Rhodopila. The sequence continues at coordinate 7,800 of JBAXFK010000124.1, forward strand.
GGGCTGGGTATAGGTCGCCGGGAATGTCCCAACGGGACATCAACCGCACCGAACGGGCATGGCGCGGCAGCGCGAAACTATGCTTTCCGGCGTGGACGGCGATCGGATAGATCGGCTTGCCATCGACAAAGAGATGCACATCGGCATCGGCGGTCGCGACGAAATCGGGGCGCCGGTATCCCAAGCCGATCGCCCGCGCGGCTACACGGTCCCAGATCGGGGCAACCGCCGATTGGCCAACCGCCAGCGGGGCACAGGCATCGGTTTCCCAGCATTTCAAGCCGGCGTTCACATGGAACTCCGGATGCAGCAGCAACGCCAAACCCGCATTCGCAAAAAACGCTCGGTTGCCGGTGTCGAGGTAGGATTCGACCGCCACGCCCTCGGCCAGCAGCAAACCGTGATGCGCGAGTTCGACGTGGTAATAGCTGACGAACGCGGTATCGCGTTCCTGCACGACGGTCATACCATTGATCAGCAGCTTCGCGGGGACCAGCTTGCCGTCCAGGAACAAGCAGTGATCCGGGGACAGCAGCAGATCGTTGTCGGGCAAAGCGGGACCGAGCGCGTCGCGGCGGATGCGGATAGGCGCGAGCAGTTCGGGGCGCGGGTGGCCGCGTAGATCCAGATGGCGGACGCCGACCCAAACCACGGGCTTGTAACGGGTGCGACCGTCTTCCCGCACCGCGACGAGATCGCCCGGTTGCAGCGCCTCGACCGGCCGATCGCCTTCGACCGTGCGGATACCGGTGCCGCCGGCAAAACACACCAGGAAGACGTTGGTGCCCCCTGCCCCATCGGATGCGTAGGAAACGCCGGCCGTGGTGGGCGTCGCCAAGGTAAAATGACCGAGATTGGTGCCAGTGCCGGCGATCCCACTCCATACATTAACGGTCGTGCCGTTGGTCAGCGAGGCGGATGCGACCGACCCCGGCGCGACGAACAGAAAATCGACCACATCGGTTGCGGCGAATCCGGTACCTACCGACATGCCGGCAACCGTGGCATTGCTGGCGAACGAATTGGCGGCGGTGGTGTTCGCAAGCTGAATCGTGCCGGTATTGGCGAGGCTGTTGAGGAAGGACACCACGTCCCCCGCCCCGATCGTGCTGTTAAGCTTTAATCGTGCGCCGGTATCGACATGCAGGGAGATACCGGTGCCGACGCCGCTGGCCAGGATCAACGACCCGCCCTGCGCGGCGATCGTGTTGTTGTTACCCGTGCCTGCGGCGGTAATGGTGCCGAGCACACCGCCGAAACCGGCGATGGAGCCGCTGGAGGATCCGCTGCCCAGCACGATCCCACCGAGGTCGAGCAAGTTACCGCCAGCCAGCAACACCGCACCTGCGGCGATCGTCTCGGTTTGTCCAATGGTCAAGGCGCCGGTGTTGACGATGCGCAGGGTCTGGTTGGGGCTGCCGATCGCGATCGCGGCGGCGATACTCTCGGTATTGCCGATTTGCAGGGTACTTGGGGCGGCACTGGCGATCGCCAGAGTCACACCGCTCCCGATCGAGCCGAGCAGGCTTAGGGTACCGCCGGATGCGGTGACGATGTTACCGCTGGCACTACCGCCGGTCAGGATCGGAGCCAGGATCGTGCCGGCCCCGAGGATCGTGCCACCGGCTAAGTTGTCGCCGAGAAAGATACCTGCGGCATCGGTCAGATTGCCGCCATCCAATTGGATCGTGCCCGCGATCACAGTCTGCGCGATGTCGATAAACACTGTCGCCGTCGCGCCGATTTCGAGTTTTTGATTGGCGCTAGTCATGACCGCAGCGGTCGACCCGTTGTTGAAACCGTAGGTCGCGTCGACCAAGCCGTCGAGTTTCAGTGCCGAGGGCGCGACCGTTCCGATGTTCATCGCGACATTGCCAAGGATCGACCCGGTCACTTCCAGCACGCCGCCATTGGCGAACACGAAGCCACCGTCGGCGGTCCCTACTCCGCTGTCGATCGAGGCGGACACCAGGCCGAACCCATCGATATTACCGATATTGACCGAGCCGGCTGCGCCGATGGTCAGGCCGTTGGGGGCGATGAGGGTGCCGCCATCGAGGAGGATCGCGGCGGAACCGGAGATCGTTTGCGACTGGTCGATCGTCAGCGTTCCGGTGGAACCGATCTCCAGCGTTTGCAGAAACGACGACAGCGAGACGGCGTGCAGTGCTTCGACGACGCCGTCGAGTTTGAGCGTCGCCAACGACCCGCCGCTGAACACCGTACTGACCGCGAGGACGACACCGGCGGCGATATTGCCTTGTACATCGAGCGTGGCGTTGCCGACGCCGGCGATGCCGATCGCGGCGATGGTGCCGGTGCCGGACACCGAACCCTGAACGACACCGCTACCGATCAAGGTGCCCAGGATCGACAGCCCGCCTGCACCGGCCGCGAGTGTGTCGGTTGGCGACAGCATGGAGAACGTGTCGATAGCACCGATCGAAATGGTACCGGCCGAGACGTTGCCAATCGCGGATTGGCTGACGGAGGCGTTGAATTGCGCGAGTCCGACGGCGGACACGGTGCCGTTCACCATCGTGAACTGTCCGTTGCCGGTAATGGACAACGATCCGACGGCGATCGTTGCCCCGGTGCCGCCGGTCTGGAAGACGCCGCCGCTGACATTCGCGGCGCCGGCGACGGTCAGGACATCGCCGGCTTGCCAGTTCAACGTTCCGCCGGTCTCGGTGAAGGCCCCTGCGGTCACGGTCACGCCGGCATTCGCACCCAAAAGCGAGCCGGCGTTGAGGCTGATGGTATTTTTTACCGTCAGGGTGGTGTTTTTTGCGGGTTTGACCAAAGCCCCGGTGGCGTCCAGCGTCAGGCTGGCGACGGTGGATGCGAGCTGGTCGTAGTTAACAACGAACGCTGGGCCGCTTTGGTTGAAGAAGACGTCGTCGGTGGCCAGAGGCACGGCGCCGCCCGCCCAGCTGGAGGCGGTACTCCAGTTGCCTTTGGAGGCGGTTGCCCAACTGACGGTAGCGATGACTTTGACTCCATCCGGTGCTCGCGGCGATCTGGGTCACTTTGCACCCGACCGACCGGAAGACAACCTAGAATAGGTTATTGGAGATCGCCATATCATGTCAATAAATTAAAAATGTTGATAAATTGATACATTATAACCGCATAAAAGATTTGATTTTTAGACGGCGCCCCGCTATAAAAATGGCCAACCGCAACACGCACCGGCCACGCATGAGGAATGGGTTCTTGCCCCACACGAAGCGCACGCAGACCACGATACGGAAAGCCGCTACCGCACTCGTGCTGGCAGCAAGCTTCGGAACCGGCCTGACCGACGCAGCCCATGCGACGATCCTGTTCAACAACGTCGATCCGCTCGCGGTCTCCGGACACGATGGCGTGCGCGACAACGGCCCCCTGGGCAATAGCTTCACAGTCGGAAGCAGCGGCGCCGTTCAGCAAATCAGCCTAACACTGAGCAATGCCGGTGCATCCAACGCAGTCTACAGCGTGTCGATTATCGGCGACGACGGCGAACCCGCGCCGCTCGGCAGCGCCCTGTGGTCGCAAGCCTTCAGCGCCAACTTGATCGCCGGCACACCGACAATCCTTAGCTTGTTTCCGTCGCTCGCCGGCCTTGCGCCGGGCGAGCGCTATTGGGTCGAACTGTCCAGCGGTGCCGGCGCGGACGGGCTGTTCGCCTGGAACACCAACGCCAACACGACCGGCACCGGTGTCGGCACCGAATACAATTTCAACGTCTACAACGACGACGCGTCGCAAAGCGGCACGGGTGTCGCTACCAATTTATATCACAACGCCTATCAGCTTTGCGTCGCCGACACGATCGCCGGATGCGGCGGCACACAGACATCGCCGACCGCTCCGGTGGTGACACTGCCGATCGACCCGCCCTTGGCACCGGTACAATTGCCGAACCAAGTGGACTCCGTCGATGTGCCCGAACCCGCCGGACTGGCCGCATTGAGTGTCGGCATGGTCGGGCTGTGCCTGACCCGTCGGAATCGCGCGCAGGTGTAACCTTGATTACCGGGCAACCGGTCATTACCTACCATGTATGCAGGCTCCGAAGACCAAGCCTCGGCGCCGACGTCGTCGCGACGATCGAAGGATCGACCTAACCGGCGCCGCCAGAATAGGTAGGCTGGAAGCAGTGCGATGACCCCCCGAATATCTGTCGCAGTCCTCGCAGTCTGCGCCGCCGCCGCCGTGGGATTGTGGCAGCGTTTCCCGCACGCAACCGAAACCGACACATGGCAAGGCTACGCCGACGCCGAATTCATCCGCATCGGGCCGCCGTTGCAGGGCCTCCTGGTGCAGGTGCCCGTCAAAGCCGGCGACACCGTCAAGGCGGGCCAACTGCTCTTTGCCCAGGATAACGCCTTCGACACCGCCGCCCGCGACGAAATCCTCGCGCGTGTCGCTGGGGCCGAGGCGAGGCTCGCCAACCTGCAAGCAGCCGGCCGCGATGAGGAAATCGCGCAGGCCGAAGCCGTCCTCGCCGACACCAAGGCCGCCTTGCAACGCGCCGCGACCGATTTGGCGCGCGCGGATATGCTGGTGAAAACGCAATCCACCAGCGCGCAACAGCACGATCAGGCGCGCGCCGAGATGCTATCGGCCGCCGCGAAAGTTCAAGCCGCCGAGGCGGCATTGGCCCTCAAGCACTCCCCGACCGGGCGGATGCAGGAAATCCAAGCACAAACGGCGGTTTTGGCAGAAGGGAAGGCGCAACTTGCACAGGCGACGTGGCGGCTGGCACAACGCAGCATGGTCGCCCCGGCCGGTGGGCTCATATCGGACGTCTACGCTCGGGTCGGCGAAACGCCGAACGCCGGAATCCCAGTGGTGTCGCTGCTACCGCCGGACAATATGCTGATCCGGTTTTTCGTGCCGGAAACCGCGCTGGCAACAATTCATGCGGGCATGCGCCTCGGTGTGGGGTGCGACGCCTGTAAGCCGGACCTGACCGCCGCAGTGTCGTTCGTTTCGCCACGGGCGGAATACACCCCGCCGGTCATCTACAGCGAAGCGGCGCGCAGCAAACTGGTCTATTTGGTGGAGGCACGACCCGATAGCCCGTTCTTAAAGCCGGGGCAGCCGGTGACGATTCGGGTACTGCAATGACCGCCCTGGCCATCGA
>JBAXFK010000125.1:0-12775 GCA_037139955.1 Rhodospirillales bacterium
CATTGGCGCAGGAAAATCCACTTAGCGGACTGTCCGAGATTCCCGGACCACTTCTATCTTCGCGCCATGCGCTTTCCATTGCATACCGGACCAAATAGGGGCCGGCGATGTGGTGGTAGTGGCCAATGGCGCCGCGACGCAGGCGGGAGAAGAAGCTTTCCGCGTTGTTCGTGTAGCCGCCCTTCCCGTCGCTGTAGAGCCTGGAATGATCGATCCGGGTAACGGAGAAGCGGCCGTGCAAGTCGTTCCACGACGGGGCTTCGTCAGCCATGATCGCGGTATCGGATGATACGCGGGCCTTGATCCATGCCACTGCCTGAGCCTCAGTCTTGAACACCGCCGGCAGGGTGCGGCCCCCACGCTCACGGGCAACCACGACAACCTCACGCTTGCCGTTCTGGTTCTTCGCAAGGCGGCGATCCCGGCGGTTTTCCTTGTGGTTGGCGGGCTTGATGTAGCCACCGGTATACATGCCGTCCACTTCGACCGTCTCGCCAGCGCCGCCGATGTGCATGCCCTTCAATTCGGTGGCCATGGCCTCCCGGACTTTGTGCGCCAGAACGTAAGCGGTCCGGTATTGGGTGCCCAGGTCGCGGGACAGCGCTAGCGCGGACTTGCCTTTGACCTCGTTCACGAAGATCGCGATGGCCGCAAGGTAGGACCGGAGCGGCATCTTGTGGAACGCGAACAGAGTGCCGGACGTAACGGAGAAGTCCTTGCGGCACGCCTTGCAACGGAACCGGAGTGCACCGGTCGGACGGCGGCACTCGTAAACGGTCGGGCACTGGCAATGGACGCAGGCAACACCCTCGGGCCAACGGAGGTTGCGGAAGGTGGTTTCCGCTTCCGCGTCGCTCATACGCATGACCTGCACCAGGGAGAGGGTGCGGGCCTTGGCGCTGAGGAGGAAGTGTTGTGGCATAATCATCATATCCGGCGTTAATGCACCGAATATGGATACGTATTGCACCGTTGCCAACGGCAAAAACATCGAATATGATGATTTTAATGTCGGATGCGAGGTTGATATGGCGACGGACAGTGATTGGCAGGCTCGGGTGAAGGGGCTTCTCCGGGCCGAGTTGAAGCGGCGGAATCTTGGTTATCGGGAGTTGGCCGAAAAGCTGACGGCCATGGGTATCCCGGAGAGCGAGCGGAACATTGCCAACAAGATCAGCCGTGGCGGGTTTACGGCCGTCTTTTTGGTGCAGTGCCTTGAGGCCATTGGGTGCCACACCCTGCGTCTGACCGATTGACGGTCGGTTCTGGGGTTGACCTTGCCAATCCGTGAGGCAGGATTGCCGGGCACGGAGGACGCAGGGGAGATGCCGGATTGGTCCCAAATCATTGTCACAGGGGCCGCTTGGCCAATACTGGTTCTGCTTGCGGCGCCTACATTCTTAGAATGGCGGGACAAACGCCGAAAAGCACAGGAACGCTCCGAGAGCGGCGCCCGCCCATCCGATAAGGGTCATAGCAATAGCACCGGGCCTGTCGGAGTTGAGCCATATCAACATCACAAACCCCCCACAGATCATGAGCACCACTCCGCCGAGCAGGCACATTGGCGGCGACAATACCGAATAGAAATCTTCGCGTTGTTCCTGTCGGTCATCACTGGCGGGGCGGCCTTGGCTGGTCTTTTCCAAGCGATAAGAGCCGCCAATGAGGCCCAGAGGCAGGCCGATGCGGCCCAAGGACAACTGAGAGCCATGCAAGACGACCAACGTCCATGGCTTAAGGTGGAGGTCGATAAGATCGGCCCATTGACCGTGGTCCGGCCTCCGAAAAATCAACCGATCCCAAACGACTGGCCTATAGCAATGATGCAAGCCACCTTCAAAATAACCAACGTTGGGAAGGCGCCAGCCTTCAATGTGCGTTGGTTCTATTGGGCTTCTGTCGAAACCCCGATGAACCGCGACCTGATTACAGACCAAAAAAGGCGGTGCGCTTCGGTGGATTCTGGGAAGATAGGAGTGAATGACCAAGGGTTTACTATCTTCCCGCAGGACATTTTTACCGACAACGATTTGTTGGGGGAAAAACGCATCGTAGCAGCGATAAGTCGCCAAGATTTCCGGGACGCCGAGAGCCTTTCCAATGATAAAACCAGTGTTCCTGTGTATATATATGGGTGTGTGAAATATGCCTCCCGGGTTAGCGACGCCGCCCATCATCAAACTAGTTTTTTGTACCGCCTCTCCAAAGCCCGTGACGGAGAACAGCAGAGGCTGGCGGACATCATTTTTGATTTTTCTGAAGACATTGCCGGGGGCCGGCTTCGCGTCGATCCCCTTCGCGGGACTGATGCATATTGAAGAGGCACACAAGATAGCCATCCCCAACCAACCTTTACGGAACAAGCTCACGGCTCACCTCCGACCTTGAGGGTGGGAACCGGGGGCGTCCGGAACAATTCCGCCGTGGTGGCGGCTGCTGCATAATACCGGACCGATACCCAGTCCCGGCTGCCGATCGATCCGATGCGATCTGGGTCGTCGGTCAGGAACTTCCAGGCCATTCGGCAAGCCTCGACCATGCGATCGTAAGTGTCCAAAACCAGGCCGCACATTCGGATGGAAAGGGCGAGGTTGCAGCCGGGTCATTCCGAGCCCGCGCAGCCATCGGCCGATCGTTCGTTCGGAAACAGCAATTTCGAACCGTCGCGCCACCTCGTCGCGTAAATCGACACAACGCCAGCGCACGACCTTGTGTTTTTCCAGGTCCGGACCTTCGATCGTCAGGGCGTTCAGTATCGCCATCTGCTCACCGGTCAGCGACGCGGGATGGCCGCCGCTTCGAATGGACCGCAGGCCAGATATGACCTCCGCGTTGTAGCGATGAATCCAGTCTCGCAGGGTCTGCCGGTCCATGCCCGCTCGTCGCGCCGCTTCCTCCCGCGACTGTCCGTCCAGAATGAGAGCCAATGCCAGCAACCGCCGGACCTGAGCACCGTCGTTGCATTTCGCAGCGATCCCGCGAAGGTCCGTCGCCGTGCGATCCAGCCGGGCGATCTTGACCGCCGCCGCCATTCGAGCCTCCGAGGTCGCAGAACGGCGACCGGAACCCATCGATCGAAGACGCGCGGCGATTGCTAGCCCCCTATGAGGCAAAGGGGGTGGCGGCTGGTATAAGGCCGCGTTCGCCGTCCTTTCGGTCGTAATCCGGGGAAAACTGTCCCTTCGGTACCTGACCATCCGCGTTCATCTGCGGTACCATCCCATGCCCCCAGCAAGCCGCAAAAGAATCCCCAGATGAACGCAGACGAACGCCCACGGCGAGACGGGCGGGAAAGGTCAGCCGCAAATTTTCTTGACAAAAATAACTGATAATGTTAATTTATCAATCATGTATCCGAAGGCGCGGCATCCCGCAAGGACCGGTCCCGCGAAGCCGTGCCGACCTTTATCGGCACCATCCTCGGCGTCGTCCGCGTCCTGCTCGGCTACGGCAAGCGTCTGGATGTCGTGCTCCCGGAACGGGTCGATCACCCCCGCTTTCCCACCCTCGCCGCCGGCTTCGGCACCCACGATCTGCGCCGTATTCTCGGCCATGTGCGGCGCGGGATTCTCCGCGCCATGATACTGTAACGATTTCTGTTGGCCCGCGCCGCGCAGGGCCGCGATATCGCGCCGACACCGCCGCCCGTACCCGCCGAACCCCAAGATATCGAGACGCTGGAAATCAAGCTCCGCCCGCAAGTCGCGCGGAAAGCGATGCAGACCCGGTCTAAGCGAATCGATCCAGACGATCCCGTTCATTTCGCGATGCCGACGTTGAAAGAGCTGGAAGCCCAGGTCCGCCGTCGTTCCGTCGGCCGCACGATCGCCGAAATTTGTCTCGATCTCGGCATCGTTCCCTCCGCCTGCGAGGGAGGGTTCTGGTTCGAACTGTCATGCGCCCTGACCGATTTCGGCGGCAGTTTCGAGCATGTCTTTGCCGTGCGCGAACGTCGCCGACAGCGCTTCGAGAAAGAGCGCAGCACGATGCCGAACAGCTGGACGTTCGACTGGCGCGACAAACCGCAAGACGCACTCCGCCAACTGCTCGGACATCTGCTCGGGGAGCCACCGCCGATCCCCATCGCCGCGTCCTAGCGGCACGAAACCGCGCGCCCGCTGTCGGGCGGCGCGGCGTCTTGGCGTGGCTATCCGCTGTCGTTACGGCCTCATGCCGAATTTCGACTCGCCGGGCGTCCGCAGCGGACCCGCCAGATTGGCAAAATCGCACAACAGCTTCCGCGTGTCGCGGGGATCGATAATCTCGTCCACCCAGAACGTTTCCGCCGTGCGGAACGGCGAGCGCAGCCGGTTCAACCGTTCTTCGATCTCCGCCAGCTTGGCCGCCGGATCGTCGGACCCGTCGATGTCGGCGCGATAGGCCGCCTCGATTCCACCCTCCAGCGGCAGCGAGCCCCAGCTTGCGCTCGGCCACGCATAACGCAGCGCCAGACGGCCCACCGGCTGATGCCCCAATCCGCCTACCCCGTAGCAGTTGCGCACCACGATCGAGCACCAGGGCACCGTCGTCTGGTTGATCGCCGACAGCGCCCGCACGCCCCAGCGGATCACCGCCGAGCTTTCCGCGCGCAGCCCGACTTGGAAGCCGGGACAATCGACCAGATGAACGATCGGCAAATGAAAGGTTTGGGCCATATCGACGAAACGAATGATCTTGCTACAGGTATCGGCGGTCCAGGCCCCACCCTCGAACAGGGGATCGCCGGCCAAAATCGCCACCGGCCAGCCGTCCAACCTAGCGAAACCGGTGATGATGGACCGACCGAACATTTTGCCTTGCTCGAAGAAGCTACCGCTATCGACGACGGATTCGACAATCCTCCGCATGTGGTACGCCTGCTTCTTCACGCGTGGAATAATCGAGATCAATTTCTCGTCGGATCGCTTCGGATCGTCCCAGCCCATAACCCTCGGCGGCACATCGTGAATGCTGCTCGGCAAGTACGACAGAAACTTGCGGGCGGCGTCGAAGGCCTGTTCCTCGGTATCCACCGCATGATCGACGGCACCGCACGCGGTCTGAATTTCCCAACCGCCGAGTTCCTGCTTGGTGCGCGGTTCGCCCAAACGCTCCACCACCGGCGGGCCGGCGACGAAGACCGCCGCCATTTCCTTGACCATCACCGAATAATGCGCCGCCACCAACCGCGCCGCGCCCAACCCGGCGACCGATCCCAGACCCAGGCCGACCACCGGCACAGCCGCCATCTGGTTGGCGACCAAATCGAACGAGGTCGTTTCGGTCAGCCCGCCCGGCAAGTTGGCGCGGCCGGTCGTTTCGATGGTTTTGACCGAACCGCCGCCGCCAGAGCCTTCGATCAGGCGAATGATCGGCATGCGGAATTCGGTCGCAAGCTGCTCCGACATCTTGGGCTTGCCCTTGATCGACGCATCCGCCGACCCGCCGCGCAGGGTAAAATCGTCGCCCGCGATCACCACCGGCCGCCCGTCCACCGTGCCGCGCCCGAAGACGCAGTTGCCTGGCATGAATTCGGTAATATTGCCCTTGGCGTCGTAGGTCGCCTTGCCGGCAATCGAGCCGATTTCCTTGAACGTGCCGGGATCGAGCATCCGATCGATCCGCTCGCGCACCGTCAACCGGCCGCCTTTGTGCTGTCGCTCCACCCGCTCCGGCCCGCCCATCTGGCGCGCGAGGGCCTGACGCTGGCGCAGTTCCGCAAGTTCTGGCTCCCAGCTATCGGGATGGGCTTTCGCTGCCGCCGGTTTCGCAATCGGGGTCCGCAGCATGCTATCGTCGGCCATACGTTTCCTGTCCTTCGCTTTGGCCTCAACGGTAGGAAGGATTGCGTCCGGACGCAAATCGATGGCGGGATTTCAACCGATCTGCGGGGCGCATCGGTTCCAGATTTGCGGCGCTGCGTCGCCGAACTGAATTCGTATCGCCGTTTCGCCCATCAGCGCCATCGCCACCGTCTGCCCTGCCCCGGCCTCCGGTGCCGGCACGACGTAGCTGAAATGGTGCCGATCGTATTCGCCCTGGACCCGACGTCCGCCAGGGATGGCGGCCGACGGCCCCTCGATCTGGATCCGCTTGCCGTCCGGGGCGCACCAATGTCCGTCGATGGCATCGGCCCGAGCGGAACTGGCACCGATGAGTAAGGCCGTTAGACCGGCGACCGCCGCGTAAATTGGATAGCGCACGATAGGTCCCTTTTCGGAGCGAACGATTGAAAGACTCTCGGTCGGCAGTAAATCACGGCCCGAGCACGGCGACCATCAGTGCGGCTAGCCGATGCCCGGCCTTGGCCAGTTGCTCTGTCGCGCGCTGCGCCGCCCAATCGACGTAAGCCGCATCGTGCGAGCCATACCACCGGCATTTCAGCGCGCTGCCATGCACCGGCGTCGCGTCGCGAATTGCGATATCCTCCAGCGCGCGGCGTGCGAGAGGCAGCGCCTCGTTCGCCCAAGCCACGGGCCATGTCGCCGGGGCGCCGGAAGTAGCAGTGCCCGCTGGCGGATGGGTCGCGAGTTGCCGAGCGAAGGCCCGCACATTCAGGGTGCCGCCGGCGGGGAGTCTGGCCGCAGCGAGCACCGCGATATCGTCCCAGTAATGGTGCAGGTTGACCTCGCCCTTCGGCAGCACAATATCGTTGCCGCCGGTCGTTTCGACGATCGCGGTGCCGATACCGAAATCCGGTGCCTTGCCGACGATGTTGGGATCGACGGGTTTGGCGCAGGCGCTGTCGAAATAAAGCGCGCCAACATGCAGCGGCTGATGGATATCGCCAACCAGATGCGCGAGCAACCAAATCGCCTCGTCCTTCCGCAAGGTCGCGGGGCCGTCGGCTTTGCGCACCGTGCCGAGCAAGATGCCGATCGCGTATTGCGAGACCTGCACGATATCGTCGGGTTTCGTTCCGGCCGCGCCCAAGACGTAACCCGTCTGTTGTGCGGGGACATCGGTGTAGTGATACATGCGATTGTGCGGATTGGCGTCGGTGTAAGCGACTTCACGCCGCGACGGAGGCCGATGACAGTAGTTGACGCCTTTGGCGCAGTCGGCCCATGTCGCGGCCTCGGATAGCGAGGCCCCGAGTATTTTGCGGAGTTTGGCTTTGGTGGCCAAGTGTTGTTCGAGCAGAATATCGGCGATTGCGCCAACGACGCGATGCCCATCGTGCCCCCAAGCGGAAGCGCCGCGCGCGCCCCCGACGCACAACATAGCCGCGAGAGCGACGACAACGATCGTCTTCATAGCATTCCCCATCCCGAGCCAGCGATGCATACTCCCAGCATGACCGAAGAACTCCTATACGACATTCGCGACGGCATCGGGCACATCGTGCTCAATCGCCCGCACGCCCGCAACGCGCTGACATTCGCAATGTACGAACGATTGGCCGAAATCGCCGCCGATCCCGGTGAGGCTCGGGTTTTGATCCTGACCGGCGCGGGCGACAAAGCCTTCGCCGCCGGCACCGATATCGCGCAATTCCGGGCCTTTTCGTCGGCCGAGGACGCCATTGGCTACGAAGCCAAGCTCGACCGCGTACTCGGCGCGCTGGAGCGCTGCGCCGTGCCGACCATCGCCGCCGTGGCGGGTGCCTGCACGGGTGGCGGGGCGGGTATCGCCGCTGCCTGCGATCTGCGCATCGCCGCCACCAATGCCAGGTTCGGCTTCCCGATCGCCCGCACCCTGGGCAACTGCCTGTCGATGGCAAATATCGCGCGGCTGTCCGCACTGATCGGGTCTGCCCGCGTCGTCGAAATGATTTTCACCGCCCGCCTGCTGAACGCCCAGGATGCGCAAGCGGCCGGACTGGTGGGCGAGGTTCTGCCGGACGCGGAAGCCCTAGCCACCCGCGCGGTGGACTTGGCGCAACTAGTCGCCAGCCACGCGCCCTTGACGTTGCGAGCCACGAAAGAAGCAATCCGTCGCCTGCGCGACAACCTGCCCCCGGACGAGGACCTGATCCGCCTGTGTTACACCAGCGCGGATTTCAAAGAGGGGATGGAGGCGTTCCTGACGAAGCGCCTGCCGGTGTGGCGCGGGCAATAACCCGCCGAAACAGCCGCAACTGTCCCTGCGTCGTTTCGTCCCAACTGAAGGGTTCCGCATAGGCGCGGGTCGCGGCACGCGCCGGTAACGGATCGAACAGCGACCGGACCCCGACCGCGATGCCTTCCGGGGTGTTTTCGGCCACGATCAAACCGGCGTCGCGGGTGCGCACGACCTCGGGGTTGCCGGGGATGTTGCTGGCAACGACCGGCGTACCGCAGGCCATCGATTCCAGCAGCACATTGGCCCACCCCTCCCGCGAGGACGCCAACACCGACGCGTCGGCGGCGCCATACAGCGCGGGCAGTTCGGCATGCGGACGCGCACCCAGCAACCGGACGCGATCCGTTAGCCCCAGTCGGGCGATTTGCGCCGCCAGCCGGTCGCGCTCGGGGCCCTCGCCGGCAATGATCAGTTCGTATTCCGGTAGTTGCGCCATTGCTTCGATCGTACGGTGGTGGCCCTTTCGATCGATCAACAAACCGACCGAAATCAGCGTACGACGGGTCAGGCCCAATGAACGCCGGAGCGCCTCCCGATCGGCCGGCGGGCTGAACAGGGCCGTATCGACACCGTTGCGCAGGACGGTCACTTTTTCGGCCGGCGCGCCAAGCTCCATCAGCGTATCCTTCAACGCCGAGCTGACGGTGATCATCGCGCTGGAACCCGCGACAGCACCGCAGATCAAACGGTGCGGGATGCGAAATTCCGGCAGTTGAGTCACATCGCTACCGCGGGCGGTGACGACGACCGGCAGCCGGAAATACCGACCGAGCCACACGGCGGCCACCCCGTCGGGGTAGAAGTAATGGGCATCGATGGCGTCGAAGCGGCGGCCGGACGCGAGCAGCCGCCGTAACACAGGGATCATCGCGCGGTAGAGCAGGAACGGTGCGACCGACATCCCAATCTTGGGGATCGCCAAATAGCGGGGATGCAGAACTTCGATCCCATTGCGAGTCTCGGCGGCGGGCGCGGCGGCGTAGCGCGCCCACTCGCCGAAGCAGGGGGCACTACTGGGGAAATATGGGATCGGCGCCAACACCGTACTCACAGCTTCGCCGCTCGCCAGAAGCTGGCGCAACCGGTTCTCCACGAATACCCCATGATTAGGCCTCGCGGCGTTGGGATAGAGCGTGGAGAAAGTCAGTAGGCGAATTGGCGGCACGAAACGCTCCGGCTCACGAGCCTTTTTTCAACTCGTCCAACAATGCTTGCGCGAGGCCCTTTTCCTTGAATTCGCCTTTGGTTTCCACAACGGTGGTCAACGCTTTCATCGCCTCGTCCTTTTTGCCGGTATCCTTCAGCGCCACACCGAAATGGTACAACACGCGGGGATCGTTCGACGCTTCGGTGGCAGCCTGCCGCAACAGCGTCACACCGGTGTCGGCTTTACCCCCGGTCGTCAGGATCCAGCCCAAGGTGTCGGCCGTCTGCGCGCCGGGCGAAAGGATGTAGGCTTGGCGTGCCATATCCGTAGCCCGCGCATCCCCGACTTGCTGATAGACCCAAGCAAGGTTGTTCAACGCCACCGCGTCGTGCGGCTTGATTTTAAGGATGATCTCGAGATTCTTCGCGGCATCGGGCAACCGGTTGAGCCCGATCTGAATCTCGGCCAACTGCTCGGTGGCACTTAGATCGTCCTTGTTCTTGCCGACCCAGTCGGTCAGCGTCTTCACGGCATCGTCCGGCGACTGGCCCCGCAATTGCGCGGCGGACAGACGGGCAGCAAGGACGCTCGACGGAGCCGCAGTCATCGCTTCCTTATACGCATTGATTGCGTCTTGCGCCCGATTGGCGGCCATGAAGATGTCGCCCTTCAAGGCGCGGATCATGGCGAAATCCCGATCCTGCGCTAGGAGCCGGTCGGCCGTGGCCAGCGCCGCGTCGATCCCGGTCGACCGCAGATCGATCATAGCAAGATCTTGATACAACTGGTAGTTGCGTGGACTAGCAACGATGCCGGCCGTCAACAGGGACCGAGCGGATTCGAAATCGCCGGCCTCGATTTGCAGCGCAACCAATTGACGGCGGGCGCCGAGCACGCTGGGGTCTTTCTTCAGCAGATCGCCATAAGTGTCGCGAGCGTCTTTTTTCTGGCCGAGCGCAAGTTGCGCAGCAGCCCGCAGGCTCAACATTTCGGTGGTGAGTGCGACGGCGCCGGTTTCCGTGCCAATCAAGTCCAGAGCCTTTTGCGGCGCGCCGGAGCGAATATACAGATCGCCCAAGCTGGCGGTGGTGCGCACATTCTTCGGATCGGCGCGGTGGGCGCTATCGAGCAGGTTCAACGCCTGCGTCATGCGGTTGCTTTGGGCATAGGTCGACGCCAGCATGCTCAAAGCCGGTTCGCCAGCCGGCTGCTTGACGACGAGATCCTTCAACACCTTCTCCGCGTCGTCCTGCCGGCCAGTCATAGCCAGAACGCGGGCGAGATTGACTTGCGACGGGGTGAAATCGGGATATTTCGCGATCTGCGAGCGGAAAACCGCTTCGGCCCCGGGCATATCCAGTTGCGCCATTTTGAACAGACCATCGAGATTGCCGACGACGTCGGTCTCACCCTGCGCGGCCTTGATTTTCGCCAGCACCCCAGCGGCCCGGTTGAGATCGCCGGTCGCCATGGCGGCAAAGAACAATGTCTCCCCCACCGCAGCCATTTTCGGCGCCAGTTCCAGCGTGTGTTCCAGATCGCCGACTGCGGCCTCGACATCGCCCTGCCCCATTCGCACGGCGGCGAGGCGGGTTTGCAACCCGACATCGTTCGGCGCGAGAGCCTCGGCGCGCTGGAAATTCACGATCGCGTCCTGCGGCCGATTGGTCGCAGCATAGGCTCGGCCCAACAGATCGTAAGCTTCGGCATCGGCCTTGCCGGATTCGGTGACCTTGGCCAGCGTTTCGACGACCAGGTCGGGGCGGCGCTTTACGAACAGAATGCGCGCCAAAACCTTATACGCGCCAAGATCGTTGGGCGCCTTGGAAAGATACTTGCGGGCGGCGTCTTCGGCCTCTTCATAGTTGCCAAGCTGCTCTTTGACGACGGCCTGGAGAAAATAGGCGCGGGGAATACGGTTCAGATAGGATTGGATCCGCTGCAAACCGTCGTCGGCCGCTTTGAAGTCCTTCGCCTGCGCCTTGATGACGGCATCCAGGTAAAGGGCCTGAATATTGCCCTTGGTGCCTTTCAACACGGTGTCGACATCGCTGCGGGCAACATCGGCCTTGCCCATGGCCAATGCCAAGTCGGCGCGATCGAGGCGGGCTTGGGTGATGGCCGGCTGATCGGCGATCAGAGTATCCAGCACCGTCATCGCCCCGGTGGCATCGTTCTTAAGCCGCAGCAGCTGTGCCTTGGCCATCAGCGCCTCGGCCGATTTCGGCTGCGCGCCAATGGCCCGATCGATCTTTTCTTGCGCGCCTTGCAAATCGTTGCGCACCACCGACAAACGAGCATCGGCCAACAGCGGCTCGACCGCGTTGGGAGCGGCGGCTTCGGCGTCGGCGAAGGATTTCTGCGCGTCTTCCGGCAGGCGCAAACCGATCTGGGCATAACCGCGATTGACCAGGATCGCCGCGTCGAGTGGGCCGTCCTTGCCCTCGGGTTTCAATTTCTCCAACAATTCGCTGTTTTTATTCTGCGACAGCAGGGCCTGCGCCAGCAGCGGCACGGTTTGATGAGGATCGAACCCGCGCTCGCGCGCGGCAATCGCCTCCCGTTCGGCCGCGACCGGATCGCCAAGCTCCATCGCCACGCGGCCCAGGAGATAATGCGCTTCGGCATTCTGCGGATCGTTGCGGACGGCGTTGCGCAGATCGATCTGCGCCGACTTCAAATCGCCCTTCTTCAACGACGCTCGGGCATTCGACATGTAATCCGCGTGGGCGGCCATGGGCCAAATGCCCATCCATGCACCGAGGACGATCCAGCCGAGAGACCTGTAACGCATGAAAATTAACCCCAGTTGCTATGTGACCCGAGCGTTGCCGTCGACGGCATCCGCTGCGGTCTCGATTCCCTTGCCCCCGTCGACGTCGATCCCGTGAGCCTCTAGCAGCCCATACAACGTTGGGCGGCTGATGCCGAGAAGGCGCGCAGCGATGGATAACGTATGATTGCTACGCGCCCACGCAATATGGATCACCTCGCGTTCGGCGCGTAGCCGAGCCGCGCGCAGGTCCAAATCGGGCGGGCCTTCGGCCGGCGGGGCTAGTTCCATATCCGCCGCGTCTATCACCCGCCGTTCCGCCATGACAACCGCCCGCTTCATGCGGTTTTCCAGTTCGCGGACATTGCCCGGCCACGTGTGGGCGGCGATCGCGGCATTGGCTGTCTCGGTAAAGCCGCGAATATTGCGTCCGAATTCCTGGCCTGCCCGCAGCACCCAATCGCATGCTTTTGATCACCGGCGTGCTGCTGGCCGGTATGGCAGCCGGTGCTGGCGTGACCGTGCTTTTCGGCCAAATGGACCGCTCCTTCTCCACCGTCGACGACCTTCGGACACTCGGTCTGCCAGTGCTCGGCGGCATCTCCGTGCTAGGTATGGCCCCCTTGCGGCAGCGATTGATGACGGTGCTGCGTTTCGGCTTCGCTGTTGCGATCCTAGTGGGTGTATACGGTGGCCTGATCGTTCACATCCTTCGTACTGCGGCGCTCATCTGAATGCTCAGACCCAAAGCATCCCACCTCGTCGAGCGTGTTGCCGAGAAGCTTTTGCGGACCGGCGCGCTGGAGGAT
>JBAXFK010000126.1:0-12759 GCA_037139955.1 Rhodospirillales bacterium
GGGTTTTTAGCTTAACTGGGTCGCCAGACTGTCCGAAGAACCCCGACCACCTCAATACGGCGGGCATGGTGTTATGGTACATGGCACTCCCGCATTTAACTTTGGCCGATACCACGGCCATCGGCTTCACCGGCCCCATCTTCGTTATGATCGGCGCCTTCCTGGCGCTGGGCGAGAAAATGTATTGGGAACGATGGTTGTCCGCTGCTATCGGTTTCGTTGGCGTGCTCATCGTCGTCGGTCCTAAAATGAATGCAAGTGGCGGCCTTTACGAGCTCATAATGCTCGGTTCCGCACCTCTGTTTGCCGCGTCGGCGCTAATTACAAAGGCTTTGACGAAACGAGACAAGACCGAGGTCATTGTCGTTTGGCAATGCATTACGATAAGCTTGTTCACACTCCCGCTTGCCATACCGCAATGGGAATGGCCGACAGTCGGGCAATGGGCGATTTTTCTAGGTAGCGGCGTGTTAGGCAGCGTCGCGCATTATTGCGCTACCAGTGCGTTGCGGGCGGCAGATGCCAGTGCCACGCAAGGGGTGAAATTCCTGGATTTGATTTGGATGACGGCGATGGGGTTCCTGGTTTTCGGCGATACACCGACCATCTCCACGTTGATCGGCGGCGTTGTCATCGCCGGTGCCACGACCTGGATAGCCCGACGCGAAACAAAAAGAGCGCCCTGAGGCGCCCGTTTCGTCTTATTCCGCATTGCTTTCACCGGATGCCGGGGCAACCGGCACCTTGCGGGGGCGTCCCCGCCCACGCTTGCCGGGAATAGCCACAGCGGCCTTTTTCGGGCGACCCGGTCCACGCTTCGCAGGTGCCTTTGCAGCCGATTTCTTGATTGTGCCGGTCTTTTTCGGAGCAGCCGTCTTGGCAGCAGCTTTCTTCGGCCAACCGGGACCACGTTTCGCTGGCGCACTTTTCGCGGATGCCTTTTTACTGGCGGCCTTCTTGGGGGCAGCAGTCTTAGCTGTCGACTTCTTCGGCCGCCCCGGACCACGTTTCGTTGTCGCAGCTTTCTCGGCCGGCTTTTTGCCGGTCGCTTTTTTGGCCGTAGTTTTTTTGGCCGGGGCTTTCTTTGCCGCAGCTTTCTTTGCCGCAGCTTTCTTTACTGGGGCCGGTTTCGCTGCGGCCTTTTTGACAGCGGGCTTTTTGACAGCGGGCTTCTTCGCGGTTTTCCGAGCACTCGCCTTCATCGCCAGCGGTTGGGCGGACGGCTGTTCGATAGTAGTTTCGTCTGTGCTCACCAGAGTATACTCCTCGTCGGGATGGGGTTTGCTACTACCCGAAATCATTTCGTAACCAGGAACGATAGGATCGTTGCCTCGGACAGTATAGGATGGCCGCCAGGACAGCCGTCTTGCCTCACTCGAACACAACCACGGTCCATTCGACCGCCCCTCCGCAATCGCTTCTGGTATGGTCACCGAATCGAAAATCGATTCGCATACTCTGCTATATAACTATTCCGCGTTCAATCGGTTCATGTCAATATAAAGTCGCACACGTCCAACATACGGCGAAAAAAAATCGCCGCGGCACTGCTGCCACGGAGATCTTACAACGAATTGTTACGCGAGTTCAGCCACGCTTTTCGATCGGCGTGTACGCCCGCGGCTCCGGCCCGATGTAATTAGCAGTTGGACGAATCAGCTTATTGTCGATGCGTTGTTCCATAACATGCGCCCCCCAGCCCGAGGTCCGAGCAATCACAAAAATCGGGGTGAACATAGCGGTGGGAATGCCCATCATGTGGTAACTGATGGCACTGAACCAATCGAGATTGGCAAACATGTTCTTGGCGTCGGCCATCGTCGCTTCGATCCGGTCGGCGATTTCGAACATCCGCATGTCGCCGGCAGCGGCCGACAAGTTACGAGACACTTCCTTGATCACCGCGTTACGAGGATCGGCGATCGTGTAGACCGCGTGGCCGAAGCCGATCACGACTTCCTTGTTCGCTACCCGCTTGCGAATATCGGCTTCCGCAGCATCCGGGCTGTCGTAACGCTTCATGATTTCGAACGCGACTTCGTTGGCGCCGCCGTGTTTCGCGCCGCGCAGCGCGCCGATGCCTGCGGTGATGCACGAATGCATATCCGACGCCGTCCCCGCCACAACCCGGCACGTAAACGTCGACGCATTGAATTCGTGCTCGGCATACAGGATCAACGACGTGTGCATCGCCCGCACGAACGCATCGGACGGCTTTGTCCCATGCAGCAAATGCAGGAAATGGCCGCCGATGGAATCGTCGTCGGTTTCGACCTCGATGCGTTTGCCGTTGTGCGACCAATGATACCAATACAGCAGCATCGATCCCAAGCACGCCATCAGGCGGTCGGCGATATCCCGAGCGCCGGCGACGTTCTGGTCTTCCTTTTCCGGCAAGACGCAGCCCAACACGGACACGCCGGTGCGCATGACATCCATCGGATGCGCCGCCGCCGGCAGGGCTTCCAGCGCCGCTTTCACGGCGATCGGCAGGCCACGCATGGACTTCAGCTTCGCCTTATAGCCCGCCAATTCGGCCTTCGTCGGCAGCGTGCCGTGCACCAACAAAAAGGCGATTTCCTCGAACTCGCAGATAGTCGCGATATCGAGGATGTCGTAGCCACGATAATTCAGGTCGTTGCCCGACCGCCCAACAGTACACAGTGCGGTGTTGCCCGCAGTGATGCCGGAAAGGCCGACGCCGCGCTTGGCGCGAATCGGGGTATTGGGCGTTGCTGTTTCGCTCATGGTCGTTGTCTCCCGATTAGAGAATGCCGGTCTTCGCGACGGCCAGGGTACCGGCCGGTAAAGCCACGTTCAATTGATGCAGTTCGCCCGCCGGCAGTTTCGCCACGTTCTGCGCCGCTTCCAGGAAACGGTTCGATTCGCGGGTGGAAATAACGCCATCGGTCATTTGCAGGAACTTGCGGATGTAATCGTCGCGTCCGAACGGTTTGGCACCCAACGGATGGGCGTTCGCGACGGCCATTTGATCTTCGATTTTGGAGCCATCGCGCATGAAGATTTCCACCCGGCCACCGAACGCGAGTTCGGTGTAGTCGGTTGCGCGATAGCGACGGGTCCATTCAGGGTCTTCCGTCGTTTCGATCTTGTGCCACAGGCGTACCGTGTCGGCCCGGCCGGCGCGCTTGGGCGCATAGCTCTCGACATGGTTCCAGGTGCCGTCCTGCAACGCAACAGCGAAGATGTACATGATGGAATGGTCCAGCGTTTCGCGGCTGGCTTTCGGGTCCATCTTCTGCGGATCGTTCGCACCCGTACCGATCACGTAATGGGTGTGATGGCTGGTGTGAATAACGATTTTCTCGATCGCATCGAAATCCGAAATCTTCTCGCGCATGCGGAACGCCAGATCGATCAGCGCTTGCGACTGATACTCGGCCGAATGTTCCTTGGTGTAGCTGTCCATGATGGCGCGCTTGGCTTCTCCGGCGGCCGGCAGCGGCACTTGGTAATGTGCCTGCGGACCATCCAGAATCCATGCGATCACGCTGTCCTCGCCTTCGTAAATCGGCGACGGCGCACCTTCCCCGCGCATCACGCGGTCGACGGCTTCCACCGCCAGCTTACCGGCATGGGCCGGCGCGTAGGCTTTCCAGGAGCTGATTTCGCCCTTGCGCGACTGGCGGGTGGTCACACTGACATGCAGCGCCTGTTGCACGGCTTGGTATATGACATCTTGTTTCAACCCTAGCAGGGTGCCGATGCCGGCGGCCTGGGCCGGGCAGAGGTGCGCGATATGGTCGATCTTGTGCTCGTGCAGGCAGATGCCCTTCACGAGGTTGACGTGAATTTCATAGCCCGTGGCGATGCCGCGAATCAGGTCGCGGCCGGATTTGCCCACGGTCTGCGCCACCGCGAGGATCGGCGGAATGTTGTCGCCGGGATGGGAATAATCGGCGGCCAGGAAGGTGTCGTGCATGTCCAACTCGCGCACTGCGGTACCGTTCGCCCACGCGGCCCATTCCGGGCTCACCCGCTTGCCGGCAGGCATGCCGAATACGGTAGCACCGTTCTTATTCGGGCGGGCCAGCGCCATGCCGCGGGCGGACGTTGCCGAGCTACGATTGACCGAAGCAACGGCCACGGCAGCATTGTCGATGATGCGGTTGACGATCATCGCCGCCACGTCTTTTTCGATCGCGACCTTGTCGGCGGCGACACCGGCGATCTTCCACGCGAACTGGTCTTCGCGCGCCAGATGCGTCTTCGAGGGGTAAACCTTGATGTCGTGCGTGATCATCGGTGTCTCCGAACAGGGGTGCGGCCCAATCGACAGGCGTTGGCGTGCTTCGTAAAGTCGCGACGGCCGGTGAGCAAGTCGCGACGACCCGAAATTTCCGCCTGCCGCTTCGCAAAAGGATAATAAAAATGATCCAACGTCGCTACGTTCTCACCGGGTTGCTCGCCGCCCCGGCGATCGTCGAGCGTGCCAATGCACAATCGCAGTTCGACTGGAAGCAATGCAAAGGCCAATCCATAGAGGTCAACTACCAACTCTCCCAACGCGGCGACGTCGCCAAGGCTCGGCTGGCGTCCTTTCAAGAGATGACGGGGATCAAGGTCGGTTTCGAGCAAATCCCCGAACAGCAGCAACGCCCCAAGGTCGCGATGGAAATGTCCACCGGCCACCCCAGCTTCGACGTGGTGAATGTCGGCATGCATGTGCTGAAACGTTTGGTCGAGCGCGCCAAATGGATGGAAGACCTGCGCCCTTATATCGCCGATCCCAGCTTGACCAATCCCGATTTCGATGTTGGCGACTTTGCCCAGGGTTCGATGCGCACCGCCACCGGACCGGATGGTAAAATCAACGTCCTACCGCTGCACGAGGGGCCGTTCATTCTATACTGGAACAAGGAAATTTTCGCCCGCAAAGGATTTACCGAACCGCCGAAGACGCTGGCCGAAATGCTGACCATGGCGCGCGCGCTGACCGACCCGGCGAACGGGATTTACGGCTTCGTCGGGCGCGGCCTGAAGAATGCCAACGTCGTGCTTTACACCAATATCTTGCTGGGATGGGACCAGGAAACGGTCACGCCGGACGGCAAGACGCTGCTGACCGACTCCCCGGCCGCCATCGAGGCCGCGACGTGGTTCCAGACCATCATGCGCGAATGCGCCCCGCCCGGTGTCATCGCGTTCAATTGGAATGAGGCTCAGACGACGTTCATGCAGGGCCGAGCGGCGATGTGGTGGGATAGTTTGGGTTCGGCGGCGCCGTTAATGGACCCCACCAAATCCAAAATCGCGGGGAAGGTTGGGTTCGCGGTGCCGCCCGGCGGTCCGAAAGGGCAATGGTCGGTCGCGTTCCTCGATGCGATCGGGATTCCGGCAGCAGCGAAGAACAAGAAAGCCGCGTGGCTTTATGCCCAATGGGCGACCGGCAAATCGATGATGGACGAGTTGCTGCGTGCGGGGTCGGGCGTGCCGCCGCGTCTGAGTCCTTACAAAAAGACCGAAATTACCGAGGGCGGCAAATTCCCCAAGGAATTCTTCGACTGCACCGTGGCAAGCCTGAAAATCATCCGCTCCGGCCTGCCGGTCATCGTCCCGGTCACGGAATTCCGCGACACAATCGGCGCGGGATTGAGCAATTTGATCGGTGGGGCCGACCCAGCGACGGAGATGAAGAAAGTCACCGCCGCCTTCCAGCCCGTGCTGAACAAGTCGAACGAGGTGTAGGGAGGGGGCAGCTATGGCACCGGCGCGGTGAGCCGGTGCCACAACGCTTTCGCACCCTCCAAAACCGCTAACACCAGCACGCCCGCACCGAACGTCAGCGACAAATCGTCGGCGTGCAGCGGCCCGAAACGGAACAAGTCGCGGGCAACAGGCCACAGCAATGTTACGCCGAGCATCCCGGCGACGGTCGCAAGCACGAAAGCAAGCACGGGGTTGGGCCGACGTAGCGCGACCAAAGGCGAGGCACCGAACGAGCGGTTAACGAAAATCAGCGCGACGATCGCCAGCACGAGGGAGAAGAAGGTCAGCGCCCGCACCTCGTCCTCCGGCATGCCGCGTCGTAGCGCCACGACGAAGATCGTGCCGACCAGCGCGAACGCCGCAAGTCCTTGCAGAATGCCCCAGGCGACTAGCGTGCCCGAGAACAACGGGGCGTTCGGATCGCGCGGCTTACGCCGCATGATGTCGGCCTCTTCCGTTTCGGCTTCGAACACGAGCGAACAAACCGGATCGATCGCCATCTCCAGGAACGCGATATGCATCGGTCCCAGCACGACCGGCAGGTCGAAAGCCAACGGCAACAACGCCAAACCGGCGATCGGCACGTGCACGGCGAAGATAAACCCCATCGCTTTGCGCAAATTGTCGTAAATTCGCCGCCCCAGCCGCACCGCCTGCACGACCGATCCGAAATCGTCGTCCAGCAGCACGATCGAGGATGCCTCCCGCGCGACATCGGTGCCACGTCCGCCCATGGCGATGCCGATATGCGCGGCTTTCAGGGAAGGCGCGTCGTTCACGCCGTCGCCGGTCATGGCGACGATTTCGCCGTCCGCCTTCAACGCCGTCACGATGCGTAGTTTCTGTTCCGGCATGATCCGTGCGAACACGGTTACGGTTCGCACCCGCTCGACCAATTGCGCGTCGTCTATCGCGGACAAATCGTTACCGGTCAAGATTTCCTCGGCATCGAGGCCGGCCTGACGCGCGATGGCGCGCGCCGTCGCAGGGTAATCGCCGGTAATCATCGTCACCCGAATCCCCGCCGACCGGCACTCCTCGACCGCCCCCACCACGGTCGAGCGCAACGGATCGGCCAAACCGACGAGCCCCAGAAATTCGAACACGAAATCCCGTTGCGATTCCGGATATTCCGTCCCCGAGAACATCGCGCGGGCGACGCCCAACACACGCAGACCGCGCGCCGCCATGTCGTCGATGGCATGGCGGTTCGGTTCGATACGACACAGTGCGGCGATGGCCTCGGGCGCCCCCTTGGCGGCGACGACGATGCCATCGGGCGTCCGCCAAACATTCGACATGGCCAACAAGTCCGGGCGCAAGCCATAGCGGTGCACCAATGTCCAACCGGCGGCCGGCGGCGGGCCGGCAATGTGAAACGCTTTCTCCATCGGATCGGTCGGCTCTTGCGCGCTGGCCAGCACGCCGAATGTCACGATGTCGCCGGCCGGGTCGCCGGCCGGCGGGTCGGTTTCCACGATTGTCATGCGGTTTTCGGTCAAGGTGCCGGTCTTGTCGGTGCATAAAACGGTCGCCGACCCCAACGTCTCGATCGCCGCCGCCCGCCGCGTCAGCACCCGCGCTCGGGAAATACGCCAAGCCCCCATCGCCATGAAAACCGTGAGGACGACGGGGAATTCCTCGGGCAGCATCGCCATACCCAGCGCGATGCCAGCCAAAATCGCGTCGAGCCAACTGCCGCGCATCGTGCCGTACAACACCACGGTCGACAGACATAGGATGCCGCCGCCGATGGCGCACAGTCGCACCAGCTTGGTCGTCTCGGCCTGCAAACGGGGCGGCTCGGCTTCCAACGTGCTCAGCGACTGGCCGATGCGGCCAATTTCGCTGCGCGGGCCGGTCGCGACGACCGCAGCGGTGCCAGCGCCACGCACGATCAGCGTGCCGGAGAATACGATCGGTAGATCGTCCCCGCCGGGCCGATGTGTTTCAGACGTCGTTGTGCCGGCCATTTTGCGCACCGGCACGGATTCGCCGGTCAGCAGCGATTCATCGGTTTGCAAATCGTGGCAGGCAGTCAGCACGGCATCGGCCGGCACACGATCGCCCTCCGCCAATAGAATAACATCGCCGCGCACGACCTCCCGCCCGGCGATACGCTTTTGCACGCCGTCGCGGACGACCGAAGCGCGAGGACTGGTGAGGTCGCGCAACGCCTCCAGCACGCGTTCGGTGCGCGTTTCTTGCACCACGGTAATAACGATCGACAGCATGGCGAAGGCCAGCAGGATGACCGCTTCCTTCAGATCGCCCAGCACCATGTAGACGACACCGCCAAGCAGCAGCAGCGCCAACATGGGTTCGCGCAGGACTTCCAATACGATCCGCCACGGCGTGCGGCTGTCGGCGGGCGGCAGTTCGTTATAACCCTCGGCGCGCAGCCGAGCTTTAGCCTCGGTTTCCGTGAGGCCTTGGGCGGTCATGCGCGACGAAGGCCGGGGGCCGGCGGGTCCTCGGCAGGGCCGGCGAAGCATTGCGCCAGACGCATCCATTCTTGCGCCGGGGCGCCCGTTGCGCGCAAAGCGGTGTCGGCGACGTTACGGGTTTGGGTGACGACTTGGCAGAATTCCAAGGCATCGCCCGCGACGACATTATCGGTGGACGGATCGTTCCACGCCCACACGCCACCATCGGGCGCCGTCAACCGCACATAAGGCGCCGGACCGGGGACGTCCCGCTGGCGGTTCGCAAAAGTCCAGCCATAGGTGCGAACACCGATCTCGGCGATATTGCGCAAGCGGGGCGTGGCCTGCCGAGCGACGCCCATCAGGTCGTAAATGGCTTGGCCATGGGCCCAGGTTTCCATTTGGCGGGCGGTGGTAAACATCCGCACGCCCATGTCCGGACCGGCCCATTTCAGGCGCGTGTCGGGCGGCATCGCCGAGAGTTTCTCGCACAGATCGGCCATCGCGGCGTACCACATATCCAGTAACCGCTTGCCGGTGGGGTTGCCTAGACGCTGGCGGGTTTCCTCCACCCGACTCAGGCCGTTGTCGCGGGCGGTTTGGATTTCGGCGCGCAGCTGGCGGAAAGGATTCTCCCCCGCCACAGACGCCGCCGCCATCAGGTCGCCGGCATGCAGATGCTGCACGATATCGTTGGTCGTCCATTGCTTGAACAACGTCGGACGTGCCCAGTCGGCATCTGTCATCGTGACCAGCAGCGCGTGCAGGGCGTCGGCCTCGGCGCGGAAATCGGCGGCTTGCGGCAGCATGATCGGTTTCTCCGTCTCGGTTTTCGAGAGCATAGCAGGATTGGCGAGGAAGGTGAGTGCCGGCCGACTCAAGGCATTTCCGACTCGACTCAGCTTTCGACCGGGTTTAAGTTCCTATTATGTTCCACGCCTCGCACGCCCGTTTGGAAGACCTGCGCGCCCAGATCGCCCGCATCGAGCGTGGGCCCGTCGCCGCTCCCGGCCAAACTGTGTCCATGGGTTCGGCCGAAATCGACTCCGCCCTGCCGCACGGCGGCCTCGCTTTGGGCGCGCTGCACGAAATCGCCGGGGCGGGGCCAGATACCGAACACGGCGCCGCCGCCGCGTTGCTGACCGCCGGTATTTTGTCCCGCATAGCTGGACCGGTGTTATGGGCGATGGAATACGCCGATCTGTTCGCCCCCGGCCTCGCCGGCGCCGGGCTTCACCCCGACCGGGTGGTGTTCGCCGAAGCAGGCAAAGAAGTCCTCGCTACTATGGAAGAAGGATTGCGCCACCCCGGCCTGTCCGCCGTCGTGGGGGAAATCGGGGGGCGGTTCGGCCTGATCGCCTCCCGCCGGTTGCAACTGGCAGCGGAACAAACCGGCGTGTTGGCGATCGCGCTGCGCCGCAGCCGGCGCTTCGACGATCCCGCGCTGATGGAACCGACCGCGGCCATGACACGATGGCTGGTGGCCGCTTTGCCATCGTTGCCCGCTTTGCCGCACGCGCCATCGGTGCCGGGGCTGGGACCGGCGCTATGGCGGCTAACGCTGACCCGCTGCCGGGGCGGTGCGCCCGGCCTTTGGATAACGGAGGCGTGCGATGCGACGGGTCGTGTCCATCTGGTTCCCGACCTTGCCAACGGATCGGTTGCGACAACAGAGCGATTGCGCGCCTGAGGGAACCCCCCTGATCACCGCCGGAAACGACGGACGGCGGCAGATCGTCGCGGCGACGGATTCGACGGCGGCGGGTCTCGGCCTACACCCTGGCATGCCGCTGGCGCAGGCCCAGGCTTTGGTGCCGGGTCTGGCGATCCACCCCGCCGAACCCGATTCCGACGCCGATTCTCTGCGCCGCATGGCCGCATGGTGCCTACGGTACGCGCCGCTAGCCTCCCCCGATCCGCCCGACGGAATCTGGATCGATGCCACGGGCAGCGCACATCTGCATGGCGGCGAAACCGCGATGCTGCGCGACCTGACACAGCGCTTCGCCGCCTTCGGCATGCAAGCGCGCCCGGCCATCGCGGATACACCGGGCGCGGCGCATGCGCTGGCTCGGTACCGCACCGCCGTCGCGGCGGGCCTCCCCCTAGAAGCCCTCCGCCTGCCCCCAGCAATCTGCGACGGGTTGCGGCTGATGGGATTCGACCGGGTCGACCAGTTGATCGCCACACCGCGCGCGCCCTTGGTCCGCCGTTTCGGCAATATCGTGGCACTCCGCCTGGACCAATTATCGGGCGCCGTCTTCGAACCTATCGTGCCGACGATCCCACCCGACACGATCCAAGCGCGCCTGACCTTTATGGAGCCGCTGCTGACCGCGCCCGCATTCGCCGCCGTCATCGATCGCCTGGCCGCCCTGGTCTGCGACGATCTGGAAAACGCCGGCCAAGGCGCCCGCCGGCTGGATTTGCTGTTCGAGCGGGTGGACGGCGCCACCCCTGTCATTCGCATCGGCACCGCCCGCCCGTCGCGCGATCCCCGCCACCTCGCACGCATGCTGACCGAACGGCTGGAGCGGATCGACCCCGGTTTGGGGATCGAGGCAATGCACCTGATCGCCACCCGAGTGGATTCGGCGCCGCAAACCCAGACCGCCGCTTTGGCGGACCGAACCGAGACCCCGATCGCCGAGCTCGTAGACCGTCTATCCAACCGCCTGGGCGCCGCTCGGGTTTTTCGCAACGAACCGGTGGAAAGCGACGTGCCGGAACGATCCGTGCGACGGGTGCCAGCGTTACAATCGGGGGCAAAAGCGAACTGGCCCGCCGATCTGCCACGGCCGATCCGGTTGCTCGATCCGCCGCAGCCGGTGGAGGCGATGGCGCTGCTCCCCGACCATCCGCCGCTGGCTTTTACATGGCGCCGCGTCCGCCATCGCGTCCGCCACGCCGACGGACCGGAACGCATCGCCGGGGAGTGGTGGAAGCGCGACGGCGAAATGCATTCCGTCCGCGATTATTTCCGCGTGGAAGACGAAGACGGTCGCCGCTTCTGGTTGTTCCGCCGAGGGGATGGAGAAGATGCAGCGACAGGGGATCGACGGTGGTTCTTACACGGGTTTTTCTAGTATATCGCAAGCATCTTCGTACCTGCGCTATTTGTTTCGTCGAATTCGGTGCTGTGCGCGACACCGCGATCGACGACGGACGCTAAGCACGCAACCGACCGAGTTCGGTCTCCAACTCGGCGATGCGATCGTCGCGTTGTTTTAGCGCAGCGGCGACATCGCCGGCTTCGAATCGTTGCGGAATATGCTGCGGGCAATTGCTGTCCCAAGCAACGACATCGAACAAGACAATCTGTTCGGGGCGCGCTTTGTAACCCTCGGGCATCAATCGTTCCGTCAACGCCGCATCGCCCTCGACCACCCGAGCGTTGCCCCAGATTTTCATCCGGCGGCGATTGGCATAGTCGATTAGAAACAAATACGCCTTCGGATTGTCTTGCAGATTTCCTTGCGTAATGAACTGGCGGTTTCCCTTGAAATCGGCAAAGGCCAACGTGCGATCGTCCAGCACGTGCAGAAACCCCGGCGGGCCGCCGCGATGCTGGATGTAGGGCTGGCCCTCGGCGTTCGCGGTCGCCAAAAATACGCTGCGCTGCTGTGCGACAAACGTAGCGAGGTCCGGGGTAATGGCAGTGCGCCATCCCCCGTCTTCCTCCATCTGGCTGTAGCTGGGACGCGAGCCCTTGCGGGCTTGAATCGCCTTCACCGTGCGGGTGAAGGCGACATCGCTGGACGGAGCGAACATGATTTCGGTCTCTTTACAAATCGAGGGCGGACAAACCCGGGTGGTCGTCGGGGCGACGCCCGGCGGGCCAATGGAATTTGCGATCCGCTTCGGCAATGGGTGAATCGTTGATGCTGGCAATACGGATGCGCATAAGGCCTTCCGCATCGAACTCCCAATTTTCGTTGCCATAGCTGCGAAACCACCGACCGCTATCGTCGTTCCATTCGTAAGCGAAACGGACGGCAATGCGATTATCGCGGAAAGCCCAGACTTCCTTGATCAAGCGATAATCCAACTCGCGTTGCCATTTGCGGGTCAAAAAAGCCTCGATCTCCGCCCGCCCCTGGACGAATTCGGCGCGATTGCGCCAGCGACTGTCGGGCGTGTAGGCCAACGCGACCCTGGCAGGATCGCGGCTGTTCCAGGCATCCTCGGCCATGCGTGCTTTTTGTGCAGCGGTTTCGGTGTCGAAGGGCGGCAAGGGCGGGCGGGACATGGTTTACTCCATCGTTACGCGGCGGCGGGGAAGTCGATTTCGGTCTGGAAGACCTCGTTGACGTAGTTGGTTAGGACGTTCAGCGCGACATGGGCAACGATCTCGACGACTTGCGCATCGTCGTAGCCAGCGGCGCGCACCGCTGCCACGTCGGCATCGGCGACCTGGCCACGAGATTGCGCCACTTGCGCGGCGAAACGCACGGCAACATCGGCCTTGGCATCGTTGGATGCACCGCGCCGGTTGGCGGCGATTTCGGCGTCGTCCAATTTCGCTAAGTTTTTACCGAGGTAGCTCTGCGCCGCCAAACAATAGCCGCAACGATTGACTTCCGCGACAGCCCGTGCGATGCGC
>JBAXFK010000127.1:0-12731 GCA_037139955.1 Rhodospirillales bacterium
GAAGAAGCTATTCGACGCTTGGGGCATTCAGTTCGATCCCTCTGCGGCGGTGGGCGATCTGACCGGTGCGTGGCGTGTACGCGGCGGGTCGGACGAACGTCTGCAAGCTGTGAATTTCGTCGCATGGTTCGGTATTCGCGACGGCATCAATCAAGACGATCCCGCGACAGCCAATCTGAAAACGATCAATGTCGCGTCCCCCGGAGCGCTGAGCAAGGCCGAGGGAGCGTCGATCGAGTTCACCCCGCTCCTAACTTCCAGCCCCCGTTCCGCGCTGGTGCCGACCGAGAAACTGCGGATGCCCGAGCCGTCGAAAATCCTCGCCGCATTCCAACCCGACGGGAAACCACGGGTCCTCGCTGCTCGGGTACGCGGCGTGCTGAAATCGGCCTTTACCGGCCCGCCGGAATTGGCAGCAGACCAGAAGCGACCCGACAATTTCCCGGCGCACAAGGCCGGGACCGAGGGATCCGCCAATTTGGTCGTGGTTGCCGATACCGACATCCTCGTCGATCGGTATTGGGTACGGGTTGCCGATTTCTTCGGTCAGCCGACCGCCACGCCCTTTGCGGATAACGGCCCTTTCGTTGCCAATCTTGTCGGCACCTTGGCCGGTGGCGACGCATTGATCGGGCTGCGCTCGCGGGGTGAGACCAACCGTCCGTTTGCCGTCATCGCCCGCATGCAAAGCGACGCGGAAGCCAACTACCGTCAGACCGAACAGGCGCTGCAAAAGCACCTGGAGGATGTGGAAAAGCAGCTGCGTACCCTGCGGTCCGGTGGCGAGGAGGCCGAAGGTAAGGCCAAGTCCGATGCTGTCATCACCCCGGAACAACGTGCGGCGATCGATGCGGCCCGTGCCGACATCGTGCAGACCCGGCAGAAGCTACGGGCAGTACAGTTAGAACTGAACCGCGATATCTCGCGCCTGCAAACCAAGTTGCGCGCACTGAACATCGCGCTGGTTCCGACACTGCTGACCGTTCTTGCCATCGCCATCGCACTGATACAGCGCGGACGCCGCGCGAGGGCTCGGGCATGAACAACCGCTCCCTTTATATTCTGGTTCTCGCCGCAGTCGTGTCGCTCGGCGGCGGTTGGTTCTTCGGAGCGCGCAACGTCCCGAAGGAGCAGAAGGCGGTCGATGCCGGCCAACTCATGTTTCCCGGTTTGGCCCCGAAACTGCAAAAAGCGGCAAAGATCGAGGTTGTCTTCCAAGGCAAACCCACCGTCGTCGCGCTGAAAGACGGCAAATGGGGGTTGGCGGATCGTGGCGGCTATCCCGTGCGGGACAGTAAGCTGCACGCGATGCTGACCGCGCTGACCGAACTTCGGTTGATCGAGCAGCGCACCAGCGATCCCGCCTCGTTCGCTCGGCTGGGGGTCGAAGACGCGACCAAGCCGGATGCGAATTCGCATTTGCTGCGGGTGATCGATACCGATGGGAAACCCATCCTGGAAGTCGTGACCGGCCACCGCCGGATGCGCACCCAGGGTAAGGTGGACGAGCAGGTCTACGTGCGCCGGCCGAACGAACAGGTTTCCTGGCTTGCCGAGGGCGCGTTGCAAGTCGATCACGATCCGGCACAATGGTTGGACCGCGACGTTGCCAATATCGCGCACGGACGGATCGTGTCCGTGACGGCCACGCGCGGCGAAAGCAAGTTGGTTTTCGGTCGTGAGGGCGATAAGCTGGTGCTGATCGATCCCACCGAACATCCGAAACTGGAAGACTACAAGATCGAGGATGTTTTCCGGGCGTTCGAGTCGGTAACGTTCCAGGAGGTTCGGGCTGCATCCGACCCGATCGGCGACAAGCTGGGAACAAGCAACTTCGTTACCGACGACGGACTGACGTTGACCGCCACCGTTTTCAAAGCGGACAAAGATATCTGGGTGAGTCTCGCGGCCGCTGGCACCGGCAAGACCGAGGCGGAAGCCGCCGCCCTGTCCAAGAAGCTCGGCGGGTGGTTATATCAGCTCGGTTCTTGGAAGGAGACCGCGTTGGTGCCGCAACTCGACGATCTCAAGGCGGCGGAAAAGCCGGCAGAACCACCGCCCGAGCCGGCGAAGCAGTGACCGACCGGGAATATCCGCCGCGCCCGATCGTGGGCATCGGTATCGTGGTGATCCGAGAGCACGAGGTGCTGCTATGCCGCCGAGGCAAACCGCCGAATGTCGGAAGCTGGACCCTGCCGGGCGGGGCCCAGGATGTCGGTGAGACCTGCGAGGACGCGGCGAGGCGGGAATTGTACGAGGAAACCGGCCTCACCGTCGGCGATCTGCATTTCTGTACGTATGTCGATACGATCCGGAAGGATGCCGAAGGGCGGGTGCGGTTTCATTACACAATCTTGGATTTCGCAGCGCGTTATCGAGATGGGCAAGCCGTCGCTGCGACGGATGTTTCCGAGGTCCGGTGGGCATCGATGGACGATCTCGGCCCCTATAATTTATGGAGCGAGGCGCACCGTATCATCGGGATTGCGCGTGGGTTGTTGGCGTAATCTTCCCCAGCGACCGCGGCGAGTAATTTCAATCATCCGGGGAAGGGACGAAACATGCCAACATCGATCGAAGACCGCCTAGCCATTCAAGATTTATTCATCCGCTACGCTACCGCATTGGACGGCGGCGATGTGGAAGGCGTGGTAAGCTGCTTCACGGCAACCGCATCGATGGAAAGCCCCGTCGTCGGTGTGAAGACCGGTACTGCGGAAATTCGAGCCTTCGCGGAACGTTTCTCCAAATTCCAGGCCAGCGGATCGCAACTGCGGCACATCCTGACTAATTTCGCGATTGCGGTGGATGGCGATACCGCGCACGCCGCTTGCTATTTGGTGAATATTGTCACCCGTAACGGCGAAACCCGCATGGGTCCGCCCGGGCGCTACGATTGCACGCTGGTCCGCACGAATGGACAATGGTTGTTCCAACGTCGGTTGGTGGTTCTGGATGGCGTGTTCGACCTGTCCGGCATTTAATAACACGAGGAACCGATGGCCCTTCTCGAAAATAAAGTCGGCATTATCACGGGTGCCGCGTCCGGCATCGGTGCCGCCACCGCGCGTGCATTGTCGCGCGAGGGCGCGAAACTGGTTCTGACCGACCTCGACGACGCCGCCGGGCAGGCGCTGGCGGTCGAGGTCGGCGGTGTCTACCTGCATCACGATGTCACCGAAGAATCCGGCTGGCCGGCGGTGGTTGCGGCGGCGGAGGCGATGGGCCGCCTCGATATCCTTGTTGCCAACGCCGGTATCGGCATTATGTGCTCGGTTTTGGACATGTCGTTGGCCGATTGGCGCCGGCAGATGGCGATCAACGTCGACGGCGTATTCCTGACGGTGAAATACGGCATTCCAGCGATGCGCCGCGCCGGCAATGGCGGGTCGGTGGTTATGCTATCGTCGGTTGCCGGGTTGCGCGGATCGGCGAATTTAGCCGGCTACAGCGCCACGAAGGGTGCTGTCCGCTTGTTCGCCAAGTCGATGGCGCTCGAATGTGCGCAGGCCAATGACGGCATTCGGGTGAACTCGGTGCATCCCGGTATCATTGCAACCCCGATCTGGGGCAAGCTACCGCCGGGTGCCAATACTCCTTTGGATCCGGACAAGATTGCGGCCTCCTCCGTGCCGATGGGTAAGCCGGGGCAGGCCAGCGAGATCGCCGACGGCATCTTGTTCCTATGCTCCGACTTGTCGAGCCATATGACCGGATCGGAATTGGTGATCGACGGCGGGCTGACTGCCGGGCGGATTACTCGCTTGGGTAGCTGAATAGCGGTTGCAACCCAGCCGGGGTTTCCGTCACAGTCTTGCAATTGGAAGTGGATCGAACCCCGGCATAAATGCGCATTGTCTGCCCATCCTGCGAAGCGGCCTACGAGGTCGAGGATCGCCTCCTTCGCCCGGGCCGAGCAACTCGCTGTGCTCGATGCGAGCATCGGTGGGTGCCGTTGGCGGCGGTCCAGGTTGTGTCGGAACCGCTGCCCGAACCGGCGGTGGAACTGGAAGCGCCGCCGGTTTTTGTGGCGCCGGTCGGCCCGACGGCGATGGATCGGCTGAGCGCTAAGCCCGCCCCCGCGCGGGGCAAGCTGGCGCTGCGATTGGCTTGGGCCGCGAGCATTTTCGTACTGCTATCCGCGATCGCTGGCTTGTTCGTTGCGCGCGCTGCCATCGTTGCGGCTTGGCCGCCGAGTATGCGTTTGTATTCGGCGTTCGGGGTTGCTCCAAACGTCGAATCGCCGCATCGAGGGGCTGAGAAGAAGCACGAGGAAGCGAGCCATGGCGATGAAACCCGGCAGCGTCCTGCGGATCGAGGTCACTGAACGATTGACGCCGGTTTTCGACGGCACAGTATTCGGTGAAGTCGGCGCGTACGAGTGCCTCAGCGGCATCGTGCATGGCGCGCTGGACCCGGTACATCCTAGCAATTCAAGCATCGTCAATCTGGCCAAGGCGCCGCGCGATGCCGATGGGATGGTAACGTACGAGTCGGCGTTCTCCCTGTTGAAACCTATCGATGTTGCCAAGGGCAACGGTTGGCTGATGTACGACGTGCCCAACCGCGGCAACAAAGTCGCGCTCGCTCGGTTGAACCTGGGCGCTGATGGCAATCGCCCCATCACCGCCGAGCACGCCGGAAACGGGTTTCTGATGCGGAATGGATTTTCAGTGGTCTGGAGCGCGTGGCAGACCGGCGTGCCGGAAGGCGCCGACCGGCTCGATGCCCGTTTCCCCATTGCGACGAACCTGGACGGACCGATCGTCGGCGTCAATCGCGACGAGTTCATCGCCGAGGAAACCGGTGGCCCCGGCGATGCTTTCGTCCAGGTTTTGTCCGAAAATTGTTTCGTGGGCACTTTGTCGTATCCGGTCGGGGATTTCGATTCCGCCAAGGCGACTTTGACCGTGCGGCAGCGGGAAAGAGACCCGCGCACGACCCCGCCAGGATTGGCATGGCGCTATGTCGACGACCGGCATGTCGAAATTACCCGTCCCAGTGTGCCGGGATTCGATAAAGGTGCGATCTTCGAATTCGTCTATCCCGCGCGCGATCCGGCAGTCATGGGGATCGGTTTCGCGGCGATCCGAGACCTCGTGGCTTTCCTACGCCAGAGCGGGGCGGATAATCCGCTGGGCGGATCGGTCCGGCATACGGTCGGTTTCGGCATTTCCCAAAGCGGCCGGGTGCTGCGCGATTTCGTTCATCTGGGCTTCAATCGCGGTCCGAACGGCGGGCCGGTTTTCGATGCCATATTTCCAATCGTCGGTGGGTCCCGCCGCACTTATATCGATTACGCGTTCGCCCAACCCGGTCGCTACGCGCGCCAGCACGAGGATCATTCCTACCTCGACGACCAGTTTCCCTTCACGTATCCGGTGATGCACGACCCGTTGAGCGGGCGCTCCGATGGTATTTTACGCCGTGCGGCGGCGGCACGGGTCGCGCCGAAAATTATTCATTTAGATACGGACTCCGATCTATGGGTCGGGCGTGCATCCTTGGTCGCGACCGATCATGCCGGCAACGACGTGGCGATGCCGGATAATGTGCGGCTGTTCATGGCGTCCGGGATCCAGCATGCGGTGCACAAGCCGCCGGTGAAACAAGTTACGCAATTGCCCGGCAATCCGCTTGGGTACAGCTCGTATATGCGGGCGCTGCTGATCGCGCTGACCGAATGGGTGGAAAAGGGTATCGCGCCGCCGGCCAGCCGGTTCCCCTCGCGCACCGCCGGGACTTTGGCGACGCGCGAAGAAGCCGAAGCGCGATTTCCGCGCATCCCC
The DNA here is from genome assembly GCA_037139955.1 of Rhodospirillales bacterium. Taxonomy (GTDB): domain Bacteria; phylum Pseudomonadota; class Alphaproteobacteria; order Acetobacterales; family Acetobacteraceae; genus Rhodopila. Next base: position 5,790 of record JBAXFK010000127.1, read on the forward strand.
GGCGTGGATTTTCCCGATGTGCTCAACGAATTGCGGTTGCGCGACCATTCCGTGGAACCACCCATAGAGGGCGCACCCTACACAGTTCTGGTCTCGGCAGTGGATGCCGATGGCAATAGCAAAGGCGGCCTGCGCCATCCGCTGCTGACCGCGCCGATCGCCACCCATACCGGCTGGGCGATCCGCATTGCCGGCTACGCGGCGGGGGATTTGTTCACCATCCAAGGATCGTGCATTCCCTTCGCCGACACCGCAGCGGAACGGCAACGATCCGGCGATCCACGGCTATCGTTCGAGGAACGGTACGGCACCCACGCCGCCTGGGCCGCGCGGGTGGCCGAGGCAACAGAAGGGCTGGTAGCGGAACGGCTCTTGTTGCGGGAAGATGCGGACAGGCTGATCGCGGCGGTAAAATCATCCAAAGACGTTCTAGCGGTGCTTTAACGATCGGCGAACGCGTCTAGGCGAGCAAATCCCGCACGCGCTCGGCAGGGCGGCACACGGCGGTGCCATGTTCCGTTACGACGATCGGGCGTTCCATCAGGATGGGATGGGCTTGCAAGGCATCCAGCAGATCCTCGTCGGTCTTCGCTGGGTCGTCCAGGTCGAGTTCCCCGAACAGGCTGCCCTTGCGCCGCAGGATTTGCCGTGGCGCCATGCTCATCTGTTGCAGCAGAGTCTTCATTTCGTCTCGGCTTGGCGGCGTTTTCAAATACTCGATGACGCGCGGCTCGATGCCCAAATCGCGTAGCATGCCCAGCACCTTGCGTGAGGTGCCGCAGTTGGGGTTGTGGTAAATGGCGATGTCGTCGGCCATGGTGCTCTCCGTTCGGATTTATTCGCCCCCTCGGGGATTGAAATACGTCTACCGTCGTCTGTGTCATAGAAATCATAAGGGGTAGGACGCGATGTTCCAACGTTTGACCGGCGCCGCGATGGCGCTCTGTTTCATCGGCGTGCTGTCGGCTCAGGCTCTGGCACAAACCGCTCCGCCGACCCGTATTCGTGGCACCATCGCCGCGTTCGTCGGGCAGACGCTGACCATCGATAGCCGCGACGGCCAGAAGCTGGAGGTCGCGCTGGCCGATAATGTCACCGTCGCCACCGTGAAGAAGGTGGAATTGGCCTCGATTGCGGCCGGGTCCTACATTGGCACCGCCACCCGTACCGGAGCCGGTGGTAAGCTCCAAGCGATCGAAGTGCTGGTCTTCCCCGAAGCCATGCGCGGCGCAGGGGAAGGGCATTATGCGTGGGACCTGGAGCCGGGCAGCATGATGACCAACGGCACCATCGACGGCGTAACGGCCGCAGCTGTCGGGCGGGAACTGACCGTCAGCTATAAGGGCGGCAATGTATCGGTGTATGTGCCGCCGGATGCGCCTGTGGTGACCTTCGCGCCGGCCGAGAAAGGCGATTTGAAGCCGGGTGCGCCGGTCTTTCTGTCTGCCGCCAAAAATGCCGAAGGCCGCTTCACCGCCGCGCGCGTCACAGTGGGTAAGGACGGAGTCGCACCGCCGATGTAGCCAAGCGGTGCATGGCGGTTCCATACTGCCCCCCATGCACCTGTCTTGGACCGATCTGACCGAAGCCGCCGACGGTGCGATCGTCGAGGTCGCTGGCTATCCGCTTGTACAGGGTATGGAACGCGCGGCGCGCACTTTCTTGATTCTGCCGGAACCGCGCTGTTGCATTGCCCATGCGCCTGCCGATCCGTTGGCGGCTATCGAGGTGTTTTCGAACGATCCCATATCGGTGCAAAGCGGCATGGTGCGTTTGACGGGACAATGGCGCGTAGGCTCCGACGGCTGGCGCTATCGGCTGCACAACGCCCGCACCCTGGAACCGCCGGGATGGCGCGCAGCGATAAGCCGGCGTGCGATGGCGACAGGCCCGTTGATGTGCCTTGCGGTCGCTGCCTGCGCGACAACCCCTGCTAAACCGCCGATGGAATTAGGGACGACGGTCGATATCCACTCCCACGCCGGTAATATTGCCAGCATGCGTCGGATGAATAGCGGGATGGATTTTACCCCGATCGCCGCCCCCATGCGTCAAGGCGGTATGGCGGCTATCTGTCTCGCGGTTGTGTCCGACAGTCCGACCCATCGGGTTGTCGATGGGCGGATCCGTCCCTATCGCGACCCAGCCGCCGGTGAGCTATTCCGCTACGGTAGTATGGCGTTCGATCGTGCCTTAGCGTTGGCGAAGTCCGAGGGGTTGGGCGTCGTCGCCACTGCGGCCGATTTGTCCGGCCCGCCGCCGCGCGTTGTGATTGCCGCCGAAGGGGCCGATTTTCTGGAAGGTCGGATCGAACGCGTCGATGAAGCCCACCGCCGCTGGACGCTTCGGCATTTACAACTCACGCATTACCGTCCGAACGAGCTGGGCGATATCCAAACGGAGCCGGCGGTACATGGCGGGTTGACGGATTTTGGGGCCGAGGTCGTTCGCCGCTGCAATCGGTTGGGGATTGTGGTCGATGTCGCGCACGGCACGCTGGATTTGGTGAAGCGTGCGGCCGCAGTCAGTACCAAGCCGCTTGTTCTATCCCATACCTCGCTTGCCGCTCGGCCCGGCCCGACCAGCCGGCAAATTACCGCCGAGCACGCTAAGGTCGTGGCGAGTACGGGAGGAGTTATCGGGGTTTGGCCGGTCATCGAAATCTATCCGAACATGAATGCCATGGCCGTGGGCATGGCTCGACTTGTCGATGTCGTCGGCGTGGATCATGTCGCGCTGGGCACCGACCTACGCGGTTTGGTCGGTTCCAGCACGATCCGCGATTACGACGACCTGCCGCTTCTGGCGGACGCGCTTTCCAGGGTGGGGTTCGGACAAATCGAGGTCCGGAAGATACTGGGTGGCAATTATGTGCGGGTTTTCGCCGCTAGCTTGGCTGCTGGGTAATCCCAGCAGCCGCTGGCCAAACTATGCCAGACCGAGTTGCTCGGCAATGCCGTAGCCCTTCGCGAGGTCTTTCACCTTGTTCCAGGTGGCGTCTTCCACCGGCACGCCGTTGGCGAGACGGTCTTGTTGTTTCTTGTATTCGACCTCGCCGGGGTAATACACCTCGGTGAAGCCTTCTGCCTTCGGGGTTGCCTTCAGATACATGGCGAAGTCGGTGACTTCCTTCTTGAAGGTTTCTAGCGAACGGAACGCATTCACATTGAAGACCGCCATGAAGCAACCGTCGTTGTGGCGACCGGTCGGTTCGACGCCGAAGCCCAGACCGGTCAGTAGACCGGACAGGATTTCCACGATGACCGCGAGTCCGGTGCCCTTATAGCCTTCGGTTCCGCCCAGCGGCAGCAGTGCGCCACCGGCTTTCAACACGCGGGGATCGTTCGATGGCTTGCCGTCTTTGTCGATCAGCCAGCCGTTCGGAACCTGCTCCCCACGTGCGGTGGCGACGTTGATCTTGCCTGCGGCTGCGGCAGAGGTCGCCATGTCGAACACCAACGGACCGTCGAGGTTGGACGGAATGGCGAAGCACATCGGGTTGGTGCCAAGGCGCGCTTCCCGACCGCCGAAAGGCGCAACGCCCTTGGGGCTGCGGCCGGAGTCAGCGGTGATCATGGCGATCATGCCCTCGGCGGCGGCCATCAGCGGATAGCTGGCGAGGCGCCCGATATGGCTCTGACGGAACACGGTGGTTGCTGCGACGTTCTGGGTCTTCGCCTTTTCGATCGTGTACTTCATCGCGCGATCGCTGACCGCGTATCCGAAACCCCAATTGCCGTCCACGACGGTGGTGGTGGCGGTTTCTTGGGTAATGACCCAGGGGGCCTTCGGTACGATATGGCCGGCCTTGATGCGTTCGATATATTGCGGGATCAGGATGATGCCGTGAGAATCGTGGCCGACTAAATTCGCGCCGATATTGTACTTGGCGACAGTTGTTGCCTCTTCCTCGGACGCTCCGGCCGCGATGAGCAGGCCTTTCGCGATTTCCATGAGCTTTTCGGCGGATACGTTGGGCATTCGGGTTTCCTCCAGCGGTCGATTGGGTTGCCGCAACGCTACGCTAGGCCGATCGGTTGGCCAAGCCCTGGGGAAGGAGCGGGATGGTTGCCGCATGGCCGAGACCGAGTTGCCAGGGCTGTATTTTCTGAGGTTGCCGTTCTCGTGCGACGTGCGGGACGACGCGGCGTGGCCGATGGATGTTATTGCTTGCACTCGGTGCTAGTATTTGCTATTTAAGCTTCGTCTCCGGGCCTCGCGTGCGCAATCGTTAGCATGCTTATCGGGAATCTGGATAAACACTCGTACGCACGTCCCAAGGCCCAGGCAGCCGCCGATCGGTGTCCGCTGCAAGATAAGGTGCAAGAATCGCTGGGCGTTGCCGTTGCACACCCAAAGTCCCCGCCGAGAAAACGGTTCGGCAATCTCGCTCAACGGTTGTTCATTGCCAAATCCGATCTGTTAAGATCGGTGCTTGCTTACGTCGATGGTTCGATACCGGGGACCGTGTTCTATCGACGGGTGGGAAACTGTCGATACAGCCGGGTTCGACCCCGGCCGTTCAGTCTCAGGCCCTCAATGCCCCAAGGCCTGCACGATCTCTTCCGTCATCTTCTTCGCATCGCCGAACAGCATCATTGTATTCGGACGGAAGAATAGCTCGTTATCCACGCCCGCGTAGCCCGATGCCATCGACCGCTTCACGAATAGCACCGTTGCCGCCTTCTCTACGTCCAGGATCGGCATGCCGTAGATCGCCGAGGTTTTGTCGGTTTTCGCGGCCGGATTGGTCACGTCATTGGCGCCGATCACATAGACCACGTCGGCGGTGGAGAACTCGTTGTTTATTTCTTCGAGCTCGAACACTTCGTCATAGGGGACGTTGGCTTCCGCCAGCAGGACGTTCATGTGGCCGGGCATGCGTCCGGCGACGGGGTGGATGGCGTATTTGACCGTCACACCTTCCTTCTTCAGCGTGTCCGCCATTTCGCGCAGGGCGTGTTGCGCTTGCGCCACAGCCATACCATAGCCGGGCACGATAATGACCTTCGAGGCATTCTTCATGATGAACGCCGCGTCTTCCGCGTTGCCGCTTTTCACGGTGCGATCGCCTGCCGGGCCGCCAGCGGCGGCCGCGCCGCCGGTCTCGGTGCCAAATCCCCCCAGCAACACGTTGAAGATACTGCGATTCATGCCTTTGCACATGATGTAGGATAGGATCGCGCCGGACGCGCCGACCAGCGAGCCGGTGATGATCAGCGCCAGATTCTGGATGGTGAAGCCGATGCCCGCCGCTGCCCAGCCGGAGTAGCTGTTCAGCATCGACACCACGACCGGCATGTCCGCGCCGCCGACCGGTAGGATCATGAGGAAACCGAGGCCCAACGCCACCAGAGCGATCGACCAGAACAGAAACTGGTTGCCGCCGGAAATGACGAACAGTACCACCAACACCGCGAGCAGGATGCCCAACCCCAGGTTTAGTTTATGCTGCCCCGGAAATTGTAACGGCGCCCCTGGCATCAAGGCCTGCAACTTCGCGAAGGCGATCAGCGAACCGGTAAACGTGATGGCACCGATGGCGAGGCCGAGCGACATCTCGACAAGACTTTGGGGATGGATGTGGCCGGCGGTGCCGATGTTGAAGGCCTCGGGCGCGTTCAATGCCGCTGCGGCCACGAACACCGCAGCCAAACCGACCAGCGAGTGGAACCCCGCGACCAACTGCGGCAGTGCCGTCATTTGTATGCGCAACGCCAGCGCCGTGCCAATGCCACCGCCGAGCGCGATACCGGCGGCAATCAGGGCGAAGCCCCAGCCGCTCATGCCGTGGTGGAGTAGCGTGGCGAAAACGGCGATGCCCATGCCGATCGTGCCGAAGCGATTGCCCTGGCGCGATGTCACGGGCGACGAAAGGCCGCGCAACGCCAGAATGAACAGGACGGCGGCGACGAGATACGCGAGCGAGGTGAGGCTGGCCGACATGATCCTGTCCTAGCCCTTCTTCTTGAACATCGAGAGCATGCGTTGGGTCACCACGAAGCCCCCGAATATATTAATCGAGGCCAAGGTCACCGCGATAAATCCGAAGCCCATGGCCCAGCCCGATGTCGCGAGCCCGGTCGCTAGCATGGCGCCCACCACGATCACCGAGGAAATGGCGTTGGTCACCGCCATCAGCGGCGAGTGTAACGCCGGGGTCACGTTCCAAACCACATAGTAGCCGACGAAACAGGCCATGAGGAAGACGGCGAGCAGGAAGATGAACGGCTCGACCTCGGGCGCCACGGCTGCCACGGCGCTCGCCACGGTGCGCGCATGCGCTGCCAAGTTAGCTGCCTGATCCGACAGTTTTGCGGCTTCTTCCGCCAGTTGGTTCGGGTTCATCGGGGCCTCACGCGGCTATGAAACTGGGATGCACGACGGCGCCGCCGCGCGTCAGCATGACGCCCTTCACGATGTCGTCGTCGACCGGCAGTTTCGGGCTGGACGTTTCTTTGTCCCAGAAGGTCGACAGGAAGGTGAGCAGGTTGCGCGCATACAGCGACGAGGAGGCAACGGGAATGCGTCCGGGCCAGTTGTTGTAGCCCAGAACGGTCACGCCGTTGGCGGTGGTGGTCAGCTCGCCCGGCACCGTGGCCTCGCAATTGCCACCGGCATCGGACGCGAGATCGACGACCACGCTGCCCGGACGCATTGCCGCGACCATCGCGGACGTCACGATCGTCGGCGCCTTGCGGCCCATTACCAGCGCGGTGCAGATGACGATGTCGTTCTTCGCCACGGTTGTCGCCATCAGCTCGGCTTGCTTTTGACGGAACGCGTCGCTCATTTCTTTCGCATAGGCGCCGGTCTGTGCGGCGGTTTCAGCATCCTCGACCCCGACATACGTTGCGCCGAGGGACTTGATTTCTTCCTTGGCGGCGGGCCGTACGTCGGTGGCGGACACGATCGCGCCCAGCCGGCGGGCGGTGGCGATGG
>JBAXFK010000128.1:0-12651 GCA_037139955.1 Rhodospirillales bacterium
GCCTTCGCCGCGATCGCCGCCGAACCGATTCCCAACCGCCTCAATCCCTATGTCATTCGTGCGCAACTTGCCGCACGCCGGCAGATGTGGCGTGCGGCGGCGGCGGTGTTGCTGGCCTTCGGCTTAGGCGGCGGCGGCGGTTGGCTGCTACGCGGCCAAGCGGTCCCGCCACCGACAATAATCACCCTGCTGACCGAGGAAGCCTTCGCCAATCATGCCGTTTTCACCGCCGACCGCCGTCGCCCCACCGAACTGGGTGCCGAGCAGCGGGAAGATTTGGCGCGATGGGTGTCGAACCGGATCAACCGGCCGGTTGCGCCGCCCGATCTGAGCCTCGCTGGCTACAAATATCTGGGCGGACGTTTGGCCGCGACGCCGCACGGCCCTGCCGGTATGTTCATGTATCAAAACGAGCAAGGCGTCCGCCTGACAATCTTCGTCAGACCGGTCGAAACACCGGCGAACCTGCCACGGGAAACATTTGCGGCCGGTGCGCTAGAAGGTTGTGCCTGGGCCGACAAAGGCATGGGTTACACAGTCGTCGCCGCACTGCCAGCCATCGATGTGGAACGACTTGCCGACGGCGTGCGCAAGGGACTTGCCGGGGCGACCTGACGCCGCGCACACTCCACCCGCTTACTGGGGGAGAAGACACCGATGATCGCACTTCGGATCGACGATCGCCGACCCTTCGCGGATGGTTACGCTTTCGGCGACACCGGCGCCTATGAGCGTCTGACCGGGCGCGCCCTGTTCGCCGTCGATCCGCTAGCGCCGGCGCAAACCGACGTGGTGGATCTGACACTGGCGCCGCGCGACACCGATGGGCTCGTACACTTCGCCGCCGATTTCACGATTATCTGCCCGACCGATCCCGCCCGCAGCAACAAGCGCGTCTTCTACGACTACGGCAATCGCGGCCACAAACGCGCTTTGCAATTTTTCAACGACGCCCCGCACAGCAACGACCCGCTGACTTTGGCGCATGCCGGTAACGGCTTCTTCATGCGTCGCGGCTATGCCGTGGCATGGCTGGCGTGGGAAGGCGATATGCTTCCCGGCGACAACCGCATGGTGCTGGACGTTCCCGTCGCCACCGACAATGGTACCCCTATTACCGGCCGCATCCGGGTGGAATTCATTCCGGACTCGCCGGGCGCGGTCTGCCAACCGCTGAGCGGCCGGGTCGCCGCGCATTCCTACCGCACGGCATCGATGGACACACGCGACGCGGTTTTCACCCGGCGGCGCTACCCATACGATCCGCCCGAGCTCGTCCCATCCGACCAATGGTCGTTCGCGCTGGCGACAGCGGGCGCCGGGGCGGAAACCAAACAGGCCGAGTTCGCCATCGCCCCATCCGATTGGCACATTTATTACCCCGCCGGTTTCCGGCCGGGTTGGATTTACGAACTGATCTACACGGCGAAAGATCCCAAAGTCATGGGCCTCGGCCATGTCGCGGTGCGAGATTTCGTGAGTTTCTTGAAATACGATGGAACCGATGCCAATCCGTTGCGTGGGGTGGAAAAAGCCTACGGTTGGGGTCGATCCCAGACCGGACGTTGCCTGCGCGATTTCATCTATCGCGGCTACAACGCGGACCCCGAGGGCCGGAAAGTGTTCGACGGTGCATTACCGCACGTAGCCGGTGCCGGGCGAAAATGGATGAACCACCGCTTCGCCAATCCCATCGTATCCGGCGGGCAACAATACGAAGACCATTTCAACATCGCCGATGCCTTCCCCTTCTCCTACGCGATGTCCACCGATCATCTGACTGGAAAACGCGACGCGATCCTGAAACGGCCGGCGACCGATCCGCTGGTGTTCCATACGCAGACGGCAACGGAATACTGGGTGCGGCGCGGCTCGCTGGCGCACACCGACACCCAAGGCAACGACCTGCCGCAGCCCGATACGGTGCGGATCTATTGCTGGTCGAGTTCCCAGCATTCCGCCGATCCGTTGCTGAAAGCGCCGGCAAGCGGAATCGGACAAAATTATTCCAACAACGTCGCGACATCGATGTTCTTTCGCGCAATGCTGGATGCGATGGACCGGTGGGCGACGGATGGGACTAAGCCACCGGACAGCCGCATCCCAACGCGGGCGGACGGCACGCTGGTGGATTACGCAACGTGGCGGCAACAATTTCCGGCGATTCCCGGCGTTGCGCCGCTGACCGAACCCAATGCGCTACCGCTACTGGATTTTGGGCCGGATGCGGACCGCGGCATTCTGCGGGAGCCGCCGGTTATCGTGCACGGCAAGAACGAACCCGGCAGTCCTGCGCTGACCTATACCGTTCTCGTGCCTAGCGTGGACGCCGATGGCAACGATATTCCCGGCGTACGCGCACCGATGGTCGCCGCCCCCCTCGGCACCTATACTGGCTGGAACCCCCGTGCTCGGGGCCACGGCCACGGCGTGCAATGGCGGTTCGAGGGTAGCTACATCCCCTTCGCCGAAACCCCGTCCGAACGCGCGATCGTCGGCGATCCCCGGCCGTCGATTTTAGACCGTTACCCGGACAAGGCATCCTACCGTGCCGCCATCGTCGCCGCCGCGTGGGATTTGGTTGCGCAGGGGCTGATGCTGGAAGAAGACGTGGAACGCTGTGCCGATACGGCGGGCGATTGGGGCCGCCCGCGGCATGTTGTAGATTTGCCGTAGTCGGAAAATCTTTCGCACGAAAGCGGCGGTAATCTTTTGTCTGTACACGCCGGATATGGCATGTGACCGCCGCACCCGATGGAGCATGAGTGTTGTCGACCTTGAAATTCGCGATCGCCGTCGTGGCAGCACTGTATCTCGCAGTCGCCCCGGCGATGGCCGCCACCGAAACCCCCTTCGAGCCGAAGACCTTCGCAGCCGCGCAACAGTCCGGTAAGCCGATTTTGGTCGATATCTGGGCAAGCTGGTGCCCGACTTGTGCCAAACAAACACCGATCCTAGCCACGTTATCGGCAGACCCCGCGTTCAACGAACTCATCGTCTTCAAAGTCGATTTCGACACGCAAAAAGACGTCGTTCGCGATTTCGGCGCCCGTGTTCAAAGCACCCTGATCGCCTTCCACGGCCCCCAAGAAGTCGGGCGCTCGGCCGGCGACACCAACGCGGCAAGCATTCGCACACTGCTAGAGCGCACGGGCCATTAAGGAACAACGCCGTGGGCGTGGAAACCATCGGCCTCGGCTTCCTGGCCGGCATGCTTTCCACGCTGTCCCCCTGCGTGCTGCCGCTATTGCCGCTGGTCATGGGCGGCGCCTTGGCCGCGCATCGCTTCGGCATGATGGCCCTCACGTTCGGAATGGTGGTTTCGTTCGTGTCCGTCGGGCTATTCGTCGCGACCGTGGGCTTCTCCATCGGGTTGGATGGGGACGTCTTCCGCACCGTAACCGCCGTGTTGCTGGCCGTCCTGGGCGTCGCCCTGCTGAGCGACGCCGTCCAACAGCGCTTTGCCGCCGCGACATCGGGCTTTGGCAACGCGGCCAACAGATTGGCCGATCGTTTCGCACCGAACGGAGTAGCAGGACAATTTGCAATCGGACTGATGCTGGGCGCGATCTGGAGTCCATGTGTCGGACCGACCTTGGGCGCGGCATCGTTGCTGGCCGCGCAGGGGCAAAACCTCGGCGCCGCCGCGATTACGATGGGCGCATTCGGCCTGGGTGCGGCAATCCCGCCAATCGCGATCGGTTCGATGTCGCGAGAATTGCTCAAGCGGTGGCGCGGCCAGATGATGGGTGCGGGGAAGGCCGGCAAACGGCTTTTCGGCGCTGGCGCCGTAATCGTTTCAGTCCTTATCCTGACCGGCTCGGATCGCAAGCTAGAAGCATTTTTGGTTGGCGTGTCGCCGGCTTGGCTGACCGACCTGACCACCCGGTTCTGACAATTTCACCTACCATTCCCGCCGCCCACGATCCGTCGTAATCTCCCATCGTCCACGTCCAAGGGAGACCGACCATGATTATCGAGATGCGTACCTACACACTGAAACCCGGCACACTTGCCGAGGCCGAGAAACGCTTCGGCGAAGCGCTGCCAATCCGCGAGAAATATTCCAAACTCGCCGCGTTCTTTCATTCCGAAATCGGCCCATTGAACCAGATCATTCATATCTGGACCTACGACAGCTACGAGCACCGCGCCGAAGTACGCGCCGCCGCGTCGAAGGAAGCCGGCTGGCCGCCCGCGATCCGCGAGTTCGTCGTCGACCAGCAGAGCGAGGTCTTCAATCCCGCACCGTTCTGCCCGCCACTCACGCCGCGCAACATCGGGCCGCTGTTCGAAATCCGCCAGTACACCCTGGTCGCGGGCGCGATCCCCGGCCTGATCGAGCGTTGGTCGGAAAAGATCGCGGGGCGCCAAACCTTCTCCCCTCTCGTGGCCGGTATGTACACCGAGTTTGGCGCGCTGAACAAATGGGTCCACATCTGGGCTTATAAGGACGCTGCCGAACGTTTCGCCGTGCGCGCGGCTGCCTCGGCCGGGGGCCAGTGGCCGGCCCGCAACCCGCCGGGCGTGGTTGTGAAGCAGGAAACACAGATCGTCGTTGCAGCACCGTTCTCGCCGATCCGCTAATCGCGGAACCGCCCCCCGGTCATGCGGGGGGCGGCACCGCTGCAACGAATGCGTTTGTATAAGTGCGCGATAGATCGATCTGGGCCGCCGCGATTTTACTGTCGAACACCGATACGATACGCAGCGGCGTTTGCAACGCAGCCGGATCGAAATGCCCGTTGCGGGAGAACCTCTGCCGAGATTTTTCCAGTAACGCCAACGCCAAGGTTCGATCCCCCAGCCGGTATTTCGGTGCGATCGCGTCGAGCGCTTCGGCGCCGGTACGACTATGCAGATAGCGCAAGCCGCCGACCAACGCATTGGCCAAACGCTGGGTCGCGACCGGATGAAGGTCGATAAACGCGCGCGGCCCGTACAGGCACAGCGACGGATACAGCCCGCCATAGGCTGCAATGCAGCCGACTTGGGTGCGTGTATCCGTCAGCACGCGTATTTTGCCCAACCGTTCCAAAATCGTCATGGCCGGGTCGTAATTAACGACAACGTCGACCGATTTGCGCTCCACTGCGAGCAACGCGCTGTCGCCGTAGCCGGTAGCGACGATCGCAACGTCGGTCCCCGCCACGCCCGCTTGCTGTAGCATGGTTCGAACCATTGCCTCGCCGGCACTGCCCAATAGCGGCACACCAACACGCAAGCCTTTGAAATCGGCAGGCGATTTAATCCGATCCGCCAGTTCCGAGCGGATGGCCAGCACGACACCGGGCAGCGTGTCGGTCAGCACAACCGCCTGTAGTTCCGGGCCTTGGACCTGCGTTTGGATTGTGTCGTCGTAATTGCCCAACCCGACATCGGCCTTGCCGCTTAACACGGAGCGAAGGACGGCGGCGTTGCCAGCCGGCGCGCTCAAAACTGCGACATTCAAGCCTTGCTGCTTGAACAATCCCAGCGTGTCCGCGAGCAACAACGGCATGGCACCGATACCGAGCACACCCATGACCAGGGCGACGTCGGTCTTGTCGGACACGGTTTGTGCCCAGGCGGGAACGGGCAACGCTGCCCCCAGAACCGCCCGTCGTGTCGGTCCTGGCGTCAGGGGACGGAGGCCTTGTCGATCCCGGCGCTCCGGCTTGCGTTCACACCCTTTGTCCCCCTGGAGGCGCCCATACGGCGCCCCCTTCCGTATTGGTTTAGGCCGCCGGCGCGACGGTCAACCGGCCTGCGACCCCGTGCTTCTCGATCAGGCTGCCGACCAGACCGGACGCCTTCGCTTCTTCCACGAACGCCGCAAGGAACGCCGCCGCTTCGGTCGCGGCCTTATTGCAGCCGACCGCCTGCTGCACAGACGCGAATTGCCCGTCCAGAATGCGCGAGCCCGGAAGTTTTTGCACATCGTTCAGCAGCGCCGGACGCAGGCTGGCGAGGGCGTCCATCTTCTCGTTCACGAACGCATCGAAAGCCTGCGGGCCACCGGCGGCGCGGATCAGTTCGGCGTTGTGAATGTTACGTTCCAGCCACAGCTCGTAAGCACTGCCCTTGGACACCGAAATGCGGTTGCCCTTCTTGTCGACGTCCGCGATCGACATGATGGAAGAGCCGGCGGGGACGAGGTAGGTCGCCTCGATCTCGGCATAGGCGGCCGAGAACGCGATCTTCTGCGCGCGCTGCGGCTCGGCGCCGATATTCCCAATATCCCAAGTGTCGGTGCCAGCAGCATCGGCCAAATCGCTCGGCTTCGCATACGGCACGAACGACACGGGCACGCCCAGGCGCTCGGCGATTGCGCGCGCCATATCGGGGGACACGCCGTCGGGATCGCCAGAGGCAGTCTTGCCGGTGACAAGCAGGAAGTTGCCCATATTGATGGCGGCACGAAGCACGCCGTGCGGCGCGAGCTGGGATTTAATCAGATCGGACATTGTGGACGTTCCAGTTGGCAGGTTAGGCACCGATTGTACCGGGAACAGCCGCCCCCCGGCAAGCCACGGCATAAAGCCGCATTCCAACCGGACGAAGCTTCGTCTATGGAAGCGCATGCTCTTACGTCGTCGTTCATGACCACACTCGTAACAGGCGCGACCGGCTTCGTCGGTTCGGCGGTTGCCCGCACGCTTCTCGCCCGCGGCCACGCGCTGCGGCTGCTGACACGCGCCAATAGCAATCGCACCAACATCGCCGATCTCGACGCGGATACGGTGGTGGGCGACCTGACGGATGCGGCATCCCTGAAGCGTGCCGCCGCTGGGTGCCGGTATGTCGTGCACGTGGCAGCCGATTACCGCATCTGGGTGCCCGATCCCAACGAAATGCTGCGCGCGAACGTCGAAGGCGCCCTGGCAATGGTTCGTGCTGCGGCCGAGGCCGGCGCCGAGCGCATCGTCCATTGCAGTTCCGTCGCCGCGCTGGGGCTGATCGGGGACGGCACATTGTCGGACGAGAACACCCCAGCGAAGGAGTCGGATTTCGTCGGCATCTACAAGCGATCTAAATACCTAGCCGAAATGGCGCTACGGGAAGCAATGGCGCGGGAGAACCTGCCGGTCGTCATCGTCAATCCGGCCGCCCCCGTCGGGCCGCGCGACATCAAGCCCACCCCCACCGGCAAAATGATCCGCGACGCTGCCGCCGGCAAAGTCCCCGCCTTCATCGATACCGGCCTGAATATCGTGCATGTCGACGACGTGGCCGAGGGCCACGCGCTCGCCCTGGAGCACGGCCGCATCGGCGAGCGTTATATCCTCGGTGGGGAGAACATGCTGCTGAAAGACGTGCTGCGTCTGGTGGCGAGCGTTGCCGGCCGCCGCCCGCCGTCGATCCAACTACCCGAAGCCGTGGTGTGGCCGGCCGCCGCAGCGATGGAATGGTTCGCCCAGTTGACCGGGGTGCCGCCGATGATGACTCGCGATCATCTGAAGATGGCGCGGAAGAAGATGTTCTACTCTTCCGCCAAAGCGATGTCGGAACTCGGCTACAGCCCCCGCCCGGTGCGTCGCGCCGTAGAGGACGCGGTCGCTTGGTTCAAGACGCACGGCATGCTGAAAGCCTGAGATGGCAACGCTGACCGCGCTCTCAGCCCTGATTTGGGCCTATTTGCTGCTGTTCCATGGGCGGTTTTGGCAAGCCGGACCAGTGCTCGCGCCGCGCACCCCGCTGTCCCGCCCCGACGTTGCGATCGTCGTGCCGGCCCGCGACGAAGCCGAAACCATCGACGCCGTGCTGCGATCGTTGCTGGCACAGGAATATCCCGCGCCATTCCGCGTTATCCTGGTGGACGACAATAGCACCGACGGCACCGGCGCCATCGCGCGGCATATTGCCGACCCACGGTTGACCGTACTGACCGGCGCGCCACGTCCGGCGGGATGGAGCGGCAAGCTCTGGGCCGTATCGCAGGGCGTGCGAGAAGCTGGCGCGGCGACAATGGTTCTACTGACCGACGCCGACATAATCCACGACCCTCGGCATCTCGGCACGCTCGTTTCCCGAGCGGAGCGGGGCGATCTGGATATGGTGTCGGAGATGGTAGAACTGGCGTGCGAGTCTTGGGCCGAGCGCGCGCTGGTACCGGCATTCGTATTTTTCTTTCAGTTGTTGTACCCTTTTGCTTGGGTCAATGATTCGCTGCGGCAAACTGCGGCAGCGGCTGGCGGCACCATCCTGATCCGAGGACGGGCGTTGGTTCGGATTGGAGGTATCGAAGCAGTGAGGGGTGCTTTGATCGACGATGTCGCGCTAGCAACCGCAGTTAAGCGCGGCGGCCGCATTTGGTTGGGACACTCGGCCCTCGCAAGGTCGGTGCGACCCTATCCGGGGGCAGCGGATATCTGGCGCATGGTGGCACGCACGGCCTACGTGCAGTTACGCTATTCCCCGCTGTTACTGCTCGCGACTACCGTCGGTATGGCGCTGACTTGGCTGTTGCCGCCGTATTTCGCACTATTCGGGACCGGACCGGCGCGCTGGGTGGCATTGGCGACTTGGGCGATGCTGGCGGGGTCCTATCTCCCGACATTGCGACGTTTCGGTCGTTCCTTTGCTTGGGCAGCGTTCCTGCCATTGGTCGCCGCGTTTTACATGGCGGCGACAATCGGATCGGCGGCGAACCATCATCGCGGCCGGGGCGTCGCTTGGAAAGGCAGAGCGTACCAGGGGGCCGGGGCATGAGCGGTAGCGTCAACGTCGAGCAATGGTCCGGCAAAGATCGCGGCGACGAGAATTTCCCCGTGGGATCCCGGTTGATTTCCGCGAAATACCGGCCGCATATCCACGCCTATTACACATTCGCACGCAATGCCGACGATATCGCGGACTCCCAAACTCTGTCCCCGCAAGAAAAGATCGACCGGCTCGATATCATGGAAGCCGTTCTGCTGGGCAAGCGGCACGAAGGCGCGCCAAGCTCGGTAAAATTGCGCGACAGCTTGGCCGCGACCAGGGTGTCGTCGGTGCATGCCACCGATCTATTGATCGCGTTCCGCCGCGATGCGACGAAGAACCGTTACGCAACCATCGACGAACTATACAACTATTGCCGCTATTCCGCCGTGCCGGTCGGGCGTTACGTGATCGACCTGCACAAAGAAAGTCACGAGTGCTATTCCCCATCCGACGCGCTGTGCATCGCGCTGCAAGTGCTGAACCACATGCAGGATTGCGGCAAAGATCTGGCCGAGTTGGATCGTTGCTACATGCCGCAGGCGTTGCTGGATCATTTCCGGTCGTCGATCGACGATATCCGCGGCAAGAAAGAAACGCCGGGACTGCGTCGAGTGTTCGTCACCCTGCTGGATCGCATCGACCGCTTATTGCAGGCTGCATCCGAACTGCCGGAGATCGCCAAGGACCGGCGCCTGCGGATGGAAACCGCGACGATCTACGGCCTTGCCAAGCGCCTGCAACGCCGGCTGGCATATAACGACCCCCTCGCGAAGCGGGTCAAACTGTCGAAACTCGATGGCTTGTTCAGCGTAATTGGATCGGTTAGGTATCTATGGTGACCGCCCTAGGCGCCGACCCCACCGACCTAGCCGCAGTGGAGGCGATTGTCCGCGCCGCCGGCACGTCGTTCTATCGTGGCATGGCCATGCTGCCGCCCGACCGCAAGCATGCCATGTACGCCATTTACGCCTTCTGCCGCATCGTCGACGACATCGCCGACGAGGAAGGCACGCTGGCAGAAAAGCGCGCCGGATTGGCCGATTGGCGCAGGTATATCGCGGGATTGCGGGCCGGCGTGTCGCACGATCCCGTCACCCGCGTTCTGGTGCGCGCGATGACGGCCTTCGACTTGCGGGAACAGGATTTCCTGGATGTCGTCGACGGCATGCAAATGGACGCCGAAACGGTCATCGTCGCACCCGATCTGGCAACGCTGGACTTGTATTGCGACCGCGTCGCTGCGGCCGTGGGACGCCTTTCGGTGCGTGCGTTCGGGGACTCCTCCCCGGCGGCCGATCGTGTCGCACATGCACTGGGCCGCGCCCTGCAACTCACCAATATCCTTCGCGACATCGAGGAAGATGCCAAACGCGGGCGCGTTTATTTACCGTTGGAGTATCTCCGCGACGCCGGCGTTCCCTTAACCCCCCAAGGCGTACTCACCTCGCCCGCCTTACCCGCCGCCTGCGCTCGTGTTGCCGTCCTGGCGCACCGATATTTCGACGAGGCCACCACCGCCATGGCCGAATGCGACCGAAAGGCGATGAAGCCGGCCCGTCTTATGGGCGCGACCTACGCCGCGATCCTATCGGCACTCGAGCGCGCCGGCTGGAAGGACCTGTCGGCGCGTGTCGGGCTTAGTAAATGGCAGAAGATTTGGATTTTGGTCCGATACGGGTTGTTGTAATCAGTCGTGCACCAACCCGCCATCCACGTTGTACGTCTGCCCCGTGATATTCCTAGCCCCGGCCGAAGCTAAAAACACCGCCATCGCCGCGATATCTTCGGGCCCGTTGGCGCGCTTCAGCGGAATATCCTTCACGAATTTCGCCTCCTCCTCGGCGATATCGACGCCTTTATCGCGCGCCCGATCTTTCAACATCGCTGCCACCAATGGGGTTAACGTCACCCCCGGACAAATCGCATTCACATTGATATTGTGTTTCGCAAGCTGCTGCGACGCCGTATACGTCAAACTGATCACCGCTCCCTTGCTAGCGGCATAAGCTGCGTTCGAGGTCGAACGAAACCCCTTCCCGGCGATCGAAGCAATATTGATAATGCGACCGGAACGGCACTTAATCATTTCCCGAGCAACACTTTGTAAGCAGAAGAAAACGCCTTTGGCGTTGACGCGGTGGATGCGGTCCCAGTCGCCTTCGGTCAAGTCCATAATGTCGGCGCTACGGGTCACCCCCGCGTTGTTCACGACGATATCGATCCGACCGTATGTGGCGATGGCCGTTGCGACCATGGCATCGATTTGGCGCAGATCGCCAACATCCACCGGCACCGCGATCGCCTTCTTCTGCCCGGCCGCGATTTCGTCTGCCGTCGCTTGCGCCGACGCCAAATCGATATCGGCCGCTACGATAGTCGCTCCGGCCTCGGCCAACGCGAGCGCGCAGGCCCGACCTATTCCGCTCCCCGCACCCGTTACGAGTGCGACTTGTCCGTTGAGTGTCATGTTCTATTCCTTTAGCCTGCCAACTGCCCGATCTCGCTTTCGCTCAAGCCCCAGGCCTTCAACGCCTCCCGGGGGTCGGTAGCGCCCGGCGGCGTCGGATGCGCCAGCGGCGTCCCCCCGAAGCGTGGGGCCGGAGCCGGTTGCCGCAAGCCGCCGACGTCGATAAACGCCTGCCGCGCGGCGTTGTGCGGATGGGTGTGCGCTTCATCCATAGACATGACGGGGGCGAAACAGACATCCGTACCTTCCAGCACGTCGCACCACTGGTCCCGTGTGCGCGTGCGGAACAACGCCGTCAGACGATCCTTCGTCGCCGCCCAGCCGGCGGGATCGCGCTGCGGCGGCATCGAGGCCGGATCGATCTCTAATCGTTGCAACAACTCGGCGTGGAATTTCGCTTCGATCGACGCAATGGAGATATACGTACCGGGCTCGGAACACTCATAGACTTCGTAATAATACGATCCGGAATCCAACTGGTTGTGCCCGCGCGGCCCGGACAGGCGCCCGCCGGCTTTCATGGCGTAAATCGGCGTCATCAACGACAACGCGCCATCGACCATCGCCGCGTCGATCGTCTGCCCCTTGCCGGTCGCGCGCGCCGAAATAATCGCCGCGAGTAGGCCGACAACGAGATATAAAGTACCGCCACCGTAGTCGCCAACCAAGTTCAACGGCGGAGTCGGCTTCTGGCCCGCGCGGCCGATCGCATGCAGCGTACCGGTCAGCGCGATATAATTCAGGTCGTGCCCCGCAGCCATCGCCAACGGGCCGGTTTGCCCCCAGCCGGTTACGCGCCCGTATGCCAACCGAGGGTTCAGTCCCAAGCACACATCCGGTCCAAGCCCCAGACGTTCCATCACGCCGGGACGAAAACCCTCGATCAGGCCATCGGATTCACCGATCATCTTCAATACCAGCGCCACATTGGCCGGATCTTTCAGATCGACCGCAATCGCGGAGCGGCTGCGTTTGGTAAACTCGAACTGCTCGGCCATCGTAATGGCGGGGTCGCCCGGCGTTTTGCGATCGATCCGCACCACCGTCGCACCCATGTCGGCCAGCATCGTAGCGGCCAACGGTGCCGGGCCGATGCCCGCAAATTCGACGATCTTGACGCCTGCCAACGGTCCCATGATTTCGCTCCCTGATATCTCCCCGACTTAACCGCCGATCGCTTGCCACGACAACCGTGCTGCGCGACGGTGCCGCCATGCCAAACCGAGCCTCCGCCGCCATCGCCTGGACCATCGCGGCGGGAATCGCCTTCGCGTTGCTCAACACGCTCCTGCGTGTAGTCGCGCTACGCATGCCGCCGCTGGAAGTGCAGTTCCTCCGCTATTTCTCCGGCCTGATCGTCATGTCGCCATTTATTGTCCGCGTCGGGCTACGCGCTTACAACCCCAAAGGCCTAACTGGGCAGTTGTGGCGTGGCGCGGTTCATATGAGGTGGTCCCGGAATTTCGGACGGTAGGTTAAGCTAAAAGCCCGACCGACGG
>JBAXFK010000129.1:0-12645 GCA_037139955.1 Rhodospirillales bacterium
AGCGTATCGCCCGAAATCACACCGCCCGTCTGCGAAAGCGAAGTGAACGCGTTCAACGTTACGGTCTTCGCAGCGCCCGACGACACGTTCGCGCCCAATGTCAGCGAGCCGGCCGTCGTCGTCAGCGTCGTGTCGCCACCCGATGTCACCGCCCCCGTCGTGGTCAGCGCCTGATTGTTCGTAACCGACAACAGACCCGACGTCGTATTCGTAAACGCGCCCAGCTTGTTGACCGTGTTCGCCTTCGTCAGCGAAGCGCCGGTGTCCGAAGAACCCGTCAGCGTGTCCGCCGAGACCACCCCGTTTGTCTGCGCAATCGCTCCGGTGGACACCAACGAAAGCGTTGCGGGCGTCGTAACATTGGCTGCCAACGCAATACCGCCCGTTCCGGCAGATAGATTGATCGCTCCGGTCGAGGCATCGCCGATCGCCGCGTTGATCGTCAGTTTGCCGGCAGCATCGAAATGCGTGAAGGCCGTCACGCCATCGGTGGAGACGGCAGCCTTAAGCGTCAAATCGCCACCGGCCGTGCTAATGGCATTGTTTACCGTGAAATCGCGTCCCGCCAGCATCGTCACCGACTTACCAGCGGTCTGGTTCGCAAAGACGAGATCGGCATTAACCGTTAGGTCCCGACTGGCCTCGATCACCAACGAGCCATTCAACGCCGTCAGCACTGCTGCGCTGACAGAACGATCGGTGTCTTGATCCGGCGTCGCGACATCGACACCCCCGGCGGCAACATCGCCATCGTTCGCGCCCGCCGCTTTGATTTCCAAATCCTGCGGATCGATCAGAATCGTGCCTTGAACACCCTTGCCGGCAGAAACATCGATCTTACCGGTCAGGGAGAAGCCGGTATTGCCCGAAACCTCCACAAAGCCGCCATTGCCGCCGTTCGGCCCACCCTTAGCCGAGATACTGCCGGCCATGCTGGTCGCCGCATCCGAAAGAACGACAACTGTGCCGCCGTTGCCCTTGTCGGTCGCATCCGCCTTTATGGTCGCACCCGCAGCGATCCGCGTGTTCGTCGCGGTCCGCGTCCGATCCGGCATCGTTCCGATAGAAACCGTTCCGCCACCGGCTTTACCCGATGCGTTAACGACAGCGGTGCCTTTAACCGCGACGTTCCCCGTCGCTGTCATCGCGATCGTGCCGCCGACGGTGCCAGCGGCTATGCCCTCGGCACCGATCTGACCGGTTATTTCGATATTGCCACCGATACCGGCGATCGAAACCGTGCCGGTCTTTTCGCCCATAGACCGAGCGGAGATTTTGCCACCGGCGGTGACAAGGTTCTGAACGACCCCGTCTGCCGCCGCCGCCGTCAACTGGACTGTGCCGCCGGCCGCTCGAATCGTCCCATCGTTAGTGACCAGCGATGTCACGCCGTCCGGCGCCTGCGTCACCTGCTTGGTGACGTTCACGGAAACCAAGCCGTCGCCGTACATATCCAGCGTGACGGCCTGCCCACCCGCCAGCACCACGTTGCCCATCTTGGCATTTATGGTGCCGGAATTCCGCACCGCCGGCGCAACAAGCGCGGCCAGACCGGCACCCGCGATCGTGATTGTGCCTTGGTTGACGACCTGGGCATTGGGATTCCCACCCCGATCGAGCACCATCTTGCCGGCGAGATAATTCCGATCGCTAATCCCGATCGCCGTCGCCATCAGCCCGTTGGTGTTGATCTGCGCCCCATCGAGGAACATCACCCCCGACTGATTCTCGATAATGACCTGTCCGTTAGAGTTGATTTTACCGGCGATTTGCGAAGGGTTCGGGCTGACGACACGGTTCAACGTGGACGATGCGGCACTCGGAACGTTGAATTGAACGGTCTGCTGACTGCCGACGTTAAATTGCTGCCACTGAATAATACCCTTCTGGGTCGCCTGATCGATCGTGGTTGTAGTGCTGTTTTGGGAAATCCCGATATTGCCGGCCTGAACCGTGCCGCCGGTCGGCTGCGCGTTGGGCGACAAAGCTGCTGCGGGGAACGAAATCACCACCGCCACGGTGGCCTGGAGTGCCGTACTCATCATCAAATACGGTCGGTTGCGCCGGGTTACACCCAGCAGCTTGACCGCATTGTTACGCCGAATTGCCTTGGCCATTAGACGTTCCTCCAGGCTGCGACGCCGATACTGCGGATTCGCGTGCGGATGAGAGAGGATTGTGCGGTCATCTCAGAAATGCCCCAGCAAACGCCAGTAGAGTCCGATCCCGTTGATCGCTTGTACGCCAGTTCCCTGTCCGCCGGTCGGGTAAACGTTAAAGCGCCCAAGCGCCTCGACATCGAGTTCGGCGTAGCTGGTGATCTGAATGCGGGCACCGCCGCCGACCGAAGTCACGACAGCCTTCTGATCCGCACTCACATTCTGCCACGTCTCGCCCCAGTCGTAAAAGATATAGAACTGGGTCGCGACGTCGGCATCGTCGCGCACGGCCGGGAGACTGAAGCCGGTATTCAATTGCAGCTCGGCAGTCGCGGCCAGCGCTTTGTCGCCAGGGACCTGACCGGAGTAGTAACCGCGCGTGAAGCGCGAACCACCGAGATAGAATTGTTCGGCGGGCGGCAACACATCGCCCGACCATTGACCGGTTACCAAACCGAAGAGTCCTAACGTAGCCCCATCCCACGGACTGAAAAGGGTCTGATTCCGGGTAAGCTCGAAATTAACCTTATTGAAATCCGACCGTTCGTGCTGGCGCGGGGATAATTGCGCAGTGCCGGTCGTGGACGCGCCGAGGACGCGCAGCCCCTCCGATATCCGAATCTGCGCCGTGTTGAACGCAGCGTGCTCGGCTCCGAACAGGGTGTCCGATAAGACATACTCTTCGCCGATCCGAAGAACACGCAATGAATCGAAGCTCGCGCGACTTTGCGGGTTCCCCGTCCTGATCTCGGATTCGATCCCCTCGAATGTTCCGAAGACGTTCAAAGTCTGTTGGCGCGAACGAATAACGGGATAACTCACCTGAGTGCCGAAGACAGTCGTGGTGCCGTGATAGTTATTCTTGCCAAGTGCGGTCGTTGAATCGGGTGCTACTTTGCCATAACCGGCATAGGCCTTAATTTTCAAACCGGACGACCCAATCAAGAATTCTTCCGATACTTGGCCGAAATTCTGACTATTGGGGAACGTGTGATAAAACGATACCTCGGTCCGTTCGCCGAAACTGGTGAAGCTATTGAAATCCAGAACCGCCAAAGCTTGGTTCGGCCCGGTCTGATCGAACGCCCGGTTATCGGCCGAGAACGAACCGGACAGCGCCTTACGGCTGACCTGCGCGACCAACGTCATCGCCCCGGCCTCATCGCCCGGCTGGAGCACGGCACGCAGGGTGATTCCGGGCACATCTTGTGCCAGAAGCAAATAGCGCTCCAGCGTCAGCGAATCGATCGGCCTGACTTCGGTCAAACGTTCGAGGTATCGAAGAACACGCGTCCCAGCCGGACCGATGTCGCCATCCAGCTTGACAGCGGCAATACGTCCCTCGGTCACAACGAAGCGCAGATGCCCCGGACCATCGAGTTTTACCGAGACGGTGGTGAGTACGAAACCCTGAGAACGATAATGCTGCAAAATTTTCTGACGCGCGGCATCGATTTTCGGCAACAATGTCGCCGGCCCAACCAACCCTTCGGCGTAGGGCAGGAGTTCGGCCGGATTAAAAGCGGTAACACCGTCAAGCTCGGTGGAAATCACACGCACAGGGCGATTGGGCACCTCGGTGCCGGTCGGCGGCAGCAATGGTAAGTCGGCACCGGGCACGGCAGATGGCAAAGCGGGTGGGATCAAGCCCTTAAGCGGCGAACCGGCCGGAGGTGTTACGACCCTGACCGGCGGTACCGGCTGTGCGAACACCGGAGACATGCCGCACGGTGCCGTTAGGCAAGCCAACACTGCCACAAGAACCGAATATAACAGCCGGTCCCCTGTCGTTGCGTGCCCCATTGCCATGTACTCCCTGTGCCGCCCGAGCCTGTCGCTTTTGACACTAGCGGAGTCGAATTGGAAATCAATCAACCCCCGGTCGTAGCCGCATTGATTTTTCACGGTTTTTTAGACGCACTCCTCCGATTGTCGACCGCGCCGTGGCACGAAGATCGGACACGACCATCTTGCCAATATCGTGAGAAAACGACATGCCTCCGAGCATGAAAAAGTCACTATTCGACATCGTCTCGCAGGCTGCCGGACGGGAACGTGGCGCTCTTGGGGTGGCCCGATCGAATGGCGCCGCAGCGTGACGTGCCTCACCGACTTCGCCGATCAGGCCGTCGTGCTTCCGCTTGTGGCAGTCGTGGCGGCGCTGCTGATGTTGCAAGGCTGGCAGCGCGGGGCGGTCGTGTGGCTGTGTGCCATCGGCGGCACTTTCGCCGTCTTACTGGCTTTGAAGCTGACCTTCCTGGGCTGCGCATCCGTGTTTGGATCGGCCGCGCTGCGAAGCCCCAGCGGCCATGTGGCGGCGGCGACGGCGGTGTGCGGCGGTGTCGCGGCGATACTTGGGGGAAGCCGTAGAACCGTTGCTCTAGCCGCGCTGATCGCCGGCTTCGGCATCGGTCTCACCCGAATCGGACTGCACGTGCATTCCTGGCCGGAGGTCGGAATCGGCGCCACGGTCGGCGTAACCGGGGCGCTGGCAGTGGCACAATTCGCCGGCCCCCCGCCGCAGTTAAGGATCTGGCCGATGGTGCTGACCGCTGCGTGCGTAGCGGCATTGCTGCATGGCCGGCATCTGGGTGCCGAGCAGGTCATCCGCCAAGCCGCCGCGAGTGTCGGATGGTGCGCCCCCGTCGGCCCCATACAATTGCAGAGGTAACGACTATCCCCGCAGCCGATGCATCACCCCCGCGACCGCTCGCACTTTACGCGGCGCGGCGCGCCAGATCGCCAACGCGGACACGCCGGCGATGGCCAACCCAAGCCAAAATGCCAGAACGTAATCGCCCTGGATGTCGTGCAACAGGCCGGTCGCCCACGGGCCAGCCGCGCCGCCGCCCAGTGCCGCCAACATGACCGTACCGAAAATGGTACCGAAATTCGGCCCTTGAAATATCTCGGCCACAATGGCGCCCATGACCGACGTCAGGCCGTAACCCAGCACACCTTGCACCGCCACCATCGCGTAAACCAACGGCATCGACGGGTAACGACCGAGCACCAGCAGAGCCAAAAAGCAAAAGACAAAGCCCAGATTGGAAATGGCCCAAACCCATTCTCGTCCGATACGATCGGAGAGATGCCCCAGCACAATCCCGCCGGGAATACCGGCGAGACTGACGAAGCCTAGTGCCCAGGCAGCGGCGGTGGGACTGACACCGATCTCCACGAGATATTTCGTTTGATGCACCTGGACCGCGTACCAAACATAAAGCCCGGAGAAATAACCCAGCGCGATCCACCAAAACCGATAGGTACGCAACGCACGCCCGAGGGTCCAATCGATGGCGGCCCAAGCAGGATCGACGATGTTAGAGAGCGACTGTCCGGCCGAGGCCGGCAGCCCTTTGTCGCCATCGGGCAGCAAGCCCATGTCCTCCGGCCGTTTGCGCAGCAGCAAGTTGATGGGGGCGAGGACCGCCAGCAGCATCAGGCCCAGCGTCCAACAGGCAGTGCGCCAACCCGCATGGGCGATCGTCGATTGCATCGATGGCAGTAACGTAATCGACCCGACGCCCACCCCGGCAAACGCGATGCCCAACGCCATACCGCGACGGCGCACGAACCAGTTCGGCAAAAATAACGATTGGCCGGAATAGCCGAGGCAAACACTTCCGCCGCCTACAAGCACCCCGATGGACAAATAAAGATGCCAGGGTTTCGACGTCAGTGGCGCCAGAAGCAAGCCAGCCCCCATCAGCACCGTACCCAATTCCATCACCGCGCGCGGGCCGGCCTTGTCCATCAGTTTGCCCATCAGCGGGCTGAGGCAAGCGGACACAAGGAAGCCAAAGGAAAATGCCCCGGCCGTCACGCCCCGGCCCCAGCCGAATTCATCGAGGATCGGTGGAAACAGAAGCGAGAAGGCCGTGCGGGCGTTTACGCCGAAGCCGATGGTGACGAAGGTGACGGCGACGATAATCCAACCGTAATAGATGGGGAGGCGTCTCACCCCTCGGCCAACGCCTGATCCAGATCGGCGATCAGGTCCCCTGCCGTTTCCAACCCGATCGACAGCCGGATCACGTCCGGACCGGCGCCGGCGGCGGTACGTTGGTCCTCGGTTAGCTGTCGGTGCGTAGTGGAAGCGGGATGAAGAATCAGGCTACGCGTATCGCCCACATTCGCGAGATGGGAGAATAGACGTACGCTCTCGACCATTTTCACCCCGGCCTCGTACCCACCCTTAACGCCAAAGGTGAAGACAGAGCCGGCACCCTTGGGCAAATACTTCCTCGCCAGCGCATTATAGGGATTGTCCGGCAAACCGGCGTACGACACCCACGCGACTTTCGGGTGGGTCGACAGAAATTCCGCGACCGCTTGCGCATTGGAACAATGGCGTTCCATCCGCACGTGCAGTGTTTCGGTGCCGGTGATGGTCAGAAATGCATTCATCGGCGCCATCGTCGGACCATAATCGCGCAACGCTACCGCTCGGGCTTTGGTCGTGAACGCGAAATCGCCGAAATTCTCGAAGAATCGCAAGCCGTGATAGGCTGGTTCCGGCTGTGTCATCGACGGGAATTTGTCGTTCTGGCCCCAATCGAATTTGCCGGATTCGACCACCATGCCGCCCATGGAATTGCCGTGCCCACCCAGGAATTTGGTGGTGGAGTGGGTGACAATATCGGCGCCCCACTCGAACGGACGGCATAAGTACGGGGTCGCCAAGGTATTATCCACGATCAACGGAATGCCGTTGCGATGGGCCACCTCGGCGATCGCCTGAATGTCCACGATCACGCCGCCGGGATTGGCCAAACTCTCGACAAAAATCGCCTTGGTTTTCGGCGTCATCGCCCGTTGGAAATTTTCGGGATCTTTCGGGTTCACGAACGAGCAATGCCAGCCGAGCTTCTTGAACGACAAACCGAACTGGGTCAGCGAGCCGCCATACAGGTTGGTCGACGCCAGGAATTCATCCCCTGGCTCCAACATTGTCGCGAAGACCAGGAATTGGGCCGCGTGACCGGACGCCGCCGCCACTGCGGCCCGCCCGCCTTCCAGGCTGGCAACACGCTCTTCCAAAACCGACACGGTCGGATTGGTCAGACGCGAGTAAATGTAACCGAAATTATGCAGATTGAACAACGATGCCGCATGATCGACGTCGTCGAACACATAAGCCGTGGTCTGGTAAATCGGGGTGGAACGGGCACCGGTTGTCGGGTCGGGCTGCGCGCCGGCGTGAATGGCGCGCGTTTCGAATCCGTAATTCACATTGGTGATCGGCAACGGCAGCGGCTTGCTGCGTCGATCGGTTGGCGCCTGCGCGGCTTTATTGCGAATAATGCCGGAGTTCACCCCGCTCCAGGACAATTCGCCGCCTAGGCGCCCGAATTCGATTTTCGGGCATCGGTTCATCACCACTTCGAGACCCGCTGCCTCCGCCACGGCTGCCGCAGCGTCGTTCCGGACCCCGAGTTGCATCCAGACGATCCTGGCACCGATCGCAATGGCGTCGTCCACAATCGGACCGACCGCATCGGAGGCGCGAAACACATCGACCATGTCGATGGCATCGGGGATGTCGCGCAGGCTGGCGTAGATTTTTTCGCCCAACTGCTCCTGCCCCGCCGTCCCTGGGTTCACAGGGATGACGCGATACCCTTTGTTTTGCAGGTATTTCATCACAAAATAGCTGGGCCGGTTCCAATTGGAACTGGCGCCGACCATTGCGATGGTCCGGACCGAGGACAGGATGCGACGCAGCCGTGCGTCGCTATACGAAATCGGATCGAGGGCGGACATAGGGACTCTCCTTAAGACAGGCGCGTATTACCGCGCCTGCTGGATCGCCGACAGCACCCAATGACCGCCCCTGGCACGCATAAACGTCCAAATCTCGGTGGCGGTCACATGCTCCGACGCGCTGCCGTCTACGACCCGCCCGGCTTGATCCACGGTCACGTCCGTCATCGAGAACCGCATCGCCACCGTCGCATACTCCACCCCGCGCTCGGCCCAAGCCTGCGCCAAGTCGCCGGACTGCAAACGCACATCGGCCACGATGTTACGAACGCCACGGCTCGCGTGTTCGGAAAGCTTTTCGTTAAAATAACTCAACATTTCCGGAGTTGTCATGGCGCGAAGGCCATTGAGATCCTGGGCACTCCAGGCCGCTTGAATGCCTTGCAGCAACTGCTCGAACTGCTGGTAATCCTGCGGACCGACCGCGACCGGCGGGGGGCCGCCGGCACTGCCGCCACCCATCGGGGGTGGGGGGGCATTCTGGCCCACGAACATCGCCGGCCCCTGCGCCGTGACGGGACCGCGATTGCCCATGAACATGCGGAACAGCCAGCGGACGATCACGAAGACCAGGAAAATTTGCAACATAAGGCCCAGGAAGCCGAACAGGCCCATCCCGCCGCCGAAGAACCCGTGACCCATCAGCATGCCGCCGATGCCCATACCGATCAGGCCGCCAGCGAGACCGCCCATCAGTCCGGACCCGAACCCCGAACGAGCCGGCGCGCCGCCCTGAGCCATGCCCTGTGCGGGGGCGGCCGGAGAGGGTTGCGTCATGCTCCGCTGCACCGGCGCGGCACCCATCGGAGCCGTTTTCGTCGCGGGCGGAGCGGAGAACGTCATACTGCCGCGGCTTCCCATGGAACCGCCATCGCCAGCCCGCGCGGCAGCAAGCCCGGGTGCTAAGGCGATAGCCACGGCGGGCAGTAAGGCGATAGTGAGTTTTGTGCGCTTCATGGTCCCTGTCTTCGTTATAGGATCCGCCCCCATATGGGGTGGCGGCCCGTGTTGGACCAGAGGTGTCACGCCCCGGCCATTGTCATTCCTTCGACTCGCACTGTGGGCGAATCGGTTCCGCGGCGAAAGCGCAAATCGTTGGCGGGGGTCAAGCTTGCGAAAATGTCATTCAAGTGACCGGCAATCGTGATTTCCGCCACCGGTTCGGCCAGCACGCCATCGCGGATCATAAAACCGGCCGCCCCCCGGCTGTAGTCGCCGGTCAGCCCGTTCACGCCCATACCGATCAACTCGACGACGTACAGACCCAGTTTGATGTCGGCCATCAGCTCGGTCGGCGACATTATGCCCGGGGCCATATAAAGATTGGTCGCCGAAGGCGACGGCGGCCCGCCGGTTCCGCGCGCAGCATGGCCGGTGGAAACCGAACCGAGCTGACGTGCCGAACGGGAGTCGAGCAGCCAGGTGGTCAGGATACCGTCCTCGATCAATGCCCGGCCCTGGGTCGGCGTACCCTCCCCATCGAACACCTTCGAGCGGGGGCCGCGAACCCGACGCGGGTCGTCATGGATGAAAATGCCCGGCGCGAAAATGCGCTGTCCCAATTTGTCTTTCAAGAACGTGGTACCCCGCGCGACCGAGGCGCCGTTAATCGCTCCGGTCAGATGCCCGATCAGGCCACCGGCTACGCGCGGGTCGAACACAACCGGCAGCTTGGCGGTTTTCGGACGCGTCGGGTTTAAGCGGCGAACGGCACGCTCCCCCGCGCTGCGCCCGATCGCCGTGGGGTCGTCCAAATCGGAGAGATGATTGGCGGAGTGGTAGTCGTAGTCCCGCTGCATCGCCGTGCCGCTACCCGCCAAGGCGGTAGCGGAAACCGAGTGCCCCGTCCCGGCCCGTCGCCCGGCGAACCCGGCGGAGGTGACCAACACGACCTCCGATCGGCTGAAACCGGCATCGGCACCTTCCGAATTATTGATCCCCGCGACGGCCAACGCCGCCTCTTCGGCCCGCGATGCCCGTTCGATCAATGAGTCGGCCGAGGGCTCGCTGGGATCGTCTAGGTCCAGATTGTCCAATTCCGGTGGCCGCATAGTGTCGGCTAGGCCGGCATATTTATCCTCGGGGATAACCCGAGCCATGGCGACCGCACGGTCCACCAGGGCTTGGAAACCGACAGGATCGACGGAACTGGACGACACCATCGCCGCCCGCTGCCCCACGAACACCCGCAACCCCAGGTCCCGACCTTCCGCCCGCTCGATGTGTTCGGTTCGACCGAGACGGCGCGACACAGACAACGACGTACCCGCCGCCAACACGGCATCCGCCGCGTCCGCCCCCGCAGCTTTCGCTTTGGCGATGAGATCGGAGAGAAGATTGAGATAATCGGACATGCCGGGGGATTCCTGGGTGGCGTTTCTGAGGCTAGGGTACAGGGAAGGGCCGCCCCGGTCACGGGGTAGCTGTTAATTGGCGATCGACGGGAGAAATGCCATGGCTTCGCTGCTATCCGATGCCGATCTGGCCGCGTTTGCGCGCGACGGGTACTTCATCGTTCGCGGCATGTTCGACCCAGCCGAAGTCGACCTGCTCCGGCGTGCGATGGAAGAGGATCCGGAGGTCGCGGGCCACACGATCGACCGGCTGGACGCAAAAGGCGCGGCCACCCGCATTGCTCTGTGGAATCGCGCCGGCAGCAGCGTCTACGGCATGGCCGCCCGCTGCGCCCGCATGGTCGACACCATGGAGGCCCTGCTCGGCGGCCCCGTCTATCACTATCAATCCAAACTCACCGCGAAAGAGCCGTTCGTCGGCGGCGCGTGGGAATGGCATCAGGATTACGGTTATTGGTACTACAATGGTTGCCTGTTCCCTCACCTAGCGAGTTGCCAGATCGCACTCGATCGATCCGGTATGGAAAACGGCTGCATGGAAATGGTGCGCGGGTCGCATCTGCTCGGTCGCATCGACCACGTTCCAGTCCCTGGGGAGGGACAGAATGTCGCCGATCCCCAGCGGATGGCCGCGATCGTCGAGCGGCTCGAGATCGTGCCCTGCGAGTTGGAGCCGGGGGACGCGGTGTTTTTCCATGGGAATACCCTGCACCGATCCGCACAGAACCTGTCTGCGTTACAGCGATGGACGTTGATTTGTTGTTACAATCGGGTGGACAACGATACGCTGGTGCGCGCGGACGATCGGTACTTTGTGCCGCTAGATAAAGTGCCGGATGAAGAAGTGCTCGCAGCAGGGGTGCGGTTCGCAAGTGGAGACGAACACTTTGCGACGCAGGCTTTCGTGCCGCAGGTGGGATAGGAAAAGCCGGCGCCACATGTCTTCCCCCGTTGGCAACGGATCGCTTTTTCCCTTGGCAACCCGCGTACCGGTGGCCACTCTCAGCCCTATGCTTCCCACCATTGTCGCCCTTCTGACTGCCGCCGCCGTCGCCGTTCCGCTCACCCGCCGAGCCGGGTTCGGCAGCGTGCTCGGCTACCTTCTGGCCGGGATTGTTATCGGTCCCGCCGGATTGCAACTTGTTACTGAAACCGAGCAAATTGCGAGCGTGTCGTCGCTCGGCGTGATCATGTTGTTGTTTTTAATCGGCCTGGAATTGCGGCCGCAGCGTCTTTGGGTCATGCGCCGTGCCGTCTTCGGCTTGGGGACCGCACAGGTGGTCGCCACGACGGCAGTGCTAGCGGTTCTAGCCCACCGCGCCGGCATCGGCTGGACCGGTGCGGCGGTACTTGGGGCCGGGCTCGCGATGTCGTCCACCGCCATCGTGTTGCCGATGCTCGCCGAGCGGGAATTGATGCAAAGCCCGGCGGGCCGCGATAGTTTTGCGGTGTTATTGTTTCAGGATTTGGCATTCATCCCCCTGGTCGCGCTTGTCCCGCTGCTGGCCTCCGGCGCCGCCATGCCCAACCATGTCCCTTGGATCGATGTCGCCGAGGGTGTCGCTGCTATCGCCGCTATCCTGATCGGCGGGCGGTTCCTAATGCCGCCGCTGTTCAAAGTCATCGGTGGTGCCAAAACGCCCGAGGTCTTCACTGCAACCGCCCTGGCGATCGTCGCCGGCACCGCCTTCATCGCCGAGAAAGCCGGGCTATCCCCCTCGCTCGGCGCTTTCATGGCCGGGGTGCTGCTATCGGAGTCCGAATACCGCCACGAACTCCAAGCCGACATCGCCCCGTTCGAGGGCCTGTTACTCGGCTTTTTCTTCATTTCCGTCGGCATGGCGGCGGACCTGAATCTGGCTCTGCGACAGCCGGTTTTACTCGCTGGCGCAACCGCCACGCTGCTATTCGCGAAAGCCGGCATCGCGTTCGGTCTGGCAAAAGCCAAACGCCACGACACCGCCGCTGCGATCCGCTTCGCTTTGGCCATACCCCAAGCCAGCGAGTTCAGCTTCGTGCTGTTCGGGGCAGCGACCGCCGTCGGAGCGCTCGCCACCGATAACGCGGCCATGGCGACCCTTGCCTCGGCGGCGTCGATGATCGCGACACCCATTCTGTTCGCGGGTAGCGAGAAATTTCTAATCCCGCGCCTGCGCACCGATAAACCGGTCGTGTTCGACACAATCGAGGCACACGACAATACAGTCATCGTCTGCGGCTTCGGGCGCGTCGGACAGATCGTCGGGCGTGTATTGCGCATGCACAATATCGCTTTCACCGCATTGGAACGCGACTCCGGCCAAGTCGACGTTGCCCTCCGTGCCAACAAGAGTGAGACATCTCCCCCCCGGAAGTTTAGACCCTGA
>JBAXFK010000130.1:0-12551 GCA_037139955.1 Rhodospirillales bacterium
AGCGAGCTTAAATTGCCGAACCCGGTGTATCAAAGTCGTTGACACGTTCCGCGGATCGTACGGCCGACGCCAGTCGTTACGCTACGTCCCGCACCGCTGTTACCGGCCCGGCTGCTGGCGGTTGGCAGTTCCACTGGCGGTCCCCAGGCCTTATTCGCATTGGTGCAGGGCCTCGGGCGTCAGATCGGCGTGCCCGTCGTATTGACCCAACATATGCCGGCGACCTTCACGCCGATTCTGGCCGAGCACCTCAATCGCCTCGGGGGTTTGCCCTGCGCCGAGGCGAAGGATGGGGAGATTTTGGTGAACGGGCGCATCTACCTCGCACCAGGCGATAAGCATCTCACGCTCGAAGGGCGCCCCGGTGCGCTGCGGGCGCGATTGACGAACGACCCGCCGGAGAATTTCTGCCGCCCCTCGGTCGATCCGATGCTGCGCAGTGCCTGTACGACCTGCGATGGCCGTGTCCTGATCGCTATGCTGACCGGCATGGGCCACGACGGACTGGCCGGAACGAAGCAAATCGTCGGGGCTGGCGGATGCGCGATCGCACAGGACGAGGCAACCAGCGTTGTATGGGGCATGCCGGGCGCCATCGCGCAGGCCGGTCTGTGCCATGCTGTTTTGCCATTGCAAGGGATGGCGCCGAAGCTGCGCGACATGTTGAAGGCGCCACGGGCATGAGCGCAGTATTGACGGCTGCGTCCTTCGCCGCATTGGCGGATTTGCTGAAGACCAAGTCCGGCCTGATTATCGGTCCCGACAAGACCTATCTGCTGGAAACCCGGCTCGGTCCGATCCTTAAGCGCGTCGGCCTGCCCGACCTCAATGCGCTCGCGGACCGGATCAAACGCGCGCCAATGGATGCTCTCGCCCGCGACGTGGTCGAAGCTATGACCACCAACGAGAGCTTTTTTTTCCGCGACGAAAAGCCGTTTCAGCACTTTCGCAGCCAGGCGTTGCCCCGTTTGCTCGCGGCTCGACCGGGCAACGCGACATTGCGTATTTGGTCGGCCGCTTCGTCGTCCGGGCAGGAGGCGTATTCGCTTGCGATGATCCTGGCGGAATGCAAAGCCCAACTCGGTGGCCGAGCTGTCGAGATCGTCGGCACCGACATCGCCCGCGATCAACTGCAACGGGCGCAGCAAGGTTTATACACGCAGTTCGAGGTTCAGCGCGGCCTGCCGGTGCAAATGCTGATGCGGTATTTCAAGAAAGACGAAGCTAACTGGCGAATTTCCGACGCCATCCGTTCCATGGTCAAATTTCGCGAATGGAATCTGTTGGGGGATTTGCGCGCCTTGGGTCGGTTCGATGTCGTGTTCTGCCGCAACGTTTTGATCTACTTCGATCAACCGACAAAGTCGCGCGTGCTAGACGCGATCGCCGGGCAAATGCCGACCGACGGCGCGTTGTATCTGGGCGGGGCGGAAACAGTATTGGGCATCACCGGTCGCTTCGCCCCCATGCCAGGAGAAAGGGGGGTCTACGGCGTGACGGCCGCTCGGGCTGCGGCGTAACCGCCGCGCTATCGCAAAATCGTGCCTGCTCCGTTACGGGCAGTGTAGTCGCCCAATGCCCAGCCTTGGACCTCCAGATCGGCGGTCTCGAAATCCTGAAGCCGAAATCGGTCGCGCCGTGCTTCCGGCGTATGTTCGATCAAGAGTTTCATCAACAGCGGCATGAGTTGCTTGGGTAGGCGGTCGGCATTCGAAAGGACGATCTCGGTGCCATCCGCGCCTTCGATACGCAGTTTGTAGCTCATGCCACCGCGATAGGATGTGCCGACAACCTTGACGGAGACAACGTTTTCCCACGCGATCGAGCCGCCCGGCCGTAATACGTCGAACGGCGCCGACAATACGACGCCATGGTCATCTAGGCGGAATCGCCAGCCGAGCCGCTCGACGCCGATGCCGATGCCCAGCGCGATCAGGCAGGCGACAAGGGCACCGCTCGAGAAATGGGCCGGTTGGAGACCTTTATCGCGATACGATCGACGTAACTGACGAATCGCATAAAGGCTCACGGCGATGGCAACCAAGCCGCAGAGCGCCGCTGGCCATGGGTCGATCTCTAGGACGATCGGGAGGATCCCGGCGGGCTCCGTCGTGGCCATGGGGTGTCAGTTGAAGCCGCCACGCGCCGCGACCGGCCACAGGCATTCGACCCGGCCCTTGCGCACCCCGACGTACCAGTCGAACCGATCGACGGTTGGATCGCAATGCCCAGGCACCAACCGCAATTTTTCCCCAAGCTTGGGCGTGGCGGTTTCCGAACCGAATTCTAGCTTGCCGTGTTCGTCGGACGCGCCGGTGTATCGGACGTCCGGGCGTTGCCATACCGTCGGCATGCCCGAATCGATCGATACTGCTTTGTGGCCGACATCCAGCACTGCGACGCCGGGTCGGGATTGGCTCATGACAGTGCCGAGCACGAACAACGAATGGCGGAAGGTGCTGACCAAGGCTCCGGTTTCGTCCAGGTTGCGCGCGTAATCGGCATCCATGAATACGTAGCTGCCGGCCTGCATTTCCGTGTAGATGCCCGACGGGGCCTCGATCTGGAACGACCCTGTGCCGGCACCGCCGACGATGGGGCAGCTCAGGCCCTGCTGCTTCAGTTGTTCGACGGTGCGCCGGGACGCGTCGATCGCCGCGCCGATCAATGTGCGGCGTTCCGCGATCGTGCGCTTGTGCTGCGCGCTGCCTTGATAAGCCTGCAAGCCGCCGAAAATCAGATGCTTGGACGCCGCGATGCGCTGCGCCAGAGCAACCGCATCCGGCCCGGCATCGACGCCCGCGCGCCCGGCGCCGACATCGATCTCCACCAGTACCGACATGCGTGTGCCGGCATCGGCGGCGGCGGCTTCGATGGCGGCGATTTGTGCGCCATCGTCGACGCATACCGCGACCTTGGCGATGCGCGACAGGGCGCACAGCCGAGCAAGCTTGGCGGCGCCGACGACTTCGTTGGATACGAGGATGTCGGGAATGCCGCCCCAGGCGAGGATTTCCGCCTCGGCCACCTTCTGCACGCACTGGCCTACCGCCCCGCGCGCCATTTGCAGCTTGGCGATGACGGGCGACTTGTGGGTTTTCGCATGCGCCCGCAACTTCACCCCAGTCGGTGCCAGCAGCGCGGCCATATGGTCGAGATTGTACTCGAAGGCGTCGAGATCGACGATCAACGCGGGGGTATCGATTTCGTCTTCGCGCATGCCTGGTTGGGCGGGGGGCGATTGCAGCATCGGTCTTCTCCGGGTCCTATGCTCTCCCAGTAGCGCAAAGGCGCGAAGCGGGGTAGGGAGCCGGTAAACAATCGTCGGAGCGTCTCGTGTCCCAACCCAAGCTTTTCACGCCGCTGACCATTCGCGGCGTCACCTTGAAAAACCGCATCGTGCTGGCGCCGATGCACCAGTATGCGTCCAATCAAGGTTTCGCTACCGATTGGCACCTGATGAATGCCGGCAAATATGCGGCCGGCGGATGCGGACTGGTGATGGTCGAATCCACCAAAGTTGAGCGACGCGGCTGCGGTACGGTCGGCGACCTCGGTCTGTGGGACGACAAGTTCATCCCGGGATTGAAGCGCATCACCGACTTCATTAAAGCGCAGGGCGCGGTGTCGGCGATCCAGATCGGTCATTCGGGTCGCAAGGCGCGCCTGACCCGCCCCTGGGAAGGCCAGCAGCCGCAGACCGCCGATCACCCCGAGATGTTCGATTGGGAAGGTTGGGAACTGGTGGCACCGTCGGCGATCGCGCACAGCGATCGCATGCCCGCCCCGCGCGCCTTCAGCCGCGAGGAAATTCCCGAAGTCGTGACCCACTGGGGTGAGGCAGCCGCGCGTGCGAATGCCGCTGGATTCGAAATTCTGGAAATCCACGGTGCCCACGGCTACCTGATCCACCAATTCCTCTCGCAGGTGTCCAACCGCCGTAACGACGAATATGGCGGGTCCGACACCAATCGTATGCGGTTCGCCCTGGAAGTGGCGGAATGCGTGCGCGCCAACTGGCCTGCCGAAAAGCCGCTGTTCATGCGTCTGTCCTGCGAGGACGATGCCGGCTGGGGACCTGAACAGAGCGTCGCTTTGTCCAAAGAACTCAAGCTACGCGGCATCGACGCGATCGATTGTTCGGGCGGCGGGATGCTCGAACGCTCACCGATGGACGGCATCCGGTCGCAGAAATATGGCTACCAAGTCCCTTATGCCGAGAAAATTCGCGCCGAGGCCGACATTATAACCATGGCGGTCGGCCATATCGTGCATGCCGACCAAGCGGAAGCGATCTTGCAGGAAGGCAAAGCGGACCTCATCGCGATCGCGCGGGAGTTTCTCTACAACCCCAACTGGGCAATGGATGCGGCCCAGAAGCTCGGCGCCGATCCCGATTTCTCCTGCGTGCCCCCCGCTTATTCCTATTGGCTGGGCAAGCGGGCGAAATCGAAGTTCGAGGGTGTGCCCTCGACCTATAAGCAGGGGATGATGGCGGCCGAATAAGCCGCTTTTACCCGAACGCGTAGGTATCCATGCGCAGCACGCCATACGACGTGCTCGCATGCAGCCGCGTTGCTTTGTCCCCACCTGCGCCCATCGCGACAAACAGTGGCAAAAGATGTTCGTCCGTTGGGTGTTGGGTGACGGCATTGGGCGCGCGGCGGCGGTAATCCAGCAGATCGTCGGTGCGGTTGTCCGTCAGCGCGTCGTGCATCCAATCGGCGAACGCATCGACATCGGGTGCAGCGGGGCTGTTTTCGTCCGGGGCCCGCTGCCGGCGAAGGTTGTGCGTCAGCCCGCCGGAGCCGATGACCAGAACCCCTTGCGTCCGCAACGCCGCCAGCGATTTCCCCAACAGTAAATGATGCTCGGTACCCAAATAAGACTGCAACGAAATTTGCATGACCGGAATGTCGTGGTCCGGATACATCAGCAGCAACGGCACCCAAGCTCCGTGATCGAGGCCACGAGTACGGTCCAGCGTGGCACCGATGCTTCCCGCGATTTCCGCCGCCAAGCCTGCGTCGCCCGGCGCGGGATAGCGCAGCGCGTATAGCGGCGGGGGGAAGCCATAGAAATCGTGGATCGTGTCGTTCGTCTCGACCGCGTTAATCTCCGGCCGTTCGGTGTCCCAATGCGCCGAGGCTACCAGGATCGCCTTGGGGCGATCCAACTGCGCCCCGAGGCCACGAAGAAAATCGCGGGCGGGTTGGTCCCGCAGCGGCAACATGGGCGAACCGTGGCTGATAAACAGACTGGGCAACATGAGGGCACCTCGGGAACACTAAACGCGATATAGTTCCCGAGTGCCGGCATGCAAGGCTGTGGCTAGAGGCCGATCCAAGGGGCCAGTCCGGCGCCTTTGGATATCACGAACTTTCCGGGCTCGCCGACGATGCGCAGGCGGCGCTCCATTGCGAATTCGTTGGCGGCCTGGGTCACGCCCGGCCAAATGATATAATCGTCGCCGATCATCGCGCCGTTGTCGCCGAGCAAGTCCCAATAGGCAACGAAATCGCGCTTCGCCGGGGCGTATTCGTGCGCCGCGTCGATATAGGCGATATCGAATGAGGCTTTTAGATGTCCCAGTACCACGGCGGCACTTTCCGACGTCATCGGCACGGGCGTGATGATATCCTGGAACCCGTGCCGGATTACATTGCCCATGAAGGTGTAATAAAACTGCGGATACCCGCCCTTCAACGCCAGCGATTCGTACCACCCCGGCGCCGCCCGCAGCCAGTGCTCCGGGGAACCCAACCATGTATCCACACAGACGATTTCGCAATCCAAACCCAGCGCTCGGACGGTGCGGGCCATGTTGATCGCGGAACGGCCTTTCCAAGACCCGACTTCTACGATCCGTTTTGGCCGCAATTTTTCGATCGCAGCGGCCAAAACAGGGTGGTCGGACCCCCAACCTTGCAGGTCGTCCGGATAATCGGCCGGGTCGATGCCGTCGAACGGCGACACGGCATAGAGGATTTCGCGCAAGGTTTGGGTCATTTCGATCCTGGGGTATGGGCTAGCGATCGAGCCAGACATCCTCCATCCGCCAGCCGTTGAAGATGCTGTTCACCATCATCGTGATTCCCTTCACCTCCGGCCGGTGGCAGGTGCCGCCGCGGATGTAATAAATCATGGGACGCACGACATCCTGTTGCAGTTTGCGGTCGATTTCCCACACGATCTGCCGGCGCTTGGCTTGATCCGGTTCGGCGGATTGTTTGTCCACCAGCGCATCGATCGTCTTGTCGCAGTAGCCCATGTAGGTGCGGGATCCGCAGACGTAGTTTTCGTAAAATTGCTGATCCGGGTCGTCCACGCCGTTGCCGACAAGGCTGAGCGCCATCTGATATTCGCGACGGATTAACTTGGGAACCCAGATCGCAGTCTCGATCGGATCGAGTTCCCCATCGATCCAGATTTCCTTCAACTGGCTCAGCAAAATGGTGGAGGGGTCGCGATATTGCGGCAAATTGCGGGTGGAGAGTCGCACCGTCAGATGTTTGTCCGGCCCGTAACCCAGGCCGCGCATGATTTCGCGCGCGGCTTCCCGGCTTTTTGCGATATCCGGCGAGAAGCCTGGCAGGTCTTTCAGTTGGTCGGGCGGCAGGCCCCAGGCGCCGTCGGGCAACGGCATCATTGCCCCACCCATGTCGCCCTTGCCCTCGAACAGGATGTCGATGAATGCTTGGCGGTCGACGGCCATGATGACCGCCTTGCGCAACGCTAAATTGTCGAACGGCGGCACCGGGTTCATTAGGATATTGGCGGCGACGTTATCGCTGTCGATTTCGCAAACTGCCTCGGGGTATTGCGTCTTCACATCTTTCATCAACTGGACCGTGACCTCGTAGGGGAAGGTCATGTCGAATTTGCCGGCAACAAAGCTCAGCATCGCGGTCGAGCGGTTCGTGATGATGGTGTATTCGATGCCGTCGAGGTACGGCAGGCCGGGCTTCCAATAGTTCGGATTGCGTTCGACCTTCATGGATTCGTTGGCTTTGAATTCGACGAATTTGAACGGTCCTGTGCCGATCGGCTTGACCCGCATGTCGCGCGGCGAAACATGGCAGGGATAGACCGGGGTGAACCCCGATGCGAGCAAGGCAACGAACGCCGGTTGCGGACGTTTGAGGTGCATCGTGGCCTCGTAAGGGCCATTCACCGAAATGCTTTCGAGGTTGAAGTACCAACCGGAACGGTTGTTGACCTTGAATTTTTCTTTCGCCGTGCCGTTCAACATCTCCCACGTGCATTTCACGTCGGCCGAGGTGAAGGGTTTGCCGTCGTGCCACGTCACGCCTTCCCGCAGCTTGAAGGTCAGCGCGGTATACTCTTTGTTCCACGTCCAACTCGTGGCCAGTTCCGGTACGATGGTCGCCATGCTGTTTTGCGGCTTGTGCTGATCGTATAGCACGAGGTTGTTGAACACGCCCATGGCGGGCAGCACGGTGGAAATCGTGCCTTCCTCATGGATCGACATGCTGCCGGGGCTGTCGCGATGCTGGACGCGCAGCACGCCACCCTGTTTTTGGGCAAGTGCGAGCGGGGGTAGCAATGCCACCGCCATCGCCGCCAGGATTGCCAGGACACGCAGACGCATTGGAGCCTCCTGCCACCTGCGGTGGCATGTTTTTGGTTATACTACCTATGAGTGTATTCGTCCAGAGGGATTGCTACCGGTCGAGCCAGGTATCTTCCATCCGCCAACCGTTGAAAGTGCTGTTGACCATGATGGTCAGGCCCTTCACTTCC
Source organism: Rhodospirillales bacterium (assembly GCA_037139955.1). Lineage (GTDB taxonomy): Bacteria > Pseudomonadota > Alphaproteobacteria > Acetobacterales > Acetobacteraceae > Rhodopila. The sequence goes on from JBAXFK010000130.1 coordinate 7,765, forward strand.
GGTCGGCGGCAGGTTACCCCCTTATTGTAGAATAGCATGGGGCGGACCACGTCTTGTTGCAGCTTGCGGTCGATTTCCCACACCATCCGCTGGCGCTTCTCTCGATCCGGTTCCGCCGACTGTTGCTCCACCATCGCATCGACGGTTTTGTCGCAGTAGCCGAGGTAAGTGCGGGACCCGCAAACATAGCTTTCGAAGAAATTCTGGTCGGGATCGTCCACTCCATTGCCAACCATACTGATGGCAAGCTGGTATTCGCGGCGGATCAGCTTGGGCACCCAGTTGGCGGTTTCCACCGTCTCCATCTCCCCATCGATCCAGATTTCCTTCAACTGGCTCAGTAGAATGGTCGCGGGATCGCGATAGGACGCAAGATTGCGCACGGAAATCTTCATTGGCAGATGCTTGTCCGGCCCGTAGCCGAGGTCGCGCATGGTATCCCGAGCGGCTTCGCGGTTTTTGGCGAGGTCGGGGGAAAAGCCGGGGAGGTCGGTGAGCATCTCGGGCGGCAGGCCCCATTTTCCTTCCGGCGGGGGCATGATGGCGCCGCCGGTATTGCCTTGGCCCTCGGTCAGGATGTCGATGAAGGCTTTGCGATCCACGGCCATCATGACGGCCTTGCGCAAGGCCGGATTGTCGAATGGCGGGGTGTAATTCATCAGCAGGTTGCCGCCGACATTGGTTGTGGTGACGTCGCAGATTGCTGCGGGGTATTGCGACGTAATATCTTTCAGCAGCGGCAACGTGACTTCGTAGGGGAAGGTCAGGTCGAATTTGCCGGCGACAAAGCTCAGGATCGCGGTCGAGCGGTTGGGGATGATGGTATATTCGACTCCATCCAGATACGGCCGGCCGGGCTTCCAGTAGTTCGGATTGCGGGCGACTTTTATCCCCTCGTTCGCTTTGAACTCGACGAATTTGAACGGTCCGGTGCCGATGGGCGACACCCGCATGTCGCGGGTCGAGACATGGCAAGGATAAACCGGCGAGAAGCCGGAGGCGAGCAGCGCCAGCAAAGCGGGCTGCGGGCGTTTTAGGTGGAATGTCGCTTCCAACGGCCCGTTGGTCGTGACCTCGTTCAGATTGAAATACCAGCCGGCGCGGCTATTGATCTTGAACGCGTCCTTGGATTTCCCGGTGAGCAAGTCCCAGGTGCATTTCACATCTGCGGACGTGAACGCCTTGCCGTCGTGCCATTTCACCCCGGCGTGCAGCTTGAATGTCAGCTTGGTCCAATCCGCGTTCCACGACCATGAATCGGCGAGGTCCGGCACGATCGTATCGAGGCTGTTTTGCGGCTTGTGCTGGTCGTACAGGACCAGATTATTGAACACTCCCATCATCGGCATGATGGCGGAGATCGTGCCGAGTTCATGGATCGACATGCCGCCGGGGGAGTCGCGATGGTAGACGCGCAGAATGCCGCCCTGCTTTTGAGCTTGGGCAAAAGCGGGTGCCAGAATCAGGAACCCAAGCGTCAGGATAGCGCGGATCTTACGCATTTCAGCCTCCCTGTCCGCCCTTTTTGGGCGGTTACGGATCAGGCTAACATGCGGAGCTTCAGGACAACAGCGCCAGTGCCGCTGCGGGATCGATCCGCCCGTCGTAAAGCGCCCGCCCGACGATCGCGCCTTCGATCCGCGTGCCGGCGGCGGCGGCTTTCAGGGCGACCAGATCGTCCATGCTGCCCACACCGCCCGATGCGATGACCGGGGTGGTCAGGCGGTCGGACAATGCGACGGTTTGTTCCAGGTTCAGCCCGGTTAGCATCCCGTCGCGGCCGATATCGGTGTAGACGATCGCCGAAACGCCCGCATCCTCGAACCGCAAGCCCAGTTCGGCGGCGGGAATGGTGGAGATTTCGGCCCAGCCCTCGGTCGCCACGAATCCGTTGTTGGCGTCGATGCCGACGACGATGCGACCGGGGAAGGCTTTGCAGGCCTCGATCACCAGCGGCGGATTTTTCGCTGCGGCGCTGCCCAGGATGACGCGTGTCACTCCGGCTTCCAGCCATGCCGCAATGCCGGCGATGTCGCGAATGCCACCGCCCAACTGCACCGGGCATTTCGTATTGGCCAAGATCGCTCGGACCGCGTCGCCATTGACCGGCTTACCGGCGAAAGCGCCGTTCAGGTCGACCACGTGCAGCCAAGCGAAACCCGCATCTTGCCATGCCCGCGCTTGCCCGCCGGGATCGGCGGAGTAGACCGTGGCTTGGTCCATTTCCCCACGTTTCAGGCGCACGCATTTCCCGTCTTTGAGGTCGATGGCGGGGTAGAGGGTCAGGGGCATAAGCGGCTCAGTCTTGCGTCTGCCCGCGCCGCGGGCGCAGGCGCTTGGAATAGAAAAACCCTTTGATCACTTGGCCGCGGACCAGCGCGTATTCCGGGTGCTCGCCCCAACGCTCGTAGCCCAAGGATTCGTACATCCGAATGGCGGCGGTTTGCGTCTCCCGTACGTCCAGGTTCAGCACTTGATAGCCGGATTCCCGCGCGAATTCCTCGACCTTCAGGGTCAACGCGGTCGCGAGGCGGTGGCCGCGGGCATAAGGTGCGATGAAGGCATGCATCAAATGGGCGGCGAAGGCCTGGGCTTCGTTGTTGCGTGGCGGGCGGACGAGATGGGCGGACCCAACCACCTCCCCGTTCAAGCGGGCGACGAAAAGGACACGCTCCGGCACCAGGACAACGCCTTTGTTATAGGCTTCCAGTGCGCGTCGGCCGGGGGAGGTTACCCAACCGAACCCGCCGCCATCCAGGATCGCGGCGTCCGTGGCTTCGCACAAAGCGTGCAGATCGTCGGCGGTGAAGCGCTCGATGCGCTCGACCAGCAGGACATCCTCGGCCGGCAGGTTCGGCTTGGGGGGTGCGTCGGTGATCATGGTGCCCATTGCAAGAAATTCATCAGGATGCGGATGCCGATCTCTTGGCTCTTTTCCACGTGGAATTGCGTGCCGGCGCGGTTGCCGGACGCGACAAAGGCCACCACCGGGCCGCCGTATTCGGTGGTCGCGATGGTTTCCGCCGGGACGCCGCGCTCCAGCGCGTAGCTATGCACGAAATAGGCATGATCGCCGGGGATTAAACCCCCCAGTAGCGGATGCGCGCCCGGTTCGAAGTCCAACCCGTTCCAACCCATCTGCGGTAAGCGCAATCCGGTGGCTGGCATTTCCGCGATTTCGCCCGCGATCCATCCGAAGCCGGGGGTGATCGCATGCTCCAACCCGCGCTGTGCCATCAGTTGCATACCGACGCAGATCCCCAGGAACGGGTTGCCGCGTGCGGCCGAGGCCTCGATCGCGTCCCGCATCCCCGACACCGCTGCCAGCCCGGCTGCACAATCGGCGAAGGCGCCTTGGCCGGGCAGCACGACCCGGTCCGCGCGCGCGACCGCGTCAGGATCGGCCGTGATGAAGACATCCGCACCTAAACCAAGCCGCTCGGCTGCCAATGCCAGCGCGCGGGAGGCCGAGGCGAGATTGCCGCTTCCGTAATCGACGACCGCGACCTTCATGACCGCGCCATCCGCTCGATCAAGTCGGGCCGGTTGGTGAGCAGGCGTGCGAGGGCGTCGGCTTCGGTGCGGGCGGATAGTACGTGGGATAACAGATAACCGCGCCGTTCCAGCGGCCACGCCAGCATGTCGTTGCCCGACAGCCCGTGCAGCAGCATGAGGGCGGGAATAGCCACGCCGGTCGCGGTTGGCGGTAGGCGGAAGGCGACGATGGCGAAGGCGACAGCGCTCAGGATCGCCGGAATCCAGGCACGATGGAGCAGCAGCCAGAGCGGCCCGAATAGGAATGCCCCCCGAGAAAAGCCGTCCCGCAGCAGGATCGGTTCCCGATCGCGGGCGAGGTGCGCGGTCCAGAAGGTCACAACACACCCTTGGTCGAGGGGACGGCGTCGCCCATGCGCGGGTCGAACTCGGTTGCCATGCGCAAGGCGCGGGCGGTGGCCTTGAAACAGGCCTCGGCGATATGGTGGTTGTTGATCCCGGCGCGTTGGATCACGTGCAGGTTGAGCAGCGCGTTGAAGGCGAAGGCGCGAAAGAACTCCTCGAATAATTCGGTGTCCATTTCGCCGATCTTTGGGCGGTCGAACACGACGCTCCAGGCCAAAAAGGGACGGCCGGAGAAGTCCACGACGGCTTCCGCCAGCGTTTCATCCATCGGGATTGTCGCCTGCCCGAAGCGGCGGATGCCGCGCTTGTCGCCGACCGCCTGCCGGAAGGCCTGTCCGAGCACGATGCCGACATCTTCGGTGGTGTGGTGGAAATCGATGTGCAGATCGCCCACCGCTTTCACCGTAAGGTCGAACAGCCCATGCCGCGCCAAGGCGGTGAGCATGTGGTCGAGGAAGCCGATGCCGGTGGCGATGTCCGCCTTTCCCGACCCATCCAGGTCGAGTGTAAGCGCGATATCGGTTTCGGAGGTCGTGCGGGTGAGGGAAACGATGCGGGTCATGATGCCGCTTCCCTACAGCGGGCAACGATTTCGGTCCAGCGAAGGTTATAGGTCCGTCAGGGTATGCGGGATTCGGCGATGCGGGGCGTCGTGCCTGCCCCATTGGCTGTGCGTGGTTATATAATTACGATATCGTAACAATTAATGCGCGCGTATCACCCAGCGTCGGCAAGACACCCAGCGGGCAGCGGTTCGCCTACCAAATAGCCCAGCACGGCGCGGATGGCGTCCCTCGGGTCGTCCCGCCAGTCGAAACCCCAACTGTCCGGACGCTTGTCCCGCTCGCGCTGAAAATTCTCCCGCCGACGCGTCTGCACCCCGAAAA
>JBAXFK010000131.1:0-12474 GCA_037139955.1 Rhodospirillales bacterium
CCCGCCGTCTACGATGCAGGCCGCTTCATTTTGCACGTCGTCGGCACTGCCGACGACGTGCAAAATGAAGCGGCCTGCATCGTAGACGGCGGGTCGGGGGCGCGGGGCGCGGGGCATGGAGATTTTTGTTATCTCCCTGCTGAATGGGCTGGTGTACGGCATGTTGCTGTTCATGTTGGCCAGCGGGTTGACGTTGATTTTCAGCATGATGGGCGTGCTGAATTTCGCGCATGCCAGTATCTACATGATCGGCGCGTATCTGGCGTATCAGGTCAGCCGTATCGTGGGGTTTTTCCCGGCGCTTATTATCGCCCCGCTTTTATGCGGGGCGATCGGTGCGGCCATCGAGATTTGGGGACTGCGTAAAGTCCATCATAACGGCCACATCGCCGAATTGCTGTTCACTTTCGGGCTGGTGTTCATTGTCCAGCGCGGGGTGCAGATGACATGGGGGATGTTGCCGATGCCGTATCGGGTGCCGGCGCTGCTCGATTTCCCGTTGTTCCATATTTACGGCGCCAATTTCCCCGCCTATCGCGGCTTCATGCTGCTGATTTCCGGCGGTATGCTGCTGTCTACGTGGCTTTTGCTGAAAAAGACTCGTGTCGGCCTGATTATCCAGGCGGCGTTGACGCACCCGAACATGGTGTCCTCGCTGGGGCATAACGTGCCGATGGTGTTTACCACTGTGTTTGCCGGCGGCTGCTTGTTGGCCGGCTTGGCGGGGGTGATCGGCGGCAATTATCAAACCACCGAACCCGGCATGGCGGAATCGATGGGGCCGATCGTATTCGTGGTGGTGGTATTCGGCGGCCTTGGCTCTCTCGGAGGATGTTTTATCGCCTCCATTATCATGGGGATGATCCAGACCTTTGCGGTTGTGGTGGATTATTCCGTTGCCGATCTGTTGCGGCCGCTGGGCTTCGCGCTCAGGCCCGACAATCTGCTGATGGAAATACTGACGGTGCCCATCGCCCGCATCGGGGCGCTGCTGCCCTTCGCCATGATGGTGATTATCTTGCTGTTCCGGCCGCGCGGCCTGATGGGGACTCGCGACACATGAACGGTCCCCGTTGGATTTGGGTATTCGCGTTTGTGCTGGCGATGGCGGCACCTTGGGCGTTCCACGATTTTCAAACCGGGCGCGACTCCGGCTTCGTGATCTCCATGCTCAGTCAGATGGGCATGATGGTCATCCTGGCCCTGTCGTACAACATGCTGCTGGGGCAGGCGGGGTTGTTCTCCCTGTGTCACGCAACGTTCTTCGGCATCGGCGGCTATGCGACCATACATTTCCTGAACGCGGCGGCCGACGGATCGTTGCCATTGCCGATGGAGGTCATTCCGCTGCTGTCGGGTTTGAGCGGCCTCGGCCTGTCGATCGTTTTCGGCTACATGGCGACCAAACAGCGCGCCACCGCCTTCGCCATGATCACCATGGGCATCGGCGAGCTCATGACGACCGCAGCACTGATGTTCCACAGTTTTTTTGGCGGCGAGGGCGGTGTGACCACCAACCGCACGATCGAGCGCAGTTTATTCGGTCTCGATTATGCTTCCGGCTTACAGGTTTATTATTTGATCCTGGTCTGGACCCTCATCTCCGCCGCCGGCATGTATTTTCTGACCCAAACCCCGCTCGGTCGCATGGCCAACGCCACCCGCGACAATTACGAACGCGCACAGTTTATGGGTTACGACCCGCGTGTCGTGCGGTTTCTGCAATTCGCGCTGTCCGGCATGTTCGCCGGGATCGGTGGCGGCCTATACGCGATCACCTATGAGATCGTAACGTTCGACGCGCTGGCGGGCGGTCTTTCGGCCAACGCGCTGCTGATGGCCTATATCGGTGGCACAACGGTGTTCGGCGGCCCCATCCTCGGTGCCGTGCTGATCACGCTGTTGCAGAGCGGGGTAAGCCTGCTGTCTAACTCCTGGTTGGTGTATGTCGGCGTGATGTTCATTGCCATGGTCATGTTCGCCCCGGCGGGCCTGTCCGGCCTGATCGTGGCGCACCGGCCGATTGCTGGGTCGGGTCGTCTGGGCCGTTTGACGATCCCCTATCTTAAACTCATCGTTCCGTTTTTCGCGCTGATCTTCGGTTTTGTCGGACTGGTGGAATTGCTGTCTTTCATGACCATTGGGGCGGCTCAAGGTAAAAAATTGGTGCTGTTCGGGAATGCCATCAATGCCGGCGCGATAAAGCCGTGGCTGATTTCCGTCGCCTGCCTGTTCGGCGGCGGAATCTGGCTTCGGTTCGAGGCGCGATCCTTCCATCGCGTCTGGGAAAGCCTGACCGCCGATTTGAAATCCGGAGACCGGCCATGACCGCCGTCAGCCTTCGGGATGTGCGCAAGAATTTCGGCGCCACCGAAATTATTCGCGGCGTGACCCTGAATATCGCAGCGGGGGAGCGGCATTGTATTATCGGTCCGAACGGTGCGGGTAAAACCACGTTGTTCAACCTGATTAGCGGCCGGTTCCCCATTACCTCCGGAGAGATTGCGTTGAACGGTGCGCGGATCGATGCGATGCCGCCGCATATGATCAATCGCGCCGGCTTGTCGCGCAGTTTCCAGATCACCTCGATTTTTCCGAAATTGTCGGTGTTCGAAAATCTGCGCTGCGCCCTGCTGTGGAGCAAAGGATACAAATATTCGTTCTGGTCGGCGCTCTGGCGACAAACGGCGTTGAACGACGCCGCGCAAGCCCTGCTAGAGGATTTGAACCTGTCCGGCCGCCGCGATATCCCCAGCGGGTTGCTGTCGTACGCGGAACAACGTGCGCTGGAAATCGGCATGACCATTGCCGGCGGCGCATCGGTCATTCTGCTGGACGAACCTACGGCGGGCATGAGCAACACCGAAACGGATTATGCCATGGCGCTGATCCGGCGGGTCACGAAGGGCAAAACGTTGCTGATGGTGGAACACGATATGAAGGTGGTGTTCGACCTCGCCGATACCATCACGGTGCTTGTCTACGGGCAGGTGATCGCGTCCGGTCCGCCGGAGGTCGTGCGATCCAGCAAAGCGGTGCAGGAAGCATATTTGGGAGCGCTCGAAGAATGATCCTCGAAGTGCGCGACCTCCATGCGTTTTACGGGCAGAGCCATATTCTGCACGGCGTCGATCTGTCGGTGAACGAGGGCGAAATCGTTTCACTCTTGGGTCGAAATGGCGTGGGACGGTCCACGTTATGCAAGGCGATCATGGGGCTGGTGGACCCGCAAGGTTCCGTTCTTTACCGCGGCAAGGACGTCGCCGGACTGCGCCCCGATCTGGTTGCACGCTCCGGCATCGGGTACGTGCCGGAAGATCGGCAGGTGTTTCCGACCCTGACCGTGCGGCAGAATTTGGAACTCGGGTTGAAAAAGGCGGGCAAATTCGGCCGCTGGACCTTCGACGACGTGTTCCGGCTGTTCCCCAACCTCGCCGCCCGACAGAACAATCCGGCCGGGGTTCTTTCCGGTGGCGAACAGCAAATGCTGACGATGTGCCGCACGCTGATGGGCGACCCGGACCTAGTGCTGATCGACGAACCGACCGAGGGGCTGGCGCCGTTACTGGTCGAGCAAGTGGGCGCGCTGCTCGCGGAAATCGCGTCGCGCGGCGTATCCATTTTGTTGGTGGAACAAAAATTGACGATCGCATTGAAGATTTCCCACCGGCTTTACGTCATGGGGCACGGGAAGATCGTGTTCGAAGGCACGCCGGCGGATTTATCGGCGAATGCCGATGTGCGGCGGGAGTGGCTGGAGGTCTGATCGCCGCGCAATCGATGCTGTTTCTGAACGGGATTCCGCGTCGCGGCCGCCCTTGGCCAAGCGCGCAACCCCTGCCACAATGCGTCCCATAAACTCAAGGAGTTCGAAATGGCTGACTGGACACGCGTGGCGGCAACGGCGGATGTGGCAGAGGGTAAATGCCTCGGTGTGCGCGTCGGTAAGCGGGAAGTGGCGATCTATCATCTGCCCGGCGGCGAGTATTGCGCGACCGATAATGTTTGCAGCCATGAATATGCCCTGCTGACCGAAGGTTGGCTGGAAAATGGCTGCATCGAGTGCCCGCTGCACGCCGCACAATTCGACATACGCACCGGCAAGGCCATGTCCGCTCCGGCCGACACCAATTTGCAGGTGTTCGAGGTCAAAATCGAAGGCGGAGACATCCTGGTTAAGGTCTGACCGTGACCGCCCCCGTTGTTGTCGATTGCGACATCCATCCGACGGTTCCCAGCCTGTCGGCGTTGTTGCCGTACCTGCCGGATATGTGGCGCGATACCGCAATCCGGCGCGGCTTCGACGAGTTGGTGACCATCAGCTACCCCACCACCAATCCTCTCAGTTTCAGGGAAGATTGGCGCGACGCGACGGGCAAGGCGGGGACCTCGGTCGAAGCTTTGGCCGCGCAGGCGCTGGACCCGTTTGGGTCCAGCCGAGCGATCCTGAACTGTCTGTATGGTGCGCAGGCACTGTTCAGCGAGGATTTGGGCGCCGCTTTCAGTCGCGCTATCAATGATTGGATTGCCAAGGAGTGGCTGGATAAGGACGACCGGCTGCGGGCGTCCATTGTCGTGCCGACGCAAAACCCAGAACGTGCGGTCGAGGAGATCCACCGGGTCGCCGCCGACAAACGTTTCGTCCAGGTTCTGATGCTGGTTGGCGGCGAAATTCCGCTGGGGCGTCGTCAGAACTGGCCGATCTACGCGGCGGCCGAAAAGCACGGCCTGCCCATCGGCATTCACGCTGGCAGCACATATCGGCATCCGGTCACGCCGGTCGGCTGGCCATCGTACTACACCGAAGATTACGTCAATCAGGCGCCGGGGTTTCAGTCCCAACTCACGTCCCTGATGTCCGAGGGCGTATTCGCCAAGTTTCCCGATCTTACTGTCGTATTGATGGAATCAGGGGTGTCGTGGTTGCCGGCGTATCTGTGGCGGCTGACGAAATTCTGGAAGGGATTGCGCAACGAAATTCCTTGGGTGAGCGATCCCCCGGCCTCGATCGTGCGCGATCGGGTGCGAATGACGTTGCAACCGTTCGACGCGCCGTCGGACGACGGCGGAGTTGTGCGGTTGATGGAACATATCGGCTCCGATGAGATTCTGCTGTTCTCGACCGATTATCCGCACTGGCAGTTCGATGGGCGGGATGTGTTGCCGGCGGGCATGGACAAGGCTCTGGTCGCGAAAATCATGGCGGACAACCCGCTGAAGACGTATCCTCGCTTGAAACAAGCTTAGGGGGAGACCCTCGCATGACCGTCGACGTCCTCAATCGCCCGCTCGCGGCCCAGCCCGGCCAGTCCCGGCTTGCTATTGCCGACTGCGACATCCATCCGCGTCCGGCGGGTGCCAGCATCGGCGGCGTGAGCCAATCGTTGTTCCCCTATCTGTCCAAGCAATGGCGGGAGCACATCGAGAATTTCGGCGTCACCTATCGCCAACCGTGGGAGAGGGGTTCGGCCTATCCCAAGGGGCAGCCGAGTGCGAGCCGGATCGATTCGTGGCCGCCGGGGAAGACGCCGGGGAGCGATCTGGAATTCATGGCGCGACAGCACCTCGACCCGAACAATGTCACCCTGGGAATTCTGAACCCGCTGGGCGTTGGGCAGGGGGCGATGAACCTCGATTTGTCGGCGGCCTTGGCCAGTGCAACCAACGATTGGCAAATCGCGGAATGGACGTCGCAGGACTCGCGTTTGAAGGCGTCGGTCGTGGTACCGTACGAGGACCCGCTGGCCTCGGTGAAGGAAATCGAACGCCGCGCCGGGGATAAGAATTTCGCGCAGGTTTTGTTCCTGTCGCGCACCGCGACCCCCATGGGGCAGCGCGCGTATTGGCCGATCTTCGAAGCCGCCGCTGCCGCCAATTTGCCGATCGGGGTGCATGCGTTCGGCTATGGCGGCAATGCGATCACCTCCTCCGGCTGGGGTTCTTACTACCTGGAGGAAATGGTCGGTCACGCCCAGGCGCAGCAGGCTTTGACCGCCAGCTTAATCCTGGAGGGCGTGTTCGAACGCTTCCCGACCCTGAAATTCGTCATGATCGAAGGCGGGGTCGCCTGGGCCGCGTCGCTGGCGTGGCGGATGGATGCGCAATACAAAAAGCTGAAGCGGGAACTGCCGCATTTGAAGCGGCTGCCGTCCGAGTATCTGCGGTCGAACATTTGGTTCACGACACAACCGATCGAAGAGCCGGAGCCTAGGACCCAGTTGGCCGAGGTGTTCGACTGGATCGGGTGGGACCGCATTCTATTCGCCACCGATTACCCGCATTGGGATTTCGACGATCCCGCGCAGGCGTTGCCCTTTAAGATGACAGAAGAGCAACGGCGGGCGGTCTTCCTGGAGAATGCGAAAGCGGTGTTCGGCATGACCTGAACGGCGGCGTTCAGGCCGGCCGGATGACAGCGCCCAATGCACAATACAATGTAGCAGCAGTGCATTGGTTGCCTGCGCGGACGTTCAGGCCCTTGTTGCGCAAAATTAAGCATCGGTTTTTCATCGACTGGACTAACCTGAACCTGCCGACTTCCGGAGGGTTGCGCCAATTGGCTGTCGCTTCCGACATTTCTGCGGCTGAGGTCCGTACCGTCGGCTTGCTGGGTTGGCCGAGCAACCTATTGCTCGTCGCTCGTAAGAGTATTTCCGGATAGGTGCGGATATGGCGCATCGATCGCCTGCGGGCCGGCCGGGCGAGTGGGCGCGCACCTTTCCGGTCGTTTCGGTTATTTTACTCCTGTTCATTCTAATTCTGCTGTCATGGACAGGGTATACCGAATCGGACGATCGAGCTTACGCGGAAGCGGCGACTGCATGGATGGAGAATTTCCCGCATTTGGGAACCGACCATCATGCCCTCCGACACGCGATTGTGCTGCCGACCGCATTGTTTTTCTGGGTTTTCGGTCGATCGGAAATCGGGTTGGTGCTGCCGATCCTAATATATCTCGTGGCCACGCTAACCGTCACCTTCATGGCGGTGTCTGCCGTTGCAGGTCGCTCGGCGGGGTTACTCGCCCTGCTGCTGACCGGCACCATGCCGGCCCTCGTGCTCGGCGCCACTTTGTCGTTCACCGACATCCCCGAAACGTTCTTTATCGTTGCATCCGTTTGGTCGTTTTTCTTTGCTTGCCGCGACCGGCGGGTTGGGTTGTTCCTGTTATCGGGCGCAATGGCGGGGTTGGGTTTCGTTACGCGGGAAACCTCTGTCGCCATTTTGGTGCTGTATGGCATCTTGTTTGTGCGGGGGTACGGCGGTTACCGCTTAGGCTACATTTGGATGGGTGTCGGGTTCGTGCTGAGTGCCGGGTTGGATTTCGGGGCCTTGTGGGCCGCCAGCGGCGACCCGTTTTACCGCTTCCACGTGAGCTTGATGGGGGTCGAGGCCGACTCGCCGCTCATGCAAGATCGATTCAAGACGACGCCCGGCGTGGATCGGTTCGGCGCGTTGGCGGTGTCGCGAGGCCTTAAGCCGTTTGTTATCGCGTTCTTAAACCAGCAATTCGGCCTGCTATTCTGGTTCGCCGTCCCCGCCGCGATCGTAGCCGCGCGCCGCGGGCCCTCCGCAGCTCGGCTGTTGGGTGGGGCGGCGGCGGTGTGGTTCGCGGTGTTGTTTTACGCGATGGCCGATTATCTGAATGTCATCGCCCGTTATATCGATGTCGCCGCCGTTGCGATCGCGGTGCCGCTGGCGATCTGGCTGGCGCGGCATTGGCAGCGGCGTTGGGCGAAAGCGAGTGTCGCGGCGATTGTCGCGGTGAATTGTCTGGCGATCGCAGGCGCCGACACGCAGCCGTTATTCGGGGAAAAGGCAGTTGCGGTATTTGCTCGAGATCGCAACGAACTGATTTCGACAGACCCTGGCACGTTCCAAGGTGCGGCGTTGTTGTTGGAGTGGGAGGGGCTGATGGGCCGCGTGCTTCGGCAACCGCCGTCGATTGGCGCACTTTACGCATTCGACAGCCGCCCGCGCCGAGGCATCCCTGCCGGTTGGCCTGTGCAACGGCCTGGCCCTGGCTGGCAGGAATTGGCGCGACAGGACAAGCCCGTCAACCCCCTAGCCTATGTGGCGCGCGCGCTGGGCGTAAGGCGATATTTGCCGAGCGGGATCGCGGACAAACTGGACCCGCCGGCGCATTTCGTGGCGCTGTACCGGGTGCGGTGACGCGCGTCGATGTTCGCCGGCACGATCGAACAGCATGACTGTCCTACCCCGGACTCGAAACCCTGGGCGATCCGCACTACATCCAATCCATGGACATCTTCAGCATCCCCGGCTCTCGTATCGTGGAGGTTTCGCGCCTCGCTTTCGCCACGCCCGACGTGGATTTTTTGTGTTTCGGGGAATCGGACCAGCCCAGCCCGCTCGTTGCGCGCAATGCGCTGGTGCAAGCGGTGGATGGGGGCGAAACGCGCTATCCCGATGTGCGGGGGCTACCGGACCTGCGGCATACGATTGCCGACTACCTCACCGGGCTGCACACTCGGCCGGTGCCGGAGTCCCGCATCCAGGTCGCAGCGTCCGGCATGGCGGCGATTTCCATTGCGATGAATGCCATCGTATCCCCTGGGCAGCGGGTGGTGATTCACACACCGCTCTGGCCGAACATTGCCAATGCAGCGCGGCTGCGCGGGGCAATCGTGGACGAGATCGCGCTGACCCCGACGGGCGACGGTGCGTTCCGTCTCGACCTCGATCGCCTCGACACGATGCTGATTGGCGCTCGGGTGTTCGTGCTAAACTCCCCCAACAATCCGACCGGGTGGACGGCGACCGCCGAGGAACTGCGCGCCATTCTGGAGATTGCCCGCAAGCGGAACGTTTGGCTGATTTCGGACGAGGTCTATTCCCGGCTGATCTACGACGACCATCCTGCCGCGCCGTCGCTGCTGGATGTGGCGGGGCCGGACGACAAGGTCATGGTCTGCAATAGTTTTTCGAAAGCTTGGATCATGACCGGCTGGCGTCTCGGCTGGCTGGTGGTGCCCGAGGGTCTGCGCGACCGAATGTCCGATATCGTGGAGGCTATTCACTCCGGCGTTGCGCCTTTTGTGCAGCGCGCCGGGCTGGCGGCGATTCGGGACACGACCGTCGTCGAGAAAATCCGCGCCCATTGCACCGTGGGGCGGCATATGGCGTCGGAAGCGCTGAATGGGTTGAACGGTGTGCGCTACACCCCGCCGCCCGGTGCATTTTATGCCTTCATCGGAATCGACGGCCTGACGGACAGCCTGACTTTGGCGCTCAATTTGGTGCGACGCCACGGGGTCGCGGTGGCTCCGGGCATCGCGTTCGGTGCGGCCGGGGAGGGGAGCTTGCGCCTGTGCTTCGCCCAATCCCCCGATCGTATGGCGCGCGCGATGACCCGCCTCCGCGACGGGTTGCGCGCCGAGCTGGGCGGTTAAATCCGGGTGCAGACGATTGCCCAGATTAGAAAGCCGATCGCGACCGCCGCGTAGACGATCGTCAGCACGAACGACATCGCATCCACCACCCGTAGCAGCAAATAAGACCCGAGGCAGAGGATCGCCGCGACGGCGGAGATGAAATTGTGGCTTTTCGGCGAGTATGCGCGTTCTCGCCCGTAGAAGATCGCGATGAACGTCCCGATCGCCAGCAACAGCGGCAAAACAACGATGGTCGAAGACTGAGGCATGCGGAGACGGGGCCTTTCGGTTCACCCCGCCTGTAGCACGACCCCGCGACCGATCAACCCGGCGATTTCGGCGTCGCTGTACCCGTGTTCGCGTAGGATGGTCGCGCTGTGCTCGCCCTTCGAGGGCGATATCGAACGGGCGCTGCCGTCCTGGAACGGCGGCAGGCCGATAAGGTTGGGTAGCGGGATCGGCTGGTCCATGTGCGGATGGGCGGTCCAAGCCACGGCGCCGCTTTCGGTCACGTGCGGCTGCTTCAGAAACTCGCTGTAACTGTTCAGTGCCTCGTGCATTACCCGATGCTCGGTCAGCCCCGCCGACCAGTGCGCGGTGGGGCGAGATTTCAGCAACGGCCGCAGGATGGCGTTCAGCTCGGGGGTATGCGGCTCGCGATCGATATTGGTTTTGTAGCGCGGGTCCGCACCGAGGTCGGGACGGTCGATGGCTTTGCAATACGCATCCCATTCGAAGGGGCGCACCACGGTGATGGACAGCCAGCCGTCGGCGGTCTCGTAGATGCCGCTTGGGGCGATGACCGGCCGGGGGGCGCCACCGTCTAGGTAGGAACCCATCATCCGGACCACCTGCAAGGATGCGCCGCCTTGCATCAGACTGGCCTCGATATGGCGTCCGACCGGTTCGTCGCGGCGGGCATATAGCGCGGCGGATACGGCGGTGAAGGCGTAGATCGCGGTGCTCATGTCGATGGAGATGATGGGGATGCGGTGGGGGATGCCGTCCTCCCCCCGATTTTCTGCCATCAAGCCGGTATAGGCTTGCAGCACCGGGTCCATCGCAGGACGTTCCGAGAGCGGGCCGGACAGGCCGAAGCCGGAGATCGAGACATATAGGATACGAGGTTCGCGGGCCGCTACCGCGTCGTAGCCGAAGCCGAGGCGATCGATCACACCGGGGCGAAAACCCTGGATAAAAACATCCGCACCTTCGACCGCTTTCCAGAGCAGGGCCTTGCCCTCGTCGGATTTCAAATCCAGCGCGAGGGATCGTTTGCCCAGATTTGCCGGGATCGAATACGCTGTATGGTCGCCATAAATCGTCCCCAGTGCTCGGGACCAATCGCCGGTGTCGGTCGGTTCGATTTTCAATACGTTGGCGCCGTACTGCGCCAGCATCATCGCGCAATAGGGACCCGCTACCCCCTGGCTGAGATCGACGACTTTCAGGCCTTTGA
The DNA here is from genome assembly GCA_037139955.1 of Rhodospirillales bacterium. Classification (GTDB taxonomy): domain Bacteria; phylum Pseudomonadota; class Alphaproteobacteria; order Acetobacterales; family Acetobacteraceae; genus Rhodopila. Next base: position 10,855 of record JBAXFK010000131.1, read on the forward strand.
AGGGCTGGGCATAGCTCATGGATTTCGCTTCCTGGACCGGTTGACGCATTATAACCCCGGATCGCCCCCCAAGGGCGAGACCCAACCCAACCAGGAGCAGATAAATCATGATCCACGTCCTCGCGGTCATCACCACCAAGCCCGGCCTTCGCGCCGATGTCCTCGCGCTTTTCCACGCCAATATGCCGGCCGTGCATGCCGAAGCCGGCTGCATCGAATACGGCCCCGTGGTCGATGCCCCGAACAGCCCCGCCAAGTACGGCGCAGATACTTTCGTCGTTGTCGAGAAGTGGGAGAGCGCCGATCATTTGAAGGCGCATGCCGCGTCCCCGCACATGGCGGCGTATGGCGCGAAAACCAAGGAAATGCTGGCCTCGCGCGAGATCCATATTATGGTGAACGGCTAGCCGCTCGCGAGGGGGAGCCTATCGCTCCCCCGACCGCCCCTCGGTTCGTTTCGACGATTCGTTTTGACTGGCGACCCACATTGCGATAGTTATCGTCAAGTATCGTGTATGCGGGTTCCCGACAGAAAGGACGCAAGTCATGGCGACCGAAGCAGAGGCTTTCAAAGTCTTCCTCGATTTCGTCTGGCGCCCGGAAAACGATGGCGCTCGTCGAGATGCTGCCCCCGGCGAAAAATTTAACACAGTGCGCGGCGTTACCGAGATGACTTGGTCCGGGGCGCAACAGAACAAGATTGTTCCGGCCGGTGCGACGCTTGACGATTCGACCGACGAACAACTCGCGGCTGTTTTGCACTGGTGCTGTTGGCAGCTTCCTGGGGCGGAAAAGCTCGCCGATCGGGGCTTGGGCGCGTTGGCGATCGTGGTGGCCAATATGGCCATGGCGGCCGGTCCGGGCACGGCGGTGAAGATGTTGCAACAAACCGTTGGCAACGGCCTGAAGGCAGACGGCGGCTTCGGCCCCAACACCCTGGCGGCCGTTACCGAAGTGGCGGCCGAACCCGGTCGCGATTTGGTCGGCCAGTATACCCAGACCTGCCTGCGTTATTACGCCAGTCTGGCCAATGCGCCGCAATTCCTGCATGGCTGGACCCGCCGTGCGAATGCGTGCGAGGCTGCTGCCCGCACACTCGGATAGGGCGGTCGGTTCCGCCTCCCGCAGTGCGGGAGGAAATAACCTATGCCCAATGCGGCAAAACTCGCGCTCCTGTCCGGTTTCCTCGGCTGGATGTTCGACTCGATGGACCTGAACCTGTTCACGCTGGTGTTGGTCCCCACCATCAAAGAACTCACGGGCGCGGCGACCCCCGCCGCCATCGCGGCCAATGGCGGCGTCGTGATCGGGCTGAAGATTTTCGGCTGGGGGCTGGGCGGGGTGCTGTTCGGCGTCGCCGCCGATCGCATCGGGCGATCCCGTACGCTGGTTATTACCATCCTGATTTACTCGGTGTTTACCGCCCTGAGCGGCTTCGTGCAGAGCTTCTGGCAACTGGTCGCACTGCAATTTCTGGCGGGCATCGGTATTGGCGGCGAGTGGGCGGCGGGTGCCGCGCTGATCGCAGAGACGTGGCCCGAGCGGACGCGGGTCCGGGCGATGCAGGTGATGCAGATGGCGTATGCGTTCGGGTTTTTCTTGGCTGCCGGGGTCAATATC
>JBAXFK010000132.1:0-12417 GCA_037139955.1 Rhodospirillales bacterium
CAGTTGCGCCGCGCCCTGCACCGCAATTCAACGCGCCGCCAGCCGCGCCGCGCCCCGCACCGCAATTCAACGCGCCGCCAGCCGCGCCGCGCCCCGCACCGCAATTCACCGCGCCGCCAGTTGCGCCGCGCCCTGCACCGCAATTCAACGCGCCGCCAGCCGCGCCGCGCCCAACACCGCAATTCACCGCGCCACCGGCCGCGCCGCGCCCCGCACCGCAATTCACCGCACCGCCAGCCGCGCCGCGCCCCGCACCGCAATTCAACGCGCCACCGGCCGCGCCGCGCCCCACACCGCAATTCACCGCGCCGGCCCCGCATATCCAGGCACCGCAACCGCAATTTCGCGCCCCCGCGCCGGCAGCCCAACCGCCACCGCAGCACCGGGAAAAGCGACCCGGCGAACGCTAGCCGCGAGCTTTGACGCGCGGCATGACCTCGGCCGCAAAGCGACGCATATCGGCTTCGAAAGGCTGGAATTGCAGCATGAACAGTTCGATTCCCGCATCGTGAAACGCGCGGATACGCGCGGCGACTTGGTCGTAGGTCCCGACCAGCCCCGCAGCCGTGCCACCATTGCTGCCCACTCGCGCCGACTTGCGCATCGTCGCCGCCATCACCGAAGCCGCGTCGGTATTCGCATGCTGCACCGCGCGGATCGGTGCATCCTTGGCCGCGAGCGCGAACAAATGCTCCAGATGCGCTTGCGCCTCCGCCTCGGTTTCGCGAGCAATGACGAAGGCGGACAGACCGTAGCGGAGCGGCGGGCCGGATCGGGGGCGCGCGGCAACATCGGCAATCAGAGCGCGTACGTCTTCCAGCGGCTGGCCGTTAATGAACCAGACATCGCCCTTGTCGGCGACCAATTGCCGTGCCGGCATAGATTCTCCACCGACATAAATCGGCGGCCGAGGCCGAAACGGATCGGCGGGGCGCAACATATATTCATCGACATCGAAACGCTCCCCTTTATGGGTCAGCGCTTCGCCCCGCAGCAGCGGCTCGACGACGGAAATCCATTCCCGCCCGTAATCGTAACGCGCGTCGTGTTCCGGAAAGCCAATGCCGGCCTTTTCCAATTCCGGCCGATTCCAGGCGTTGACCAGATTTATTGCGAAACGACCACGACTGATATGCTCGATCCCCAGCGCCATCTTCGCCAGCACGACGGGATGATACAGGTACGGTTTGATCGCCGCGATAATTTCGATCCTGCTCGTTAAAGCCGCCAGCGCCGCAGCGGCTGTCCAAGCCTCTAGCTGATCCTGCGGCGCATGGTGCGGATTGACGGTGTGCTGCGCCACCAAGGTGCTGTCGAAACCTAAAGCCTCGGCTTCCAGTACAAGCTTGCGGTTCCGTTCCCAGGACGCATCGTACGGTTCATCCGGGTCCTGCAATGCGGCGCGGCTGCCGTGCACCAACGCCCAAACACCGAAACGGATAGGGTGCTCGGTCATGCTAAAATCAGCTTCGTCAATTCGTCCGGCATCGTCAGCATCGGGTAATGCCCGGTATCCAGCTCATGCCATTTCGCTTTCAGCCGGGCAGCGGAGCGGCGAACGTGGGCTTCTCCGGGGTTGGGGGCTTGGCGGCACCAGATGACCGTCGCATCCCAATCCATGTCCCAAAAATCGCCCAATTTTACCTGAACTTCCGACGTGCCGGTGGGATGCGGCGTGTAACGATCCAGCGCCCAGGCCTTCGTCGCCGGATCGAGATCCGCGAACAGCCCGTTCGCCGCTTCGTCCCGCGTCGGGCCGGATGCCATCGGCACCGGGCCGGTGTTCGGCGGGCGTTTGACGATGTCGCGGGTCCGCTCGCCATTGAACAGCGCCAGCGCATCCACCAACACAATCCGAGCAACCCGGTGCCGCATCCGCTCGGCCGCCGCACAAACGACCATGCCGCCGGAGCTAGTGCCGACCAGCACGGTATCCTTCAAATCTTCGAAAAACAGCAGATCGGCGACCTCGTTTGCGAAGGTTGTCGTATCGATCCCCGGCCGCAATTCGTGACGGCGTTCGGCACAGCCCATCATGGTTGGGGCGAAGACATTGTGCCCGGCGGCGCGCAGCCGGCTGGCGACGCGCTGCCAAATCCAGCCGCCTTGAAAGGAGCCGTGTATCAGAACGAAATTCGTCATTGTCGTATCCCCCTTATGTCCAGCGCTGGAGCGCCATTTCGCCCGGTTCGGTCAACCGATAGACCCCGCGCTCCACCCGTTCGAACCAGCCGTAAACGTTGCGTTGCAGGATACTCGCGGCGTCCGGCGCCACGGGCTTCAAATCGCGTGGCTTTTTCGGACCTTCCCGCAACGCGGCGGCACAGTCCAGAGCCTGCTGCCGATAGGCGGTCACGATCGGCTGGCGGGTCGATCCACCCGCGTTCGGATCGCCGCGTCTTTTAACGTGTTCGTTCAAAAGGCGCTTGCGTTCCGGCTTGTTCGGACGCGGGCGATAAGGCTCCGGATGCACCAGAATATCGACCCGTGCCCGCGCCGCATTCACCGCCAGCAAGCCGAAACCGAGCATGCGGCAGAGGCGATGCGCGCGTGTGTCGCGGTCCCGGCCCTTGCGGGTCGCCGCGACCGCCAACCAAACCTCATCCGCGATGCGCATACGTTCGATGCCTTGTAGCACCAATTCAAGCGAAAATGCTGCCTTCAACTCGCAAATCGCGATCGTATCGGTATCGCGCACCGCCACGGCATCGCAACCGCGAATTTCCCCCTTCACCGTGAAGCCTTGCGCTTCCAAGAAGGATTTTACCGCAGGATAGAGGGATATTTCGGGCGCGCGAATCGACATGCGATGAGTTTAGACCGAGCGGCGGCTATTCGTCCGCCGCTAGCCGTGCTGCTTGATCTTCCGCCGTCAGCTTGTCGACGAACTCGTCCAGGTCGCCCATCATCACGCGATCGATCTTATACAGGGTCAAATTGATCCGGTGATCCGACACGCGCCCTTGCGGGAAATTATAGGTCCGAATTCGTTCCGAACGATCGCCCGTGCCCACCTGGTTCTTGCGATCGGCCGCTCGGGTTGCATCCAACGAGGATCGCTGCGCCTCGTACATGCGCGACCGCAGGATCTTCATTGCTTTGGCGCGGTTTTTATGCTGACTGCGCTCTTCTTGCATCGCAACGACAATGCCGGTCGGAATATGCGTGATTCGTACGGCACTTTCGGTTTTATTCACATGCTGCCCGCCAGCACCGGATGCACGATACACGTCGATACGCAGATCGCTTTCGTTCACATCGACATCGACCTCCTCGGCCTCCGGCAGTACCGCGACCGTAACAGTGGAGGTATGGATGCGCCCCTGGCTTTCCGTCGCCGGCACCCGTTGCACCCGATGCACACCCGATTCATATTTGAAACGAGCAAACACATTGCGGCCGGTGATTTCCGCAATGCCCTCCTTCATGCCGCCAAGCTCGGTATCGCCGAATTCCATAACCTCGAATTTCCAGCCTTTGCTTTCGGCATATTTTTGATACATTTGGAACAATTCGGCTGCGAACAGACCGGCCTCGTCGCCGCCCGCTGCCGGGCGGATTTCTAAAATCGCCGACCGCGCATCGGCTTCGTCCTTCGGCAGCAAGGCCAACCGTATCTCGTGTTCCAGAGCGGGAATTTTCTCTTTCAGTTCGAATAATTCGGCTTCCGCCAAGCCCTTCATTTCCGGGTCCGATAGCAATGCCTCCGCCTCGTCCCGAGCCTGTTCGGCAGCCCGCAAATCGCCGATACGGCCGACCACCGGTTCGATATCGTTCAACTCCCGGGATGCCTTTACATAGGCCTCCCCGGAAATGCCTTCGCCCAGCAGCGCGCGCAATTCCTCGGCGCGCGCCGCGATCCGGTCCAATTTCAGCGCGAGATTCATGACAGCCGCGCGGCAATCGCATCCAGAGCGACAGCCTCCTGCACGCCGGTCGACAAGTCCTTCACCTGCGCCACACCGGCCGCGATGTCGGTGTCGCCGATGATCACGGTCGCACGCGCGCCCAGCTTGTTGGCGCGTTCCATGCGGCGCTTCAGATTACCGCGATAGCCCATTTCGGCGCGGATTCCAGCGGCACGCAGGGATTGCAGCACGCCCAGCGCGGCGGCCTCGGCCGCGTCGCCGATCGGCACGACGACTACCGGGGCCGGCGCGGCGGGGGCGGCATCCATCAACATACCCAACCGCTCGATCCCTGCGGCCCAACCGACGGCGGGCGTGCGCGGCCCACCCATCTCGGCGACCAAGCCATCGTAACGACCGCCAGCCATTACGGTGCCTTGCGCGCCGAGTTTCGATGTCACGAATTCGAACGCGGTATGGCCATAATAATCCAGGCCGCGCACGATGCGCGGGTTCTCCCGGAACGGCACCCCGAAACGGGCTAAATGCTCTTTCAGTTGTGCGTAGAATGTCGCCGCCGCTTCGGTCAGATACGGCACGATCGTCGGCGCATCGGCAACGATCTTGCGATCGCCTTCGTCTTTGCTATCCAGAATGCGCATCGGATTGCGCTCCAACCGGGTCAGGCTATCCTTCGACAGCGCGGCTTGGTGGCCGGAGAAATACGCGATCAGCGCATCGCGATAGGCTGCATGGCTTTCTTTATCGCCAAGCGTATTGATTTCCAAAATCGTATCGGCCGCGACGCCGATCGCCTTGAGAATATCCCAGCCGCAAGCGATGGCCTCGGCGTCGGCCAGCGGTTCGGACGGACCGATCAATTCGATACCGATTTGGTGAAACTGCCGATACCGGCCTTTCTGCGGCCGTTCGTAGCGGAACATCGGCCCGGCGTAGAAAACCTTCTGCGGCAACGACTGGGTCAGGCCATTGGTCACCAGCGCACGACAGACTCCGGCCGTCCCCTCCGGCCGTAAGGTTACGCTGTCCCCACCGCGGTCCTCGAACGTGTACATTTCCTTCATCACCACGTCGGACGTCTCACCTAACGTGCGGGAGAACACGCGTGTGTCCTCGAAAATCGGGGTGATCCACTCGTCGAAGCCATAGGTGCCGGCAATGCGGCGGGCGGTTTCCGCGACGTGGCGGTGGCGTCGCAGGTCGTCGCCGATCAGATCGTGGGTGCCGCGGGCGGGTTGGAGGTCGGTCACTGTGCGAAAGTCCTGATTGAACGCGCGCAAACTAGCGCGGGTGGGTGCGGAGGCAAGCGTTAACCCACCGTCCCCCTTGCCTAACCGCCTTCGCTAGCCCATTTCCGCACTATGATCCCATTCGCAAACTCCTACGCTCGTCTCCCCGAACGGTTCTTTGCGCGGCTGCCGCCGACGCCGGTCGCGGCACCGCGATTGATCAAGGTGAACATCGCGCTTGCCGAACAGTTGGGATTGGACCCGGACGATCTGACAGCGGACACGTTGTCGGGCAACGCAGTGCCGGAAGGCGCCGAACCGATGGCACTAGCGTATGCCGGGCATCAATTCGGCAATTTTGTCCCGCAACTCGGCGACGGCCGCGCCAACCTGCTCGGCGAAGTAAGCGGCCGCGACATCCAGTTGAAAGGCGCCGGTCGCACCCCGTTCTCTCGCGGCGGCGACGGCCGTGCCGCGCTGGGCCCTGTACTGCGGGAGTATCTAATTTCCGAGGCCATGCACGCCTTGGGCATCCCCACCACCCGCGCGCTCGCGGCTGTGACGACCGGGGAGACCGTCGCGCGGGAAACCGCTTTGCCCGGCGCCATCGTGACGCGCGTGGCGTCGAGCCATATCCGGGTCGGCACGTTCCAATATTTCGCCGCACGCCAAGATACCGACGGCGTCCGCACCCTCGCGGACTATGCCATCGCTCGGCATTATCCCGGCGTTGTCGGCTATAAAGCGTTCCTGGAAGCCGTCATCGCGCGGCAAGCCGTGTTGGTGGCGCGCTGGTTGCTGGTGGGGTTCATCCATGGGGTGATGAATACCGACAATTGCTCCATCGCAGGTGAAACGATCGACTACGGCCCCTGCGCATTCATGGACGAATACGATCCGGCCACGGTGTTCAGCTCGATCGACCGTCAAGGACGTTACGCATACGGCAATCAACCGCGCATCGCGGTCTGGAACCTTACCCGATTGGCGGAAACGCTGCTGCCGCTGCTAGACGACGATGAGAAAAAAGCGGTGGAAATCGCACAGGTCTGTCTTGCGAGCTTCGGCAAAACGTTCGAGGCTGCGTATTTCGGCGGTCTGCGCCGCAAAATCGGTCTCTTGTCCCCCGAACGCGATGGCGACAACGCGTTGGTGCAGGACCTGCTGAAGGCTATGGCCGAGAATCAGGCGGATTTTACCCTGACATTCCGCGGCCTGTGCAACGCCAGCGTGAAACCCGAGCGGGATTCGGCAGTTCGGGATCTATTTACCGACCCGAGTGTTTACGACGCGTGGGCGGTGCGCTGGCGCCAACGGCTGAACTTAGAAATCGCGTCGCCGGAGGCGCGCCACGCGGCCATGCGTGCGACCAATCCGGCCTATATCCCGCGCAATCACAATGTCGAAACCGCGCTGAACGCCGCCATCGCCCGCGACGACTTCGCCCCGTTCGAAGAACTGCTAGCCGTGGTATCGAAGCCGTTCGACGACCAGCCGGGCTTCGCACGCTACGCAGCCCCGCCGGCACCCACCGAACGGGTGAGCCAGACCTTTTGCGGGACTTAACGGGCCGGCGGCACCGCCGCGAATTGGCTAACGCTAAACGTTGAAGCGGAATAGCAGGACGTCGCCGTCCTTGACCGGGTAGGTTTTACCCTCGATCCGCATCTTGCCGGTTTCCTTGGCCTTCGTCTCGCCCCGGCAAGTCACGTAGTCGTCGTAGCCGATGGTTTCGCAGGCGATGAAGCCGCGTTCGAAATCCTTGTGGATCACGGCAGCGGCCTGCGGTGCAAGGGTGCCCTTCACGATCGTCCAGGCATGCGTTTCCTTGGGGCCGCACGTAAAATAGGTAAGTAAGCCCAACAATTCGTAACCCGCTCGGATCACCCGATCCAACCCGCTATCGGACAGGCCCAGACCTTCCAGGAATTCCGAGCGATCTTCTTCGGGTAGTTGCGAGACCTCGGCTTCGATCGCGGCGGATACGATCACCGCTTTGGCGCCGTCGGCCTTGGCCTTCGCGATCACCGCGTCGGAAAATTTGTTGCCTGTCGCGGCAGATGCTTCCTCGACATTGCAGACATACAGCACAGGTTTGGAGGTCAGCAGATTCAGTTGCCGCACCGCGTCTTCTTTGCCGGGGGGAATAGCAGTGCGCGCAGCCCTGCCCTCGGACAACGCCGCGACGAGCGGTTCCATGAGTTCGGTCAGCGCGATGCTTTCCTTGTCGCCGCCACGGGCGCGCTTCTGCGCCTGCACCAAGCGCCGTTCCAGGCTTTCCAGGTCCGAGAGTAACAATTCGGTTTCCACGACATCGGCATCGCGGCAAGGGTCGATATTGCCCTCGACATGGGTGATGTCGCTATCTTCGAAGCATCGCAATACATGAACGATCGCATCGACTTCCCGGATATTCGCGAGAAACTGGTTACCCAGGCCTTCGCCCTTGGACGCACCGCGCACCAGACCGGCGATGTCGACGAACTCCAGCGTAGTGGGGACGATCTTGATGGATTTACCGATCTCGCCCAGCACATTCAGGCGGGGGTCGGGCACGCCGACGCGGCCGACATTCGGCTCGATCGTGCAGAAGGGATAATTGGCTGCTTGCGCGGCCGCGGTCGCGGTCAGCGCGTTGAACAGGGTCGATTTGCCGACGTTCGGCAAGCCGACGATGCCGCAATTGAAGCCCATCTTACGGTGTATCCTGGGTCAGAAGAGCAACCTTGCTCATGAAATCCGGTTTTTTGTCCGTAGCCAGCAACGGCGCAGCATCCGCCACCGCGTCGAGTAACGCGATCAACCAATCCCTATCGTCCTTGCCGAAATCGCCAAGGACATAGCTTAACACACGCGCTTTGTCGCCGGGGTGGCCGATGCCGAGACGCACCCGCCAATACTCCGGGGAACCAAGCATGCGATCCATGCTCCGCAACCCGTTATGCCCCGCCGCACCACCGCCCTTCTTCACCCGCATCTTACCGGGTGCAAGGTCGAGTTCGTCGTGAAAGGCGGCAATCGCCTCGGTCGGCAGTTTGAAGAACGCGGCGGCGGCCTGCACCGACTCACCGGAATTGTTCATATAGGTCAGCGGCTTGAGCAGAAGGATTTTCTGCCCGCCGATATTGCCCTCGGCCACCAGTCCTTTAAATCGCTGCCGCCACGGGGAGAACCCGTGGCGGATCGCGATAACGTCCATCGCCAGAAAGCCGATGTTATGGCGATTGCGCGCCATGCCGGGTTCGGGATTGCCCAGGCCGACCCAAAGCAACATATGCCCCAACTCCCGGCGATGACCGGGTCGAGCCCGGCCTCACGGTCTAGCGACGCTGTTGCGCCGTTAAACCTACTTCTTCGCGGCGGCCTTGCCCGGGGCGCGGGTGCCGCCCTTGGCGGGTGCCGCGCCGGTCGCTGCTGCCTCGGCGGCGGCGGCTTCCTGCTTGGTCGGCGGGGCAACGGTCGCCACGACGAAATCCTGCGTCGACACCGGACGAGCACTTTCGGTGCCCTTCAGGTCGTGCCAGCGGACGTTGTCGTTGAAGTCCTTGTCCGACAGATCCGCGATGAACTGGTCGGGGATGTTATCGGGGTCGCACATAACCTCGACCGCATGCAGCACGACGTTTAAATTGCCGCCGCGCTTCAGGCCGGGGCTAACGGCGTCGCCTTCGAAATGCACGGGCACCGTCACACGAATGTTCTCGCCCGAGATGAGACGCTGAAAATCCACATGCACCGGCGCATCGGTCACCGGATGGAACTGCACGCCGCGAATCAGCGCGCGGATCGGGGACGCACCTGCCGCGATCTCGTACTGGCGGGATTGCCAGCCACCGCGATGCAACTCGCGGACAATGATACGGGGATCGAGCGCGATCAGCGTGGGTTCCGCGTGACCGCCATAAATAACCGCTGGTACCTTACCAGCCCTCCGAGTAGCCCGCGCCGCCCCCTTACCGGCTCGCGGACGTGACTCGGCCTCGATTGCAACGACGTTGGCCATGATTCACTCCATGAATGACAAAACGCCGGCCTCCAGGGGTGCCAGCGCGGCCGGCCATGTAGCGCGGATGCTCGGGCGGGGCAATGGTGGAAATGCCCATATGTGGACGTAACGCGGGCCGCAGATCGCTCACGGGCGGGTGGGGGCGCCGTCGAGCGTATCCAGCAGCGCCTGCATGTCCGCCGGAATCGGCGTTTCGAAGCTGAGCGGCTGCCCTGAGCGGGGGTGCGCGAAACCCAGTCGGGCCGCGTGCAGGGCTTGGCGCGGGAAATCCAGCAGGAACCCGCGCACGGATTGACCGACACCTTTAGCGGCGGCGGGGATGCGGCGGAGATAGACGGGATCGCCGACCACGGGATGGCCGGTATGCGCTAGATGCACCCGGATCTGATGCGTCCGCCCGGTCGCCAGGCGGCACTCCAGCAATGCGACCGACGTCCCCCAACTCCGCAGCACCCGATAGCGGGTCAGGGCGTATTTGCCCCCGTGCCCCACCACCGCCATTCGCTTGCGATCCCGCTTGTCGCGGCCGATATCGCCCTCGATCTCCCCGTTCGCGGCCGCCGGCAGGCCCCACACCAAGGTCTGGTAGGCGCGATCCAGGTCGCGCGCAGCGAAGGCGGCGGTCAATGCGTCGTTGGCAAGTTGGGTTTTGGCCACGACCATGACACCGGACGTGTCTTTATCCAGCCGATGCACGATACCCGGTCGCTTCTCGGCCCCGATGCCGGTGAAACCTGGGCCGCAATGCGCCAGCAGCGCGTTAACCAGCGTGCCGTCCAAATTCCCAGGGGCAGGATGCACCACCAGCCCCGCCGGCTTGTCGAGGACGATCAGATCTTTGTCCTCGAACAAAATATCGAAGGGTATCGCTTGCGGCTGCGGCCGCGCAGGGGTGGGGTCGGGGATATCGAGCGTGTAAGTGGCACCGCCCCGAGCGGGTTCGGCAGGCGCGGTCACCAATGTGCCATCGCGCCGCAGACGGTGTTCCTCTATCAGCGTCTTGACGCGGGAACGGGAGAGTTGGCCCAAAGCTTCGGCCAGCCACGCGTCGATGCGCTTGCCTGCTTCTTCCGGGGGAACCACGAGGCTGGTGACGGGCATGGGCCAGGGCTTAACGCGTGCGGGAGAATAAGGAAATGCGGGCGATCAAGATCGCGATCGGGATTATGTCGGTGCTTATCGTTGTCGGCACCACGGTGCTGGCGACGGTGCTGGTCAAGCGGATGTCGAATCCAGCCGCGCCGCCCCCACCGGTCCAGGCGGCTGCGGCCGTGGCGGCCGCAATCGGGGAACCGGAGGGCACGACGATCGCCGCCATCGCAGGCGTGGGCGATCGGTTGGCGGTCCAGCTCCGCGGTGGCGGCCCAGACCGTGTGATCTTCGTCGACCCCCGCACCGCCACCGTGTCGGGACGATTTTCGCTCGGGAAGTAGCGGAAAGGGTGTTGAGCTTCCCGAGCTTCCAGCGTAGAAGGCCCGCCTTGGCCGATTGTCCCGTTCGTCTAGAGGCCTAGGACAGTGCCCTCTCACGGCACCAACAGGGGTTCGAATCCCCTACGGGACGCCAATACTCGCCACTAAACTATTGAATTATTTTCCATTATCTGAAACGCCTGACTTGATACCCCACAAAATCTCCCACACTCAGATTGCGCCAGCCTGGCGCGGTTTCGCCAGGATAGAGGCCGCTTCATATCGCATCCGATCGGGCTAGAAGGGCTTCACACCGTTCTGTCACGCCAAGTTCGCCGCGGGCGGTGCTGATACCCTCCGTGTTCTTTGATGATACCCTGAGTGCTTGATTCTGCCGCGCTGACCGATCGTGTAAGACATACCACCGCCCGCCAGGGTAGCCGGCCGCCCATCATGGGCAATGTCGATATATGCCTCAGATCCGGAATCACCTTGGAGGTGTCAGCGCTGAACGGCCCGCGGGCCAGGGTGGTGCGGGAGATGGTGGATATGACCGATCGTCTAATTTGAGCAATCTGCGAGGCGGGCCGGAAGGGAAGGCGATACCGTCTGGGGAACCGACGTCGGCCATCCAGAGGATGGACATGACCGGATGGAACCGCAGGCGAGGAATGCCCTCCGAAGGCGAAGGTCGCAGGTTCGAATCGTGTCGGGTCCGCCAATCACTTCAAGTGGTTATGCCGTCCTTCCAGCGCCCCGAAAATTGGTCGGGGTAACACTGGGGTAACAGGACCGAGTCGTCGGAGTCGCCATGGCCTCCGGCGTCGTTACCCTCGGCGAGATCGCCGACCGCCTGCCCGCGTTGGATGTCGCCTGCAATCGGTGCGACCGTCGCGGGCGGCTGCGCACTGATAGCTTGATGGCGAAACACGGCCCATCCCTGCCGATACCGGAATTGCGGCGGATCGTCGCTGCGGATTGTCCCCGGATGCAGGCTGGCCACATCCATGACGTATGCGGGATTCATTTCCCTGGGTTGAGCGGTTTGGTTTGGTAGCCCTGTCCAAAGTCGCGGCGGAGTTCCGTTCCGATTCCCTCATTCCACGCGGCCGCCCTTCGCTGCGTAAAGCACCTGCTGCACGGTCAGAGCGTGCCAATTTGAACAAACCGTGTGGTGACGCCCATTTCGTCGACGTGCGGTTCATGTTCAGCGGTGATAGGCTGATTGTGGTGAAGGCTTACCTCCGCAAAGGCACAATCGCGCAAATCGAGTTGCCCCTCGACGGACGCGATAAAGCCCCAAACCCTAAGCGGTCGCCCGATTGATGCCGCGTGTTACCGCTTGCGCTTCCAGTCCAACACCATCCCGTCGGTCACATCTGAGGGATAGCAAATCGGAGCCGCGCCGCCGGGTCTACTGTAGGCGCTGCGTGCGCCGCAATTCGATCCGTTTCGCGCTGAGTTGTAAGGACATGCGCACGGATGACCCGTGGCCAAGTAAGCTGCAACGCTCTCTTGAATAATTGTCCGGCGAATCTGACCGTCCGTCAGCTCTGGCGCGCGTGCCACCGCATCGCCTGTAGCGACGATTGCCAGCAGGCCGAGAGCCAGATGCGTCGTTCGTCTCATCGTGTGGTGACCCTAAAGTGATCTGCCGCCTGCGAGAATTCAGGAGAGCGAATAGGCCTCACTCAGTAATTCGAGGATCTTTGAGTGCGTCGCGTTTTGGAACGTGATTGAAAAGGCGATCGGATTCGCCCCACCATTGTATTTGAAGCTCCAAGAGGGTTCGATGCCCAGCGGGGTCAATTCGTCCTTCACCGTCGCATAGAAGTCACTTGGTTGATCCCCTCCGTGCCAACAAGAGTGAGACATCTCCCCCCCGGAAGTTTAGACCCTGA
>JBAXFK010000133.1:0-12312 GCA_037139955.1 Rhodospirillales bacterium
TGCCGGCGGTGGCGACGCTGTTCATCCGCGCGTTCGTTCCGGAACCGGAGCGGTGGAAGGCGGCGCGGCGGCCGGAGTCGGCGACGGCGACGTTCGCGGCGATTTTCGCCCCGGATAGCCGTCGCAACACGCTGGTCGGGGTGACGATCGCGCTCGCGATGATGGTTGGCAGTTGGGCGGCGCTGACGTTGCTGCCGGGCTGGATTTCCCAATTGCTGGGGCCGTCCAATGCGTCGCAGGCGGCGTGGACCATCAGTTGGTCGTTTATGTTGCTGAATTTCGGCGCGGTGGCGGGATACGTGACGCTCATCTTCGTCGCCGACATTTTGGGGCGGCGCCGGTGCTATTTCGTGTTCTGCGTAGGCTCGCTGGTGTCCATTCTGTACACGTTCCAACCGGGCACGACGCTGGCGCAGTTGCAAACGATGCTGCCGGTGTTGGGCTACTTCATCGTTGGCGGGTTCGGCACATTCGCGGCCTATTTGCCGGAGTTGTTTCCGACCCGTATTCGGGCGACTGGGCAGGGGTTTTGTTACAACATGTCGCGCATGTTGACCGCGCCGGGGCCTCTGATCGCGGGCACGTTGGTGGGAACGTTCGGATCGATCCCGCAGGCGTCCTCGGCGGTGGCTTGGTTTTTGGTGGTGGGCATGGTGGCGATCTGGTTCGGTCCGGAAACCGCCGGCCAACCATTGCGCGACTGATATTCGTATAGGACAGAGATCATGCAAGAACGTATCGTTAACGTTCCCACCGCCGACGGCGCGATGGAGACTTTTATAAGCCATCCGCAGCAGGGGGGGGCCTTCGCGGCGGTGGTGCTCTATATGGATGTGTGGGGTATCCGGGAGGAGCTGTACGACATCGCCCGCCGCATCGCCACCGTAGGCTACTGTGTCGCGGTGCCGGATTTGTATTACCGCCAAGGTCGGGTGCGGCACGAATTCCGCGATGCCGACGGCCGCATGATTTCTCTGCACGCTCTTCCGGAAGCCGACCGTGCTCGGGTTACCGCCCCTCTGGCCCAACTCAGCGACACGATGGTCGTGGCGGATACCGGGTCGCTGATTCGGTTTTTGGATGCCGAGGCGCCGGTGCGCCCGGGCCCGATGGGGTCGGTCGGATACTGCATGGGCGGTCGGCACGTGGTCAGCGTGGCGGCGGAGTATCCCGACCGGTTTCGCGCCTCGGCCGGGCTGCACCCGACGAGCTTGATTTCGGATCGGCCGGATTCGCCGCATACCCGATTGGATCGGCTGCGGGGGGAGCTGTATTGCGGTTTTGCCGAGACGGATGCGTATGCGCCGCTTTCGATGATCCAGGCATTGGACGGGATGTTGGCGGCGCAGTCGGTGGGGTATCGGCGAGAGATTCACGCGGGCGCAGTACACGGGTATGCGTTGCCGGATCGCGACATCCACCACAAGGCGGGCGCGAACCGGGATTGGGAGCTGATTTTCGCAATGTACCGGCGGCAGTTGGGGCCGGTGTAAGCGTCCTTGCGTCATGAGCGGGGCACGGTTATACACCCGCCCCTCAGTCAGCGAGCTCGGGCCTGGATGGGCATGCCCGGCCGCGACTGCGTGTTTTCTTGGATGATCCAAGCGTAGCACGCCCCTTAGAAGGAGACCGAAATGCCCAAGATGAAGACCAAATCGTCGGTCAAAAAGCGGTTCAAGATCACCGCGACCGGCAAAGTGATGGCTGGCCCTGGCAAGAAGCGCCATTGCTTGTCCGCCCGTTCCCAGAAGGCCAAGCGGTCCAACCGCGGCAGCCAGACCCTGACCCACGCCGACGGCCTGACCGTTATGCAGTGGGTACCGTACGGTCTGGGTTAAGGGAGGCGATAGAGCATGGCACGCGTCAAACGGGGTACGACCACTCACGCCCGCCACAAGAAGGTCCTTGAGCAATCCAAGGGCTTTGTCGGCCGGTCCTCGACGAATTATCGCATTGCGCGGGAACGGCTGGAAAAGTCGCTCCAATACGCATACCGCGACCGCCGCAATAAGAAGCGCGATTTCCGCGGTCTGTGGATCCAACGCATCAACGCTGCAGTGCGCGAGCACGGGCTGATCTACAGCCGGTTTATCGACGGTCTGAAGAAGGCCGGCATCGAGATGGATCGCAAGGTACTGGCCGCGATCGCATACGACGACCCCGAGTCGTTCAAGGCGATCTGCGAGAAGGTGAGCGCGGCCCTGGCTTAAGACCGATTTCCCCTTAGGAAATCGAGACACGACAGAAGGGCCGCCTGATAAGGGCGGCCCACTTTGTTTATGTCCGCTTTTAATTTTCTGGCAGGCACTCTGGCAATACCGTTGACGCCCGCGCAAGCGACGATAGGACGGTCACGTATTCATCCTGGTCGCGATAGTACAACTCGACAACGCCGTTGATTGCCCCATGGTGCGGGTTCGTCGGATCTCCGCTCTCAATCGGTTCCCAGGTCACGGTCAAATTGGCGGCCTGAACCGCCTCGACCGAGACTTTTCCCGCGAGAAAATGCGCATGGTCGCATCCCCAATCCGACGGCAATCCGCTGGTTCGCAGCGACGATGCAATATTCACGGACAGGTATTTATCGTGACGTGTTGCGTTGGGCCGGTTCTCCGGCAACCGTGGTTCGAAGGCGGTAGTGGGCAGCCGATAACAGCGCGTGCGTTGATCGTAAACGATCGGTTGTCGTTTGTCGCGACGGTGGCGGCGGATAACGATTTCGGCTGGGTCTGTAATACGCTGACCCGGTATGTCGATGTTGGATGGCGGCATGAGCGCGCTTTCAGCCCGATCTATCCGCAAGATGTTTCAGAGCTGTGTAGGCGTGGGAAAGATGTGAGTCCCGCCCTTGAAATGTAGGAAATGCGTCGCGTACATCGTCGATTAGGACGAACGGCGGCGCCCCCGAGCGAAACCAAATCTCCAAATCGATACCGTACGCGTGCCATTCCACGCTCACCCCGCCCAGTTGAAGGGGTGTTACCAAGGGAGTCGGCACAAATCCCGCAAAATTGCGCACGGCATCCAATGCGTAATTCCAAATTTTTGGATCGGGCGGGTCCAAGGCGTCGTCGCTCACCATCGCGCCGGCGCAGTCCAGTCCAAGGTTGAATGCCTCCCGGAACTTCGCGATGTTCTGCCAGCGTCGCGGCGCGGTCTGTCCCAACGATATGCCGGGCACCGAATCGTCCTGAAGGCACTGTGGCATGGCAGAGATAAACGTGCGCACGCTAGCCGGCCACATGCGATATTCTGACGATCCCGCTGAAGTCACTATTGCATTCATCCGTTCACCTTGCCCCATTCTCGATGCGCGTTATCGGTTGTCATAGCGGAAAAGCACCGCACGATTCGATCGTGAGCGATTTGGTGGAAGCCCTCGATGCCAGAGCTGTCGGCGGACGTGGGTGTTCCTCGAACCATAATCTCCAGTTGGAGGGCCCGGTCCAATGACGGTGGAACCACGATCGTAGAGGCACTGACTGTTATGCGGCCGTAGGCTTGGCCATCGGGGTGTTTCAAAGCGAAGCGGGCAACGGATGAAAAATCCTCCATCGGTTCGCCCCAATCAGACCCGATATCGGAAGACCAGCCGCGTAGCCAGTCGTCTGGGCGCATTTTCGAACCATGCGACCAACGGCCCATCTGATTGATGTAGACCATCTCGCACAGTTCGGCCTCGACGGGCCCGATGCCCGTTGTCGCGGCAAAATCCACGAAAATGTCTAAGATTTTTTGAAATTCCGCAGATATTATTTCGAATCTGGGATAAATTCCGCTTCCGGATCCTGCGCGCCAGTTGAAGAGCAGACGATCGGATTGAAGCTGGATGAGCCTGGTATCGTCCTCGGATATGAACCAAGCACGAGGTAGTTCCACTTGCAGAGGAATCCCGAACCGAAGTGTCGGCAACTGGGGCATTCCGAAAAATTCGGGTTCAGGCGGCAGGGCTGGGACCATCTGCACTCGGGGATAGCGGTCCTTTATCAGATCGTGGAAATGCGCTGGGTGGGTAATATCGAAATTGAGACGGCGAAACCGCACGCCATGCACCACCTCGATAACAGGTGGGCGATCGAATTTCGGCAGGTTTACGGTCTCGGTCATGCGTTCCAATCCGGCTGATTACCAGTTTGGCAATTTGTGTTGGAATCGGTCAACGGCCCGTCCTTGCGCGTACTCTCTCCGGTGCCTATAGGCCCTCCGGCCGAACACGCCATATCCCCGGCGTAGGGCCTTGGCGGGGCGTTGCCTGAGAGATGGGGTGCCCTGGCGGGGACATCAACTAGGTCGATCCCGTTCAGTGCGTCGCTGTCAATTTGGATCGGCAAGATCGAGTTGCCCGGTGGCGTGGCACCAGAACGATGTGACGAGGATTTATGACCGACGACCTTCTGGCCCTAAAGACCGAGACCGACGCGGCCCTCGCCGCCGCCGCCGACCTGCGCGGCTGGGACGCCATTCGCGTCGCCGTGCTCGGCCGTAATGGCACGCTGACGGGCCTTCTGCGCGACCTCGGCAAAACCGCGCCGGAGCAGCGGCGCGAACGCGGGGCAGCCCTGAACCAGCTCAAGGATGTGCTGAACGCCGCTATCGAATCGCGCAAAACCGAGCTCGAATCCGCAGCGCTCGATGCGCGCTTGGCCGGGGAGCGGATCGATATCTCCCTCCCGCCGCGTCCGCGTCCGACTGGGTCGATCCACCCCATTGCCCGCACGATGGAGGAGATCGTCGCCATTTTCGGCGCCATGGGGTGCAGCGTGTCCGATGGGCCGGATGTCGAAAGCGATTGGTACAATTTCGGCGCCCTGAACATCCCGGCGCATCACCCCGCACGCGCCGACCACGACACGTTCTACCTCCCCGCCCAGGGCAATCTGCCGCCGCCGGTCCTTCGCACGCATACGTCCCCGGTGCAGATCCGCACGATGTTGCTGCAACCGCCGCCGATCCGCACCATCGTCATTGGGCGCACTTACCGAGCGGACCACGATGCCACGCATTCGCCGATGTTCCATCAGTGCGAGGGGTTGATTATCGATCGCGGCCTGAACCTCGGTCATCTCAAGGGCTGTTTGACCGACTTTCTGCGCACGTTCTTCGATATCTCCAATTTGCCGGTGCGTTTCCGCTCGTCCTACTTCCCGTTCACCGAACCCTCCATGGAGGTCGATATCGGCTGGAACCGCAAAACCGGCGAACTCGGCAAGGGCGGCGACTGGTTGGAGATTTTGGGATCGGGGATGGTGCATCCTCGGGTGCTCGCCAATTGCGGTATCGACCCGCGGGAGTGGCAGGGCTTTGCCTGGGGCATGGGGGTCGAGCGTGTGACAATGCTCAAGCACGGCATGGCCGATTTGCGCCCGTTCTATGAATCCGACATTCGGTGGCTGCGGCATTATGGGTTCGACCCACTCGCCCCCACCATGCTGCACGAGGGCGTATAAGCCATGAAATTTTCCCTCTCCTGGCTGAAAGCCCATTTGGACACCGACGCCGCGCTAGACACCATCGCCGACACCCTGACCCAGATCGGTCTCGAACTGGAGGGCGTGGATAACAAAGGTGCCGCGCTGGCGAATTTCCGCATCGTGCATGTGCGGGAAGCCGTGCAGCATCCCAATGCCGACCGATTGCGGGTTTGCACCGTCGATACTGGCACCGAGACGGTTACCGTCGTCTGTGGCGCCCCCAACGCACGCACCGGCATGAAAGCCGTACTCGCGCGTCCCGGCGACACCGTGCCGGCGGATGGAACGGTCCTGAAAATCGGTGAAATTCGCGGTGTTAAAAGCATGGGTATGCTGATGTCGGCGCGGGAGATGGGCCTTGGCGACGACCACGCGGGGATCGTCGAACTACCGGCCGATGCGCCGGTCGGCACCGGCTATGCCGCATGGGCCGGTCTGGACGACCCGATTATCGAGATCGGTGTGACCCCGAACCGCGGCGATTGTTTTTCCGTGCGTGGCGTGGCCCGCGACCTCGCGGCGGCCGGGATCGGCACGTTGAAGCCGTTCGCCCCGGCCAATATTCCCGCCGCATTCGAGGGCGGGCCGCGTTGGGACAATGAATTCCCCGAGGCGTGTTCCTGGGTCCTCGGGCGCACCGTTCGCGGGGTGAAAAATTCGCCCAGCCCGACATGGTTGCAGGATCGGTTGATTTCCATTGGCCTGCGCCCGATCAACGCGCTCGTGGATGTGACCAATTTCTTCACATTCGACCTCGGCCGTCCGCTTCACGTGTTCGATGTAGGCAAGTTGACCGGCGATACGCTGACCCTGCGGCGTGGGGCGGGCGAAAAAATGATGGCGCTGAACGGCAAGGAATACACGCTGCATCCGGAAGATTGTGCGATTTGCGACGCGGCTGGGGTGCAATCGATCGCCGGCGTCATCGGCGGCGAGGCGACCGGCTGCGACGAGCAGACCACGGATGTTTTCGTCGAATGCGCTCTGTTCGACC
Source organism: Rhodospirillales bacterium (assembly GCA_037139955.1). Taxonomy (GTDB): domain Bacteria; phylum Pseudomonadota; class Alphaproteobacteria; order Acetobacterales; family Acetobacteraceae; genus Rhodopila. Next base: position 6,466 of record JBAXFK010000133.1, read on the forward strand.
CTGTCCGCATTGCCCTGACCGGTCGCCGGCATCAAATCGTGTCCGATGCTCGGCAGCGGTTCGAGCGGGGGCTGGACCCGGCCCTCATGCCCGACGCGATCCAGGCCGCGACGGCCATGATTATCGATCTCTGCGGCGGCGCCGCTGGCCCCGTGACCGAGGCCGGCGCCGAACCTGCATGGCAGCGCGAAGCCACCATGCGCTTCGATCGGATCGGCAGCTTCGGCGGTTCCGATATTCCGGCCGATGAGGCCGTAACGTCGCTGGAACGCCTGGGATTCGCGGTGAAACGCCGTGATGCCGAGTCGGTTACCGTCGCCGTGCCGTCCTGGCGCAACGACGTGGCTGCCGCCATCGTGCTCGATCAGCATCCCGACCTGAATGCCGAAAAAGCCGCCGCTGCGGCGGAAGGCTGCAAGACCGTAGAGCCGGAAAACGACCTGATCGAGGAAGTGTTGCGTTTGCGCGGCCTCGACGCCGTGCCCGCCATATCGCTGCCGCAACCCGGTCCGGTGCCCGCCGCGACATTGTCCGCTCGGCAGAAGCGCACCGCGTTGGCGCGTCGCACTTTGGCGGCGCAGGGGCTGGCCGAATGCGTGACCTTTAGCTTCATGGCGACGGCCGAGGCCGCCCCCTTCGGCGACACCCCCGATCGCCTGCGCCTGTCCAACCCGATCGCCGCCGACCTCGATCAACTGCGCCCAACGCCCATCGCCACGCTGGCTATGGCCGCCAAACGCAATGCTGCGCGCGGATTCGCCGACCTCGGATTGTTCGAAGTCGGGCCGGCCTTCGACACCGCCGCCGCGCACGGGCAACGCTTGGTCGCGTCGGGCGTGCGGTCGGGGGCGTCGCCCCGCAACTGGAACGCCGCCGCACAAGCGGTGGACGCCATGGATGCAAAAGCGGATTTGTGGGCCGCGATGGCGGCGCTCGAGGTGCCGTTGGACGGCCTCATGCTGACCCTCGACGCACCCGGCTACTTCCATCCCGGTCGCTCGGCCACGGTGCGGCAGGGGCCGAAGAACGTCATCGGGCGGTTCGGGGAACTGCATCCTCGGGTCATTGCCGACCTTGGTCTTCCCAGCCCGATGGTGGCGTTCGAGCTGGATTTGGATGCCGTTGCCGATCCCAAGCGTCGCCGGAAGGCCGCGCCGGACCTGTCGGCGTTCCAACCGCTGCGGCGCGATTTCGCCTTCCTGGTCGATGCCGGCGTCGCCGCCGACGCGGTCCTGCGCGCGGCCAAGGGTGCCGAACGCACGCTGATCGCGGGCGTGTCGCTGTTCGATGTCTACGAGGGCGATAAGGTGCCCGAGGGCAAGAAGTCTTTGGCGGTGGAAGTGACCTTCCAGCCGAAGGATCGCACCCTGACAGATGCCGAGATCGAAGCGGCTTGTCAGAAGGTGATAGCGGCGGTGGCGAAGTCGACGGGGGCTGCGTTGCGCTAATCCGTCGCCCGTTTCCCTCGGCGCGCCTTCCTGCTACCAAGCGGGCGCGCGGAAAAGCCGCCAACGGGACACACACGCCTCCATGTTCGATTTCGCCTGGTCGGAAATTGCCCTTATCGCCGCCGTCGCGTTGATCGCGATCGGGCCGAAGGACATGCCTGTCGCCATTCGCACGGTGTCGGGCATGGTCAAAAAAGCGCGCCGTATGGCCGCCGAGTTCCAAACCCACGTCGACGAGATGGTGCGGGAAGCCGACCTGCACGGGGTCAAGGATCAGTTCAACAGCATCCGCAATTTCGATTTCAAGGACGAGGTCGAGAAAGCTATCGACCCCGACCATTCGCTGCGCGACACGTTGACCGATCTCGAAAAGCCCAGCGAAGCGGCGTCGGAGGAGAATGTCGAGCCCGAGGCGATTGCGCCGCCGCCCGAACCCGTAGCGCCCCTCGCACCGGCGTTCATTCCGCCCGCGCTGATCCCGCCGCCGGAGCCGACGAAGGCCGAAGCGCCGGAACCTCCGGCATTCGTGCCGCCGCAATTCATCGTCCGTTAACCCCGCAAGGCATTTTCGAACGTGGCAGACACTCAAGACGAGGACACCATCGACGACAAGCCGATGCCGCTGCTCGAACATTTGATCGAGTTGCGCCGTCGGCTGTTGTGGTCGGCTGCGGCATTCGTAGTGGCTTTCGGGATTTCGTACTATTTCTCGGCCGCCATTTACGGCTTCCTGGCGCAGCCGCTGGTGGACATTTTGCAACATCAGTCCGGCACCCCGCGCCGGTTGATCTTCACGCAGCTGTACGAGGTGTTTTTCACCTATATTAAGGTGGCCTTCTTCGGTGGGGCGTTTATCGCTTTTCCGGTGATTTCCACCCAAATATGGCTGTTCGTCGCCCCCGGTTTGTATAAATCCGAGAAAAAGGCGTTTCTGCCCTTCCTCGCGGCGACGCCGGTATTGTTCGTGCTGGGCGCCGCGCTGGCCTACTATTTCATCTTCCCCTTCGCTTGGTCCTTCTTCATCAGCTTCGAAAGCCCGGCCGGATCGTCGGTTCCCATCCAGTTGGAAGCCAAGGTTAGCGAATACCTCGATCTTGTGATGAAGCTGATTTTCGCGTTCGGCATCACGTTCGAGCTTCCCGTCGCCCTCACTTTGCTCGCCAAGGTCGGCATCGTCAGTTCGGCGGGCCTGAAGAAGGCGCGCCGTTACGCCTATGTCGGTATGTTCGTCATCGCCGCCATCTTGGCGCCACCGGATGTCATCACGCAGACCGGCCTCGCGGTGCCCTTGATCCTGCTTTACGAAATATCGATTCTGATGGCTGGGTGGGTCGAGACCAAGCCGGTGGAGGACTGACCGATGCACGATATCCGCGCCATACGGACCGACCCCTCGGCCTTCGATGCATCGATGATCCGTCGGGGGATCGGCGCGCAGTCGCCGGACATCCTTGCCCGCGACCAAGCCCGTCGTGCAGCGCAAACCGCCTTGCAGGAAAAGCAGGCCCGTCGGAACGCGTTGGCTAAGGAAATCGGTCAGGGTAAGCGTTCCGGAACCGATACAGCCGCGCAAGAAGCCGAAGCCACCGCCCTGCGCGGCGAGATGGAGGGGCTGGAGAAACAAGCCACCGAATTCGACGCCGCCATCAAAGCCATTCTCGAGTCGCTGCCGAATATTCTCGACGCGTCCGTGCCACTCGGCGCCGACGAGTCCGACAATATCGAGCTATCGCGCCATGGCGAGCCGCGCGACCTCGGCTTCGAACCCAAGCAGCATTTCGAACTCGGCGAAGCATTGGGGATGATGGATTTCGCCACCGCGTCCAAGCTCGCCGGCGCGCGCTTTACGGTGTTGCGTGGGCCGTTGGCGCGGATGGAGCGGGCGCTCGGTCAATTCATGCTCGATCTGCACACCGAACAGCACGGCTACCTGGAAACCATCGTGCCAAGTTTGGTGAATCAGGCGACGGCTTACGGCACAGGCAATCTGCCGAAGTTCGAGGACGATCTGTTTAAGACCACGGATGGTCGCTACCTGATTCCGACCGCCGAGGTGCCGCTGACCAACACCGTCGCCGGGGAAATCGTGGCGGAAAAGCAGCTTCCCTTGCGCATGACCGCGTTGACCGACTGCTACCGCTCCGAAGCCGGATCGGCCGGTCGCGACACCCGCGGCATGCTGCGTCAGCATCAGTTTCGCAAAGTCGAGATGGTCGCCATCTGCCACCCCGATCAATCGGAAGCCGAGCACGAACATATGACTCGGTCCGCCGAGACGGTGCTGTCGCTGCTGGGCATCCCGTTCCGGCGCATGCTGTTGTCGTCGGGCGATACCGGCTTCAGCGCCGCCCGTACCCACGATCTGGAGGTTTGGCTGCCAGGGCAGCAGATGTGGCGGGAAATTTCGTCCTGCTCCAACTGCCGCGACTTTCAGGCACGCCGGATGAACGCCCGATTCCGGACGCCGGACGGGAAGACAGTGGCGTTCGTGCATACGCTGAACGGGTCCGGCGTCGCGGTCGGTCGAGCGCTGATTGCAGTGATGGAGAACCATCAGCAAGCGGATGGATCGATTCTGATCCCGGAGGTGCTGCGGGCCTATATGGGCGGGATGGAGCGTATCGCGCTCTAAGGCACCGCCGCCGCCATGGCGGCGAAGACCGGGGTCCAGTCGTCTCGTTCGGTTTGCCGGAACAGTCGCATCGTCGGGTACCAGGGACTGTCGTCGCGCCCCAATTGCCAGCGCCAATCCGGCACCTTGCGCAGTGCCACCCACACAGGCCGTCCCAACGCGCCGGCCAGATGCGCGATCGACGTGTCCGACGTTATCACCAGATCCAGGCTCATCATTGCCGCCGCCGTGTCCAGGAACCCATCCGGTCCGGCATCGAAATCGGCGCCGAGCGTCTCGACCGGGGGGCCGTCGGCGAGTTGCTCGATGCCGTCGTTTTTTTGCAGGCCGATCAGCCGCACACCGGGCAGGGCCGCGAGCGTCGCGAATTCCCGCAGTTTTATCGATCGCCCGAGGTCCTCGGTCCGGCCGGGGTTGCCTTGCCACGCGATACCGATTTTGAAGCCCGCCGGCCCGATTCGATCCCGCCACCGCGCCACGCGTTCCGGTTCGGCGATCAAATAGGGTACGGCCGTGGGGATCGCCGCGCCAGTGCGGGCCGGAACGCTCATGAGGGGGCAGACTAGATCGATCGGCGGCAGCGCATCGCCCGGTACTGCCATTGGCGGCATGCCGGGAGCCGAGGACAGCAGGCGTCGCAGGCGGGGCGGCGCTTCGAACAGCACATCGCCCTGCAACATCGGCAAATACCGACAGAACTGCAACATATCGCCCAGCCCCTGCTCGGCATACACCAACAGCGTACGGCCGTTCAGCGGTTCTCCGTTCCATTGCGGTTGGGGCAGGCCGCGATCCGGGACGGCACGGGCGGCGAAGCGTTGTTCCCAGCCCGGCCACGCCTCGCCATCGCGGCCGGTCAGTAGCAGCAGCAGCGCTAGATTATATAGTAATACCGGGTCGCTCGGCGCGTGGCGCAGGGCATCGTGTAGGAGGGCCTCGGCGGTGGCGGTATCCCCCAATTCCTTCATGACGCTGGATAGATTGAGCTGCGCGCCCATATCGTCCGGCGCCTGCCGTACCGCGTCTTGTAGATGCCGCGCGGCTTCTTCCAGCGCGCCAATGTTGCGCAGTGCGGTACCGAGGTTGTTGGACAGATCGGGCAGATCGGGATTCAGCCGCGACGCTTCCCGGTAGGCCCGCAGGGCGTCGCCGGCCTGTCGCAGGTCGGTGTGGGCGTGGCCGAGGACCTGATAAGCCTCGGCGTTATTGCTTTTGGTGCGGAGCGCAGCTCGGCAGGCCGGGATCGCCTCGGCAGGGCGCCCGAGCGCGAGGAGTGCGTGGGCGCGGTGCGTGTGATAGATGGAGATGGATGATCTTGTCGCGATTGCGCCGTCGAACAGGTCCAACGCCGCCGCCGTGTGCCCGGCCTGTAAGGCCAGCACGCCCAGCATGTGGCGCGAGTCGGCGTGTTTTGGGTCGGCGGCCAGAATCTGGCGATAGATTTGCCCGGCTTCCTGCAAGCGGCCGGCATTGTGCAGACGCTGCCCTTGTTGGAAAGCGGCGTCGAGCTGTTTGGAAAGGCGGCTCATGCGTCATACCCGATAGCGTCGTGCCCGATAGCGTCGTGGCGGTGTTCGGCCCGAACATCGCGGGCCAACCTGGCACGGCACGGTTGAATTTGCCATGGACCTGAAGCTTCTGGCCTGGGGCCGCGCGGTTGCTCGGCGGCGCGGGTTTCCGGCGCTTTGGCTGTTCACCGATACCGCGCGGCTGCCGGACCCGTGTCCCGCTGCTGCGCGCTTGCCGAAGGGGATTGCGGGGGTGGTG
>JBAXFK010000134.1:0-12257 GCA_037139955.1 Rhodospirillales bacterium
ATGTGTTAAGCATGCCGCCAGCGTTCGCTCTGAGCCAGGATCAAACTCTCAGGTTTATCTCAGCACCGGCCTAAACCGATACAGCGACAAACAGACCCGGTCTCATATGGTTCGCATTTACCCAATCCCTCGCGGAACCGAATAAAATATTCAAAGCGCTGTTCTGTAATCAAAAGAATACATCTCAGCGCCTTCAGCAAACCAATCCGAAAACCAAGCTCTTCGCAAAGAGCCTAAATCCAGATCGATCGACATCGCCCAGCTCGCATCGCTGCAAACCGTAAGGCGCCGCCAACGTATCCCTTCCTAGCCTATTCAATTCTCAAAGAGCATAACCAACCAGTATCGACCCGCGTTACCGGGGGCCACAAGACCAATCTGTCTTGCTTGAGCAAATCAATCAACCGGGGTTGAACTGACTAGCCGAACCGAAGGAGAAGTGCAAGAGCGCGTCCCGCTGCGGTGAACGGGGTTTTAGGCGGGCACCCCCACCCTGTCAACGCGATTTCTGGGGTTGGTGAATTTATCTGAACGGCCTGTAACCTATTGATAATAAAATAGCGCAATGGGGTGAACTGACTTATTTCCGTAAACAATGGAGCCATGCGGTCCCAACATGGCCCAGCCGATCACAGCCATCGAAGGCTTGGTTCTCCACCCAAAAGATAGCTTCCAACCGTCTCGAAATGTGCCCTGCGACCCTGAAGATGCTGTGCCACACTGCCAACATCGCGAAGCCGGCGCTCAAGCGGGCCGGCAGCAAAAATCGCCGTCGATCCTGCTTCATGAAACACATGATAGGCCGCATCCCGTGCCGTATGGATCGCAAACGTTGTTGCCTGCCGTACCGCCACGCGGTTTTGGACCGAAATCGCCCCGGTTCGCCCGACATCGTCCCAAACTTCGTCGAAGACGGCGAGCGCACCAGCCCGGGCGGCTTTCAATGCAGCATCCCAGTAGCCAATCGTGTGTTGAACGGCGTTGCTGTCGGCCAACCGATCCGAGTTTCCCAACGGAATCTTGCCCTTCGCCAGGTCGATCGTGGCATTCAATAACCCACGGGCGGCGCCCAAAGCCACGTTACTGAACCCTCCGGCGTATAATTGCATGGCTTGGAATCGATACAGATTGCCGGTTTCCCTCCGTTCGTCCGCCGACTCGCGCGTTACGGCATGGTCGTCGTCGACGAACAGGTCGGTCACGGCGAAAGAATCGCTTCCTGTCCCGTTCAACCCCATCACCCGCCACACATCGGGGTCGATCTGCGCCCGATCGCGGGGGAACAGCAAAGTACGCTCCCAGTGTCGGCCGTTGGGCAGCAAAACAGGAGAACCGTCCGCTTCGAAACAAGGAGCCATTGCACCCAGCCAAGTGGCGTGCCGCGATCCCGACGCGAAACTATATGTGCCGGTCACCCGCCACCCACCTTTGGCTCGGACCGCCCGAGCGCTGGAACCCGGGCCATTGCCCCAGGCCAAGACGGCACGTTTGTCGTCCCATATAGAATGGGCGATCTCGGGCGCGAGGTAAGCCGCAGTCATTGAGCACCCCGATCCTTGGTTCAAGCACCACGCCGCGCTGGCATCGCCCATCGCGACGGCTTCGATGCATTGCACATATTCTACGGGCCGTAGTTCGAAGCCGCCAAGCGATTGGGGAAGCAACAGGCGAAACAGCCCGGCATCGTGCATGGCGTCGAGTACATCGGGCGGCAGTCCCCGATCGGCCTCGATCCGCGGCGCCGCATCTACCAACATCGGAACCAACGCTTGTGCTCGGTTCAGACAAGCCCGCGCGATCTCTCTCATACGAACATCATCCTATTGTTGCCTTGGACCATTTCCTCGCAATTGACATACCAAAAGTGCCCTAGCAATACTCGCCAGTAGGAAGACTGCCGACGGGAATTTGTCCATGAAGCTAATGTGGTTCCACCTGATGCCCTACACGGAGCTACCCGAGGACTTCCGGGACGCGAATCCGTCGGTATGGATCGATATCCATTCTTCGTTGTTCGATCCGAAGCGGGCGCACGCGATGTACAACGACTTTATGGACGAATTGGAATATGCCGCCGAAGTCGGTTTCGACGCGGTGTGCGTGAACGAACATCATTCGAACGGTTACGGGTTGATGCCTTCGCCGAACCTGATCGCGTCCTCGCTTGCCCGCCGCACACGGGAGACCGCGATCTGCGTGATGGGCAATTCGTTGGCGCTGTATAATCCGCCCACCCGCGTCGCGGAAGAATTCGCGATGATCGACTGCATCTCCGGGGGTCGATTGATAGCGGGCTTCCCGGTCGGCACGCCGATGGACACCTGTTACGCGTACGGCACTAACCCAAGCCAGCTGCGACAGCGATACATGGAAGCGCACGATCTGGTCGTGCGCGCCTGGACCGAGAAAGACACCTTCGCCTTCAATGGCCGGTTCAACCAACAGCGCTACGTCAATATCTGGCCTCGTCCGGTGCAAAATCCGCATCCGCCGATCTGGGTTCCCGGTGGCGGGTCGGTGGAAACTTGGCAATGGTGCGCCGAGATGGACTACGTCTACTGCTATTTGTCTTATTACGGCTACAAAGCCGGGCGTGCAACAATGGATGGGTTCTGGAACGAGATGGATCGACTCGGTAAGGATCGTAACCCGTACCATGCTGGTTTCCTGCAATTTGTCGGTGTTGGCGAATCCCGTCAGCACGCAATGGATTTATACGGGGAGGCAGCGGAGTACTTTTACGGTCGTTGCCTCCATGTCGATCCGAAATGGGCGACGCCACCGGGTTATACTAGCGAAGGCAGCCAACGGGCAGGCATGGAAAGCCAAGTCCGCAAGGCCGCCGATGCCGCCGTTCGAGGCAAATCGACCGGTGAACGCTTTGCTTCGGTCGCCCGCGACATGGATGCGATCGTCGACAATGGCTATGTCATTGTCGGCTCCCCGGACGAAGTCGCCGAGCAACTACGAGAAGTTGCGACATCGCTGAATGTCGGACATCTGATGCTGCTGCTACAATACGGTAACATGAACAAAGATATAACCCGCTACAACACCAAGTTGTTCGCAGAGAAGGTAATGCCCAAGCTCAAAGATTTGCACACCGGCTGGGACGATCGCTGGTGGCCGAAACCGATGCCCGCGCACCAACGTGCAGACGTGCCAGGATTTACCCCGAAATTAGCGGCTGAATAACGGAGTTTCCACGTGAGCGATCCCGAGACGCTGACCATCGATGTCAACGGCTATGCTACGCGCGTCTGGCGCAAAGGCAGCGGCCCCAAACTCGGCTTCATCGCCGGGTTCGGCGGACTGCCCCGTTGGATGCCATTCCTGGACGAATTGGCAAAGACCCGCACGGTCATCGTGCCGTCGGTTCCGGGCTTCCCAGGCGGCGACCGAGGCCACTCGGTGCTGGATACGCATCTGGATTGGATGCTGGCAATGCGACAGACCCTCGACAAAGCCGATCTAAATGGCGCCGACCTCGCCGGAAGCTCGGTTGGCGCCTCATTGCTGGCCGATGTCGCGGCGTTGTGGCCGGCATCGGTACGCAAGCTGGCGTTAATCGCGCCATTCGGATTGTTCGACGAAAAAGATCCACCCACCGATCCCTGGGCCCAACGCGGCGACCAAGTGCCCAGCCTGATGTGCGCCAACCCCGACATATATAAAAGCATGAAAGCCACGCCCGAAGGGGCGAACTCCATCGAGTGGCCCATCGAGCAAGTCCGCGCCTCCGAAGCCGCCGCCCGCATCTTCTGGCCGCTAGGCAACACAAAGATCGAGAAAAGGCTTGGCCTGATTGCGGCACCGACGCTTCTGCTATGGGGCGAGCAGGATCGGATTATGCCTCGGAGCTATGCAGACAAATTCGCCGCCGGGATTGCAGGCCCAACAACGATCGCAACCATTGCCGGAGCCGGCCATCTTGCGGAATTGGACAAGCCAATGGAAACAGCCCGAGCGATCTGCGATTTCACAGCCTAACAGTAAAGCTTATGGCGATGGCGGAACTCACACCGCCCTCGCAGTCCACAGGGAGTTGGGGACAACTCCGACCCACTTGGGGATAATCCCCTCACGACCTTTTCCATCCCCAGCGCCGCCCAACCGTATTGTTATCCGCAACGCCTACAATCCCTTGCGGATAACTGCGGAACAAAATAATATCCAACGATTATAGTAATTTAATTGCCATCTGCCGGTACAATCCACAAGCCGATCAAGGGCGAATCGTGGTACCTGTCCGCTCACAGCCCCATCAACATCATCCTTAACCGAATCCCTTTTCAAACCCTTCGACTTCTTATGCAAATATCTTCCCTCTCCTCACCCCGACGTCATGACCGGCCCAATAACCGGCCATGACAAACGTAAGCTCAGCCTTCGATCCGTACATACTCGAAATCCCCTGGCATGTTGTCGATCCCGATCCGTGGCGGAGCAATCCATCCCGCATAAACTCCCGCTTCCCGCACGGGCTGCATAAGACTGGCTATGAACAGGTTATCGTCCGCCGACGGCAGGACCTCTTTGGATCGAGTTGCCCATCGATCGGGGGTTAACAGCGTGCCATCTATATCGGCATGACAAACAGCGAACTCACCGATACCGCGATTGAAAGCCACATGCGGCAAAGTAAGACGGAACTTGACCCCCATCCGCTCCAACACGCGGTTCCAACGAGCAATACCTGCTTCGGTATCCGCCACATAATCGTCGCGAAGGCGCATGTTCAAGGCCGATAAGGCCGGCGCATCGTCCAACGTCACGACCCCGTCTTTTAGACGCAACACCGGATATACTGCGGTCAAAAGCCGATGGTCGTCGGTCAAACGGTCTTCGCGGTACCGTCCTTTAATTCCCGCGTTGAAGGCATTGGCAGCGTTGGTACTGATCTCGTTGCCAAAGAGATCGAGTGTCAGGGAAAAATGCAAATTCGCTTTCTTCTGAATCGTCGGAAGGTCGATAACCCCTAGCGCTCGGATACGTTCGATATCGTAGGGGTCGTCGATGCCGGCAGCCTTCATCGCCTCGCATGTGCGTTGAATCACCCGTTGCACGCCGGTTTCGCCGACAAACATATGATGGGCTTCTTCGGTCAGCATAAAGCGGCAGGTACGAGACAGCGGGTCGAAGCCCGATTGCGCCAAGGCCGCAAGCTGCATCTTTCCATCGCGATCCGTAAAAAAAGTGAACATAAAGAAAGACAGCCAATCCGGTGTGCGCTCGTTGAAAGCGCCGAGCATGCGCGGGCTGTCCTGGGAGCCAGAACGACGCTTGAGCAGCTCCTCCGCTTCCTCGCGCCCATCGCGACCGAAATATTTCTGCAAAAGGTAGACCATCGCCCAGAGATGACGGCCTTCCTCGACATTGACCTGAAACAGGTTGCGTAGATCGTAAAGCGATGGTGCGGTCGCCCCGAGATGCCGTTGCTGTTCGACCGAGGCGGGTTCCGTATCGCCTTGGATGACCAACAAGCGACGCAGCATCGAACGGTATTCGGCTGGCACTTCCTGCCAAGCGGGCTCGCCTTTATGGGCACCGAAGGGAATAGTCCGGCCCTCGATTTGCGGCGCCAGCAATACACCCCAACGATATTCGGGCATGCGTACGAAATCGAACTTGGCCCAGCCCTCGCTGCCTACACCGACGGCAGTACGGAGATAGACCAGCGACTCTTGAAATCCCTCTGGCCCCATCTGCTTCCACCAATCGATGTAGCCGGGGTGCCAGACCTCCAACGCTTTACGCAAACGAAGGTCTTCGTTCAGACCGACATTGTTCGGTATCAAGCCATCGTAATCGATGATCGTGCCGTCGGGCATTGTCGCGATCCTTTCGTGTCAGACGCGTTCGATGGAAAAAACCGGGCGTTGCCCCGAACCGTACCGTTTGAGCGATCCCGTTTCGCCAACCGCATTAGGGCGTTGGAAGATCCAGTTTTGCCAGGCAGTCAGACGACCGAAGATACGGGTTTCCATGGTTTCCGGCCCAACAAAGCGAAGATTTGCTTCCAGTCCCGTAAGACTATCGGGGGAGAAAGATGCGCGTTCTTGCAGCATCATTCGTACCTCGTCTTCCCAATCGATATCGTCGTACGCAAATGTTACCAGCCCCATAGTCTCTGCTTCTTCGGCTGTCAGAGGTTGGCCGATTGCAGCTTTAGCTTTGGATTCGCTATCGGGTTCGCCGAAAAAACGGTTTTGTAGACGGGTTAGGTCGTTGCCCATGGGATAGGCGGCAAAATTCAGCGGCGACAAATGCAGAGTTGCTGCGCTTCGGTTGTCGCCGCTCCGTTTACCGCTAAACATCATTGCTCGATCCGCTGCGAATACTAACTCGGCCAGGGAGCCTGCGAAGCAGCTACCGGGTTCGATCAGAGTTATAATGCTGCGGGCCATCATATCCACGCGTTTGAATACGCGCTTGAGATATAATCGTATCTCGCGCACCAACCAGTTGTCCTTACGCTGTTCTAACAGCGCATCGACAGCAAGAGCCATTTCAGGATTGCCCTCGGTTCTGAACACGATCAGACCTAATTCGGGTTCGTTAAGGCGCAAATGCAGCAACGCATCGTCGAGTTCGCGCGCCATTGCCAATGGCCAGAAATCTGTCCCGATTTCGCCAATTTCTTCTGGGCCTGCAATCGAGATTTCTGCTCGCCGTTCCGTCCGCATCAAGTACACTCGCACGTGGCGGTATACAATCGCACTCTCATCGATCGTGCGATCCAGCGGGGGCAAGACAATACCGGCTTCGCCGCTGCGATCGGATGTCTCTGCCATGGCCAAGGCTCGTTCGCGGACGCGATTTTCCCAGGCCGAGGGTGGCACGACCTCATCGACCAGTCGCCAATCTACGGCACGTTTACCGCGCACACCCTCTTCGGTGGTGCAGAAGAGATCGGCCAGATCGCGTCGAACTTTGCGCTTGTCGGTCAGGCGGGTCAGGCCGCCTGTGCCGGGAAGCACAGCCAGGAGCGGCAATTCGGGAAGCGATACCGTGGACCGTCGATCGTCGATCAACATAATATGGTCGGCGGCCTCGGCTAGCTCGTAGCCACCGCCAGCCGCGCTACCGCTGATGGCCGCGAGGTAGCGTTGGCCCGAATGTGCACTGGCGTCTTCGATCGCCAAGCGCGTTTCATTGGTGAATTTACAGAAATTCACTTTATGACCGTGGGTTGCTTTGCCGAGCATGCGAATATTGGCCCCGGCGCAGAAGACGTTTTCTTTGGCTGAGCGGAGGATGACAGTCCGGATCTCCGGATGCTCGAACCGTAGCCTCTGTACCGCGTCGGCAAGTTCGATATCTACCCCGAGATCGTATGAGTTTAACTTTAGCTCGTACCCGCCCAATAGAGGCGCATCTTGATCGACATCCATCGACAGGGTCGCGATGGGCCCATCGAACGAGAGTTTCCAGTGTTTGTAACGGGTGGGGTCGGTTTGGAAATCGATCATGCGAGGCATTTCCGAATAAAGGCGACAACGATGGATAGAGTTTCCGATGGCGCTTCCAGGTGCGGCGAATGGCGTGCCCCGGCGATAAGCTGCGTCTCGGTCTCGACTTGGGTGCGGCGTTGCAAATCGTGCAATTGCTCGTCGGACCCGTAGGGGTCGTCAGTACCTTGCAGGGCGCAAACAGGTACCCGGATAGCTTCTAGATATCTCCCGATATCGAAAGAGCGAAATTCTGGGTCGAGCCATGCTTTGGACCAACCGAGGAACGCCCCGTCGACATCGGTGTGATAGCGTGCAAGCCGTGTACGAAGATCGCCGGTTCGATAGGTACGAGCAATCTCGGTAATAGCCGCGATGTTGAGGTCTTCGACGAAAAAATGTGCGGCGATCATAACGATACCAACCAGCCGCGGGTCTTGAATTCCGCCGGCATGAATGGCAGCAATCGACCCACCATCGGAATGTCCTACTATTATAGCACGTCTAATGCCGACGGCATCGAGAACCTCCGGTAGGACTGTCAGCGCTTCATCGTGCATGTAGGTGACGGGTCGGGGCAGGACGACGGGATCGGAATCGCCGTAACCGAAGCGAGAATAAGCAAAGACGCCGCAACCCGTCGCAGCCTGCAACGCGATTGGAAAATCGCGCCACAATTTCACGCATCCAAGACCTTCATGCAGCAAAATCAATGTGGGCGCCTCCTGAGGCGGTGGGCCCCACCATGCTATCTCGAGACGGCCCCCAGCTAGGAGTAATTGCTTCATTGCGCACGCAGGCGAAAGCGCTGGATTTTGCCAGTCGCAGTCTTCGGTAGGCTGTCCACGAACTCGATCCAGCGCGGATATTTCCAAACACCGATCCGATCTTTGACATGACTTTTCAGCGTATCGGCCAAGGCGTCCCGATCCTGAGTCTCGTCGCGCAGGATCACGAAAGCACGCGGTTTAATCAGCCCATCGCGGTCTTCGTGACCGACAACGGCAGCTTCGAGAACCGATGGGTGTGAGATCAAGGCTTCCTCGACCTCGAATGGCGATACCCAGACACCGCTGACTTTCAGCATTTCGTCGCTCCGGCCTTGATAGCGGTAATAGCCATCGGCATCTCGGATATAGGTGTCGCCGGTATGGGTCCATTCGCCTTGGAAAGTCTTGCGGGTTTTTGCTCGCTGGTTCCAATATCCATCCGCTGCCGAGGCCCCGCGCACGACAAGTTCGCCCGCTTCGTCGTTAGGCATGCGATGTCCATGCTCATCCACAATAGCGGCGTCGTAACCGGGTACGGGCTTGCCGCTGGTGCCGTAACGAATGTCGTCCGGTCGGTTACTAATGAAAATATGTAGCATCTCGGTGGAGCCGATGCCGTCCAATATATCCAACCCGACCATGGATTTCCACCGGTGTCCAATATCGGCGGGCAAGGCCTCCCCAGCCGAAATGCAACGTCGCAACCGGTTGGACCCTGCGCTGGGGCCGATATACGGGTTGGCTAGCAAGCCGGCGTAGAGTGTCGGCACACCGCCGAAAATGGTGGGACGGTGAAGTTGCATCGTCTCTAGCACCGCATCCGGTGTCGGCCGACCTGGTAAAAACACTGCCGAAGCCCCGACAGACATTGGGAAAGTCATGCAGTTTCCCAACCCATAAGCATGAAATGCCTTGGCAGCGGAGAATACGATATCGTCCGGACCGATGCCCAGCACCTGCATGCCGTAGCTCTCCGCCGTGAATCGGAGGCTGTCATGCACATGTCGGACCCCCTTGGGGGCACCGGTCGATCCGGAGGAATAGAGCCAAAACGCGACCTCATCGGGGGAGGCGACGATCGGGGGTGTATCTGGCGATCCGGTGGCGAGAAAGGCTTCCAGCGCAGAGCCGCCTGCTTCGATAATCCGAATACCGTCGATTTTCGGCAACCCCGGCACCAACAGATCTGTTGCCACGATCGCTCTCGCTCGACTGTCCCGCAAGATATATTCGATCGTTTCGGAGGTTAGCAGCGTGTTGATCGGTACAGGTACGACACCCGCGCGCAACGCGCCCCAGAATGCGATGGGAAAATCGACGGTATCCAGCATGATCAATGCGATCCGCTGCTCCCGCCCGATACCCGCCTTCGCTAACGCGCCCGCAAATCGAGCGGATTCGCGTGCAAGTTCTTCGTAGGCGATGGAGCGCCAGGGATCTGTGAAGGCCGTTCGATCGCCGCGTCCTTCGCGAATATGGCGATCCAAAAACCAGTCCACGGCGTTTCCGTCCTGTCGCATGGTTGTTCGCTCTCCCTCGCATCGGTTTCAACCGGGTATGGCATAGGAGCCGCGCGCGCCGGAAGGTTATACCATCCTGCTACCCGATCGGAGACCGACCATGAAGTTGAAAAAGGGCTACAAACAACTCCTCGCCGAAGCGAACGTGGAGATCCAGACTTACACCCCCGAGGAAGCCATGGCGTTGGCCGGCCAACCTGACGTTCTGTTGGTCGACTTGCGCGATCCGCGCGAATTGGACCGGGAAGGCAAAATGCCCGGTGCGTTTCTTTGTACGCGCGGTATGATGGAATTCTGGATCGACCCGGAAAGTCCCTATCATAAGCCTGTATTCGCCGAGCCCAAGAAATTTGTGTTCTTCTGTGCCGGTGGCTGGCGTTCGGCCTTAGCGGCAAAAACAGCACAGGATATGGGCCTAGAAAACGTCGCCCATATCGAGGGCGGGTTCGGCGCCTGGAAGAAGGCCGGCGGTCCGGTGGAGCCAGCGAAACCGCGGGTCTGATTTTAGGCCATCCAGTGCCCTTCCTGTAGGATGGTCGCCGGAATCCAAATGCGCGTCACACGCCAGCGTAAACCGGTCAATTCCATCTCGGCTTTGACCGGTTCGGCGTGCCCGGCCACGTTGATATCGATACTAAATCGGGCAGGGCTGTTGAAGAACGCCCATCCGATGGATGCCTCGCCGTTCGGTTCCGTCGCTGGGTGCGCGATCCCCGCCAATCGCTCGGCTGTGAATTCCCGATCGACAGAATTGCCTGTCACACCGCGCACGAACGACGCGCCAAAGGCTGGCAATTGCCCTTTTTTGGTAACGTCGCCCGGCTGGTCCAGAACAAAATCGCAAATATCTTCTTTGATTCCTTCCCGCACGGAAGACCAATCGATCATGCGTGCAAGAGCCGTGGCGTCGCCGCCGCGGACCGCAGTGCGTAGTTGGTAGAGCGTGACAAATGGGTAAGCCCCGTAGCTTACCCCGACCAATACCAACGCGGCGATAACAGCACGTGCGATGCGCATATCGATGCTCCGTCCCAGGATCGATCAGTCGAGACCGATCTACTAGATAGCACAGAGCTTAGCGCAATTGCCAAAAGAAAAGAGGCTAACAAACGCGTGATACTATGAGCCTTATCGTAAGGATTCGTAACGTCGCGGTTAACCGCCGGTTGCTCCCTCGGTATTGAAGACCAAAATCCGGCTTTCCGGGCTCAATCGCAGGATAACCTTTGTACTAGGGTCGGAGGCCACCAGCATGCAGCCTGCCAAGCCAGCAATGCCGGACTCGCCGGCTTCGATGCCGCGATCGGCGAACAGCCGAACGGTTTCGATCGCCGCCTCATCGGGAATTGAAACGAAACCTGCGGTGGACCGTCCGAGTTCTTCCCAAGCGAGTATGCTCGGCTCCCCGCACGCCAATCCAGCCATGACCGTATCGAGATCCCCGCCGATCGCCGTCAGTACCCCGTTTTCCGCGCTGGCCAACAAGCAAGCAGCGCGGTTGGGTTCGACGACAATAAGCTGCGGTGTGGGATGGAAGCGCTGCCGCATATGAACCGAGACCGCCGCCGCCGCACCGCCGACCCCGCCCTGGATGAAGACATGAGTGGGCGGGGGGCCGGTCCATTGGTCCGCTGCCTCATCGGCCATGATTCGGTAACCCTGCATGATGTCGCGCGGGACCTCGGTATAACCGGGCCAGGATGTATCGGACGCCACCATCCAGCCTCTGGCTTCTGCTTGCCGAGCAGCCGCTCGGACAGCGTCGTCGTAGGTGCCGGGGACGCGGCGAACTTCGGCACCGAAGGCGGCGATTGCGTCGATCCGCGTTTGGTTGACGGCCTCATGCACGAAGATGACGCAGCGACAGTGGAAGCGCGCGGCGCCCCAGGCCACGGATCGTCCGTGATTGCCGTCGGTAGCGCATGTCACGGTTAGCTTCTCGGTAGCCGCCCGATATCTGCCCGATACCAGATCGGTAGACGATGCGCTCGGCGCGATTCCCAGTCGGGCGAGTGCATTGCCCAGGAGATTGGCGACTGCGTAAGCCCCGCCGAGTGCCTTGAAGCTGCCAAGTCCGAAGCGGGAGGACTCGTCCTTCATGCGGATGACGGCAACGCCTGCGCTGGCCGCCCAATCCGATAGATCGCGGAGCGGTGTCGGGGCGTAGCCGTCCCAACCGGCAATTTCTGTTTTGGCACGCCGGAAACCGCCCTGCGGCAGAACGACGGTGCCGGGAATACCGTAGCGGGGATTGGCAAATACTCGGATGGGGCGCGGTGTCAGCATCCCGAAACGGTGGACCGCATCCCGCGAGAGTGCAATCGTGGGGCGAATAACGGAGCAAGCGCATGAAAATTTCGATCCTGGGCGGCGGTGGATTCCTGGGCCGCAAGATCGCCGATCGTCTGGCGCAAGCTGGCACTTACGCCGGCCGGCCGATCGCCGGTCTGACCCTGTTCGACATGCATGTCCCGCCCGCCCCCGATGCGTCGTTCCCGGTCACGGCGCTCGCGGGC
>JBAXFK010000135.1:0-12251 GCA_037139955.1 Rhodospirillales bacterium
ATCCCACCGGCCCCGCCGCACTCGAAGCGCTCCGAAGCCAAATCGCGCAACACATCGCAGCCCAGCGCTGTGCCGCGATCGAGGGCGATCTCGGTTCGACCGGTTCAGCGACCCTAAAGGGCATGGCAGCGCCGCCGGCTCCGGACACGTTGCGTAACGCACTCGCCGCGATGACCGTACCCGGCGGGATAGATTGGCAGGTTGCCAGCGTCGATCCGATTTTTTGTCCCACGCTGGATCTTCTGCAACCGATCGTGCGCGGTTTCGGCGCGACCGGAACCGGATTGTCATTGAACTTGGCCGATGGCCGCACGACTTTGCGCGATGGCGATCGTATCCGCCCGCGGTTGGTCATGGCCGATTTCAAAGGGGCCTTACGGGTCGATTACGTCGCCCACGACGGCAACGTGCTGCATCTCTACCCCCAGACCGCCGATCCGAAGCAAGGTGTCGCCTCGGACCCGTCCGCGCGTATGTTCAATCCTGGCGAGGCGCTCAATCTCGGGGAAGTCGGGCCCGGCCATCCGGCCTGGGAAGTCGGGGAACCCTACGGCATGGACATGGTCGTCGCGATCCAATCCACCGTCCCGTTGTTCGACCGGCCGCGACCGTCGAACGTCGAAGCGGTGGCCGATTACCTGCGCGACCTCCGCGCTGCGATCGAAGCTGCCCGCCGCCGCGGCCGAGTGATCGGCAACGCTATCGCGTTGGATACGGTCGCCAAATAGCCGGGTTCAGCGCACCGACGCCCGCACCGCATCCGATTTCGGCGGCACGGAATCCCGCAGCCAATCCGTCGGCATGTCGCGCAGGAACTGGGTACGGAGTTCGGCGCGTCGCGCCTCGGTCATGCCAATGGTCGATGCTTCGAAGAAATCGGCGTTCAACGTGAAGACGATGTAGGCTTGCGCCTCATTCTCCATCAATGCGTCGTTCGCCGTATCGTAAGCTTCCTTGCCCAAATACTGCCGCATCGCATCGCGTTCGGGCTGCGTCAGCATGACCGTCCAAAATCGACGAACGAAAGCTGCATAGACGGGATTGCTGAAATACTCGCCGTGCGACAACTCATGATGCAGAATCGTGGCGCGCGACGCGGCCGAGACATGCGCATCGGCACCGACTTTCGGTACGGATATAACACCGGCAATCTTACCGGCCGCCAGCCATCCCTCTTGCTGCATCAGACGACGCAGCATTTCTTCTTGTTTATTGAGCGCGATACGATCCCTGCCTGCGATCGCGAAAAACCGCGCGATATCCGCCGCGCTGTAATCGTGTCCATAATAAAATGTTTCCGCAGTATCGCCGCCGGTCTGAATCGCCTGTTGCAGTTCCGTGTCGTTCAGCACGCGATCGCGGGGCAACCCCGCCTTTTCCGCGAAAGCACCCAGCCGATTCAACATTGCCCCCTGGTCGGACAACGAAGCGAAATCCAACACCAAAATATTGGGATTGGCCGCGAACCGGAAGATGGTCAGCCCTTCCGATACATAGTCCCGTATCCGAGCCTCGGCCGCGACTTCGATGCCGAATTCCAAAGACGGGACTGCGACGGGCGGTTTGATCGGCGGAATCGGCTCGATCGGCGCAGGGACGACGACCGTGACCGGCGCGGGCGCCGGCCGCAGAATCCAGACGCCTGCCCCTAGCAAAAGTCCGACCGCCAAGGCACCGACGAAAAGCGGCGCAACCGGCCTATGGGTCGGTTGCGCGTGCTTTGGGTGGTGCTTCGGGGCGATCTTGACGGTGTCGTCGTCGTCCGATTTAGGAACTGAGTCGGCGGGTTTCATATCCGCCACCCTATCCTGCGTCGCCCCGCCTAGGAAGGATTCAGGCGCCCAGATTCACCACCAACACGCGTCTGTTACGAGGCTCGGCCGTTTGCGACGGCGTCGGCACCGCAAGCTCTTCCTGACCTTTGCCAATCGCCTGCAACCGCCCGGGATCGACACCGAAATGGCTGGTAATATAGGCGACGACCGCGTTGGCACGCTGTTCCGACAATTGGCGATTTGCGTCGGCAGTCCCGACGGTATCGGTGTGCCCCTCGATGCGGAACTTGTAACCGGCCAAATCCTGACTGCTCAGCGCACGGCCCAGCTCATTCAACGCCTGAATAGCCTGCGGCGTGAGATCGGCGGAGCCACTGGCAAAATTGACCGTCAGGTTGGCAGACGGGGCGGCGGTTTGCGGCGCATGCGCCGGCGTTGCGTGTGCCGGGGGACGCGGTTGTCCGGTCGCGATTGGGATGGCCGAACTCGGCACCGACGGTGCCGGTGCCCCCAGACGAATGCCTCGTGTCCCACCGGCAACTAAATTGCCTGACGGCATAAGAGACTTGATGATTTGGTCAGCCGACGGGCTGCTCTGTGCGAATACGGGCAAGCCGGCGACGACCAATGGTAAAGCGATAAACGGTGCGAAGATTTTACGCACGGCGATGTCCTCCATTGACCAGATACGACCTTATAGCACCGAATGTTTCCCATGTCATGAGAACTAAATCACAATTTCGCGGTCTCATCGGGCGAGCAGCCGACCTTCACACAACACCGGCCGCGCGAAGGACCGGTAACCGTGCATTTTTCACCGCCTCGATACTATCGAAGCGCTCGGGCGGCAACCGCATCGTCGCCGCCAACTGGGCAGTGTCTGTGTTGCCCTGCCGCACCTGATCGGAGACCAGCAGTTCGAACAAGGTCACCGTCATACCCGCACCCATTCGCAGACTGGCCGCACCGGCAGGACGATCGACGCTTTCGGCGCGTAAAAGCCGGTTCAGGACGACCTGATTGAAGCGCATCGCCGCCGTCCCTGGCCCGGCGGTCGGCCGAACCGCTGGCTCCGCGAAGCCCAGACCAACCAAAATACCGAGGAGTTCGGCCGGATTGTCCTTGCGGCCCTGCACCTGTTCCAAACCGAGCAGGTCGCCAACGCGCTTCGGTCCGTCCGCCATGGCATCGACCACGGGCCGGTAAAATGCTTGGCTCAATTCGACCTTACCGGCAGGGATCGACGCCTCCAGCGGCAGGCTTTCGGGCGCGACCGACAAGCCGATGGACAGTCCCATCAGCGACACATCGCGTTGTGCCGGCGTGAAACGCCGCACGCCACGCACGAATACATCGTGACGCAACGCCCTGTCGATACACATGTCCTTAATAAGCTCGCGAATAAGAGGGTCGTCGAAACGCTGCTGCACCGCGAGTTGCGGACCTGTCAGAGTTAAACCTGGAAAATTCTCTACTAAATTGGACGATCCTACCCATTCCAGCTTGGCATCGGCGAACGCGGATGCCACGTCGGACATGAAGCAGGGGCTCCAATGCCCGTTCATCAGTTCGTGCGCGAGATAGTTCACCGGCAACTGACCGAGTTGCTCTAGGAACGACGCAGTCGAGGCGGGTTGATTGAGATGCAACGCACCGGCCGAAAACAACGAACGCGCGACGGCCATGCCTTCCTGCACCTGCCGATCGCTGCGTCCCGCCAGTACCCGACCGGACTCGTGAATCAGACGTTGCATCCCCAGATGCGCACCCCAGGCCGGCAGTACATTATAACTGACATGGACAACCCCGCCCGCCCGCACCTTATCGCGCAACAGCCGGACAATCCCATCCCGGACCGCTTGCGATACCCAGGTCCAGACGCCGTGCAACGTGACGAAATCGGCTTGCGGGATGTCCCTGGCCGCAGCGTCCTCGGCCAGCGTGGCCAGATCGGCTTCGAGGAACACGATATTGTCCAGACGCGCTTCGGCCGCCCAAACACGCGCGGCAGCGATATGTGCCGGGTTGAAATCGACAGCGGTTATTCGCCAGGTCGGGTTGCTCGCGGCCAGCAGCAGCGCGCCGTACCCCTGCCCGCAGCCGAGTTCCAGCACATGCACCGGATCGTCGCCCGCAGGCATCGCCACCTCGGCGCCGTTCATCAGGCACGCCAGAGCCAGCATCGCAGGCGATTGCTGGCGGTACCATCCGCTGAGATAGGCGACATCGACGACATAACCGTCGTTCCAACTGCTCATGCCGTCGATTTCTCCCGCGCAGCGTGGCGCGTTTCGATGACTTCGGCCTCGAACATGGCATCCCACGCGTCGCCACGTTTCCGAATGCTAACGGGCGATACCGGCAGCCAGGTGTTCCACCCGAGACGCGGCGCCGGATCGGCGGTCGAATCCATACGCAGGACCGGAATATCGCTTTCGCACAATCCCGAATTGACGGCGAAACCTTGTTCGAACCCCACATAGGCCCGCACCAGCGCCACCAATCGCTCCAACGCACCACGATCCGGAAGCAGTCGCTCGAACGCCTCCCGGCGCAGCGGTCCGACTTTTAGCACGAATCGGGCCTGCGGATCCCAGGCCCTAACCCCCGCCGACGCATCCACCCCCAACCGAGCGAAGGAGCCGAACGCGCCGATGCGAGTTCGCTGATCGGCCGGCAAATTGAGCCAAGCGCCAGCAAACTCCACCACTTCGACCTGCATACCCAGAAAATCGGCGACCAAGGCTTGCAATCGCTCCGCCGAACGGGGGCGCATGGCGAACAGGCCGGCGTAATGCAGAATGGGTTCGGTCCCGGTCGGCAGCCGGTTCGCAAGATGCGGGGTGCCAAAACCCGTCAGCGCCAGCAACACCTCGGTGACGGGATCGGGTTCCGGCGGGGTACGCAAGGCCGCAGTTTCGGCAGCCGGCCCGGGCCGATACTTTATTGTCGCCCGCGCGAAGAACGCCACGAACCGGTGCGACAGCATGTCCAAGAAATCGTGCAGCGCCGTCGAGCGGCCGCGTAACGTTTGGGTCACGAATTCGGTATAGTGGCGCGGCAACACGCCCGATGGGCCGGTCAGCCCCATCAACCCCAACGTGACGTCCGGCCGCTTTTCCCCTTGAATGCGCAGGACATCGGCCGGCGGATAGACAAGCCCCGGCGGGGTGCGGAACCGCGCGGCATCGGCTGGGTCCTCGGTTTTCGCAGCACGAAGCAGAACCCGCACGACAGCGTCGAACCGAAACCGACGCGGCGTGGCCCGCAATGTCGCGAGGACGGATCGCACTGTCATACCAAGTCGCGAGTGCCGCTGCGCGCGGGCCAAGCGGCGGCGGTTCCCGGTCGCCCGCGCAACACGACCTTGGTACGAGTGAAACTATTCAACGTGCCATGCAACGCGAAAAACCGCTCTAGCACCGACGCCAACAAGTACAGTCCGGCGACTTGCCAAGAACGCGGGGCGAATTCCAATGCGATATCCAGCCCACGGCAGAACGCCCCGCCATGTCCCGGCGCCCGAGCGACACCCGGCGCCGAGGAAATGCCGGTCAAGGCTTCGATCGACAAATGGGTTTCGGCGGTTTCGCGCAGGTCGTACAGGCGCATAATCTCCTTCACTGCATTGGCACCGTCGGTGCCGCCGGTGACCGAAAGATGCCCGATCGAGAGGTGGGAAATCAGCCGCCAGTAGTTCTTGTCCCGCAATGGTGGGCGCAATGTCTGGGTCGGTGCGGTGACCGGCACGATCGACGCCACCGCAGCCGAGCCTTCGACCATGCGCATATTGGGATGCCCGCCCCCGAATGGCAGATCGGTCGGCAAGTCGCGATTGACGCAGAGCGCATCCACCGACAGCACGGTGTCGGCCGGTTGGTCTGGATCGAACGTCGGATCGTGCGGTGCCAAGAACACCTCGGTCCCCGGAATGCCCGGCGCCGCTGCTCGACGAGCCGTGTGATAGAAGCCGCCGGGCACGCCCGGATCGGTATCGGATTCCGACAGCCGGTGGAACGGGCGCCATGGCCGGAAGCTGCCATCCGCCATATTTTCCCGCACCCGGGTAACCGACCAAACCTCCGACGCACGGGGACGACGCGCATCGGGCACCACCCGGTATTCGGTATCGGTATGGGTCAGGCGTACAGGATCGCAACGCTGCGGGAACAGGTTGATCAACGGCGTACAGCCCAGCGCCATCGACGCCTGCCCGATCGTTCGCTCCAGTTCCGGCGCCGGGCGGTCGAGGTAGACGAAAATCTCCAGTTTATTACCGCCGGAGGCCATGGTTTTCGCGTCGATGCCCGAGAAATCCACAAACAGGAACTTGTCGGGAAACGCGAAATACTCGGTCAACAGTCGGAATCCGGAAAAGCCGCGCGCCGACCAAGGCAGCAGCGCCTCGTCGTCCGCAAAACCGGCCGGCTGGATCGCACCCGCCGAGACGACGACCGGCGCGGGGTCGGCGGCGCTATCGGCATAAGCGACGGACATGGTGTGGCCGCACAGCAGCTCGTACAACGGCAACGTCTGGTTCGACGGGCCGCGCAGGAAAAACCGCAGCTTATCGACGCCCAACTGGTTGAAGCTCACCTCGGGCGCCATGCATTTCAACGTAATGCGCAACACCGCCGCCGCACCCGCCGCCGCCGGATTGGCCGGCGCGACGATGGGTAGGCCGGATAGGCGCACATTTTCCACCTCGATCGGCCATAGCGTGACGGCAGAGGTGGACCGGTAATGCAAAGCTTCCCCATGCACGGCTTCGCTATCGAAGGCGATGCCGGACGGCAGTTTCGCCGGTAGCAACAGGCTGGCCTGACAGTTCAATTGCACCACGATGCAGGACGGCATCGGCGACAGATAATGCGGGTAGAGCAACCCCAGCAGCGCGTCGGTCAGTTCCGGAAATTCGTCGTCCAGCCGGTGATGGACACGCGCGGCCAGGAACGCCACGCCTTCCAGCAGGCGCGCGACATGGGGATCGTCGACCGCATCGGCGGACAGCCGCAGGCGCCCTGCGATTTTTGGGTGCTGGTCGGCGAACTCTGCCGCGAGACGTTTGATCGCGGTCAGTTCTCGATCGTAGTACGGTAACAGCGTGTCAGACATGATGGGCGCTATCCGGCGTCGTTGGTGCGTACGACGATATTGTCGGTGGTCGGATCGATCAGCGTGTCGAAAACGATCGGTTCGGGCATCGGTTCCGCATGCAGTACGGCATCGATTCGCAATCGCAAAGTAGCCTCTAACCGTTCGGTCGATTCGATCAGCGCGACGCGCACGGACAGGAAGCGCGGCTCGAAGGCTATGACTGCTTCTTCGATCTCCAGCCGCAATTCTTCACGGCGGGCAGCGTCGTTGTAAGCGCCCGAAGTGAAGTCGGGAATGCCGTAGCCGATCGGCGACACCGCCAATTCGGTTAGCGACGCCGGCCAGGATTTCCACGTGCGGCGGGCGTTCAACAGCGATTCCAGATCGCGCCGTACCGATTGGCGCAAAGCGACCATGGATTCCGACGCCGATTGCGGCGGATCGCGCACCTGATCGGGCGCATCGTCGATCAACCGGTCGAGCAGCGGGACCAGTACCCGAGCGGCGCTACCCCGCGCGCCGGAACCGGTCCGTCCGCTCATGCACCGAACCTAAGTTGGCCGAGTTCCATGATCGCGGAATCATCCTCCCCGACCAGGTAAACCCGCTGACCGACACCGCGCACCGGCCCGCCTTCGGCCTGTTGCCAATCGGTTTCCCGGCCCAACCGCTGCAATTCGGTCGTGTCATCGCCCGCGCTGTAGATCGCCGGCAAATAGACATCGCCATCCGGCCCGTCGGCCACGGTCATCGACACCCGGCGGTAGATCAAATCGCGCGGCCGCTTCGGCGGATGAAACTCCGCACCGACGACGCGTTCGGTGGGGATCCAGAAATATTTTCCCGTGGTGGTCAAAACCTCGAAATTACCGGCCAATAGATCGTCGGCATCGCGGAAATCGTCGAATGCGGCATCGCCATGCATCCCAGCGACACGCGGTCGCGCTTCCTCGGCCGCAGCGGACTGACGGGCAGCGGCAGCGAGATCGCCGGCCCGCAACGAAACCAAGGCGGCGAGTTGCAGCGTCTGCGCTTCCGTCGCATCCGACAACAATTCCGGCACCCGCCCGTCGCGGAACAATTGCCGCCGCGCCATGTCGGCGCGAATCAACTGGCGAAATTCCGCGACGACCATGGTAGCCGAAGGATCGATCGTCGAAGCTGCATCCAGCAACACGTCGGCGCGTTCGAGATTGCCGGAGAATACCAGCAACTCCGCCAACAGAATACGACCCGCCAGATCCAACGGCGCCTTACGCACCGCCGCCTGCGCTGCGGCAATCGCATCGGTCAGTCGGCCGGCTCGGAGCAGATCGGCAGCGGTCAGGTCGGCCATGGTTTTTCCCCTATCGTTTCAACGCCCGCCGAGATCGGTGACAAGTTGGAATGTCGCCGACACGTCGTCGAGCTGATAATGCGGTTGCAGATGCAAGACGCAACCGAACACGCCCGGCTTTGCGGCGAGTTCGGTAACCGAAACCTTGCCGTTCACCAACGGGAATCGCGCCCGCGTCTCACCGTTCGCGTTCAAATTGCCGTTAATGAAGGTCGTAAGCCATTGTTGCAAACTACGCTGTATTTCGTCGGCCGTCTTGAACGAGCCGACCATTTGCCGCCCCTTCATTTTTAGATGATGCGCAAAACGGGATGCGCACAGAATCGAATTGATCTGCGATGATAGCCGAGCATTTGCGTCGGCAATGGTCACGGTCGGGCCGGCACTGCGTTGTGGGGTTAGCACACTGCGCACCGCGCCGAAGACCAGTTCCTCGCTGTAAGGGATGGCCGATAGCGGCATCAAACCGGCATCGAGCAGTTCGCGCTCTTGCCGATCGTTCCATACGATTTCGACCGGCATCCGGGTCCAGGTATGGCCGGCATCTGTCCGAAACGGTTCGATCGGCGCGCCGTCGACCAGACCGCCACCGACACGATCGGTTTCCGCGCCGCGCACATCGGCCGGCCACGCATATTGCGCGAAGGCCCGGGCAACCACCACAGCAAAAGCGAAGGCCGGGTTCATCCACACCCGCTCCTCGGTGGTCGGTGCGTACTCGGTATAAGAAAAATTATCGGCACGTGTACCGTCGGCCTCCCACGGTTGGCGCGCCAACAACCGAGGCAGCGCGATGCCGACGAACCGCATATCGGACCGACTGCCAAGCGTGCGCCAGCGCGCATGGTCGGTATCGCGCAACGGTCGGGAGATATCGCTGACATTGTTCAGATCGGCGAATGTTTCGGCATCCAACAACACCGGTGCGGCGGCGAGGATCGTGGGGCAGAAGGACGCGGCAGCCACCCCGGACAATAACGTAAGCGCATTGACGTCGTCGGTGCGCGCGGTCGCGGTGGGACGGTGCCGCACCTCGTGATCGACCACCATCAACCCATATGGCTCCCCACCGGGGGTGCCGAATTCGTCCTCGTAAATCTTCTTGAACAACTGGCTCTGATCGAATTCGACCGCACGTTCGAGATCGCGGCAGATTTCCGCCCAGGATGCATTCAACGCCTTGATTTTAAGTTTGGTGCCCTGCTCGACCCCATCGACCAGCCACGCCAACCCGCGCCAGCCGCCTTCGAGTTTGCGAAAACGCCCGTCGTGCAGGATCGCATCGAGCTGTTCCGACAACATCGTATCGAGCGCGGCGACATCGCGATCCAAGGCGCCGCGCAAATCGTTCGGATCGAGCATCAGCCGACGACCGAGATCGGGACCGAACCAAAGAAGAACGGCGTCCGATGCGTCGCCAGATAAGAAATCGGCGAAAGAATCCGCCAACACAATATCGTTACGACCGACGAAACGGCCAGCCAACATGTCGGCACGCAGCCCCGGCAAGTCGTTGTCCGGCGCATCCGACGTAACGACGTCCGCCGCCGAAGCGACGGACGTCAATACATCCAGGCCGATACCGTTCACGACATTGCCGGTTGCCAGTGCGTACCGGCAGTTACGACGATGCGGCTGGGATACGGGCCACCATACGCAGGCTGGTGGTCAGTTCTTCCATCTGTAGCCACGGACGAAGATGCGCAACGGCGTTGTACGAGCCCGGCTTACCGGGAATTTCCCGCACTTCGACGCGCGCTTCCCGCAGCGGGTACCGCGCCTTCATTTCCGCCCCGGCGTTTTCGTTGCCGTTCACGTAGTTGGTAATCCAACGGTTCAACCAACGTTGCACATCGCCCGCTTCCATGAAGCTGCCGACTTTATCGCGTGCCATGATTTTCAGGTAATGCGCGAACCGACCGGACGCCATGATATACGGCAGGCGGGCAGAAATCGCGGCGTTGGCAGTTGCTTCCGGCCGGTCGTATTTCTTCGCCTTCTGCACCGTCTGCGCACCGAAGAACACGGAGTAATCGGTGTTCTTGTAATGGCAGAGCGGCAAGAAACCGAGATTCGACAGCTCGAACTCGCGCCGATCGGTAATTGCCAGCTCGGTTGGGCATTTGGCGTCCATGTCGCCGTCGTCGGATTGGAACACGTGCGTCGGCAGGTTTTCGACCTTACCGCCGCCTTCCGCGCCGCGAATGGCGGTGCAGAACCCGTACTGGGAGAATGCGTTCGTCAACCGTGTGCCCATGGCGTAGGCGGCGTTCATCCAGCAATAATCGGTGTGTTCCATGGCCTTGGCGGCGCCGGCTGCATCGAACGGTGCTTCCTCGTAATCGAACTCGTCGATCGGCTTGGTCGCGGCACCATAGGGGGCGCGCGCCAGCGTACGGGGCATCACCAGACTGACGAAGCGGGCATCTTCGCTTTCGCGGAAGCTACGCCATTTGGCATAGTCCGGCGCTTCGAAGATTTTCGCCAGATCGCGCGGCTTGGCGAGTTCGGTATAGCTGTCGAAACCGAACATGCCGGGACCGGCCGCCGATATGAACGGGGCAAAGGCACCGGCCGCGATATTGGACACAAGGCGCAATGTTTCGACATCGTCAGGGTGCTGCGTCCATTCGTAGTCGCCGATCAGCGCGCCGTACGGTTCCCCACCGGGGGTGCCGAATTCGTTTTCGTAGATTTTCTTAAACAGTTGGCTTTGATCGAATTCCACCGCCCGCTGCAGATCGCGCGTCAATTCCCGCTTGGGCAGGTTGATGACTTTGATTTTGAGGTTGGTACTGGTCTCGGTATTCATGACCAGATAGTGCATGCCGCGCCACGTACCCTCCAGCTTGGTAAACTTGGGGTCGTGCATGATCGCGTTCAGCTGCGTGGATAGCTTACGGTCGATGGCCGCAATCGCCATTTCGAAGGAGCGCGAAAGATTCTTATCGAACGTAACTGTTCCCGCCATCGCCTGTTCGACGAGGTTTTTCACCAGATCTTTGGTCTGGTCGGGCGCGGTCTGCTTCGTCGCGCCGATCACTTGATCGAGGAAGGACAATCCGCCTTCGGTCGTCGTCGTGGCGCCAGCGCCAGCGGCGTCGGTTTGCGTACCGGACATGGATCAGCCCTCCTGCTTGTCGAGGCCGAGATCGGCGGACAAGGATTTCAGATCGCCTTCGTTCTTGAGCACCTGTTCGAGCAAGCCTTCGAGTTCTTCCGAACGATCGACTTTGCTCATGAGGTCGCGCAGTTTCGCGCGTGTTTCCATCAGGGCCCGTAGCGCGGGCACTTGTTGCGCCACGCGACCGGGTTCGAAATCTTCGATCGATTTGAACGCCAATTCGACGCCCATCTGGCCGCCGCCTTCGGACAACGTGTTATCGACCTTAAGCTTCAGGCCGGGATTCATGCTGGCCATCACGTCGTTGAAATTATCGCGATCGATCGACGTGAACTTGCGATCGCCCATCGGACGCAACGGCGCCGTCGGGTCGCCCGAGAAGTCGCCCATCACGCCCACGACGAACGGGAGTTCGCGGACAACTTCCGCGCCCTCGGTTTCGACCTGGTAGCTGATATGCACCCGCGGTTTACGAACGCGATTGAGTTTGTCGTGTACGCTTGCACTCATGATCCCGCTTCCTCGTCGTTTGTGCCGGCCCATGCCGGCAGAAAATCGCAATGGCCTCGCGCCACCCAATCACGCCCTAGGGCGTGCCATGGCGAACCGGTTACGGCGAACGCCCGGCCCCGAATATGACATGCTTCACAGACGGTTGTCATTCGTTCGTTCTTACCGCTCGCGCTGTCATGCCTTGGCCGGTGCGGCCGGTGCGGCGGGCGCCGCCGGTGCCACGGCTGCGGGACGAATGCCGAGCTTGACCAGCAATCCGTCGCGCACGTTCTTGTCGGTCAGCAGTTCTTCCAGCAACTCCGGCCATGTCAGGCGACCGCGACGAACTGCTTCCTCCAACGTGTAGGCCAGAGGGGAGTGCGGTTCGGTGCGACGGAACCAAGCCGATAAATCTTCCAGTTGTTTC
>JBAXFK010000136.1:0-12202 GCA_037139955.1 Rhodospirillales bacterium
CGCCACGCTATTACGGCAACGACGAAGACCGCATGCACAGCGCTTTGGAAGAAATGGGCAACGCCGGCAACAGCTTCCTGGTGGCCGTGCGCGTCGACTCGACCGGGCGGGTGCGCGGGTTGGACGACATTCCCGTACCCAGCCGCTTCGCCGACCTGTTCACCGAGATCCCCGAGCACCGGTTTCGTTTCGACACATCGTCCAGCGAAATACGCGCTCGGCGTCGGAATTCGGACCCATCCTAGGCCGGCACACCGCGAAGCTTGCCCGCAGGGACGCCCCGGTCTAGAAGCCCGCACCATTTCCCATCGCGAGAACGAGCGTACCCATGAAGCAACAGGCCAACCTGATCCGCGCCGGCCAAGTGATCGAGCACGAAGGCAACCGCTGGACGGTGCTGAAGCAGCAGATCATTACCCCCGGCAAAGGCGGCGCCTTCATCCAGGTGGAGATGCGCAACCTAAAAACCGGTAACAAGACCAACGAGCGCTGGCGCACCGCCGACACCGTCGAGCGTCTGACGACCGACAACAAAGAATACACGTTCTCCTATATGGACGGCACCAATCTCGTGCTGATGGATCCGGAGACGTTCGAGGAATTGCATGTCGCCGCCGACCTGATGGGCGACGCGGCCCCGTTCCTGCAAGATCAGATGACGCTGGAACTCGATCTGGTCGAGGGTGAGCCGGTGGCCATTCACCTTCCTGCCAGTGTCATTCTGCAAGTCGTGGAAGCCGATCCGGTCGTGAAAGGGCAGACCGCCGCGTCTTCCTACAAGCCCGCGATCCTGTCGAACGGCGTGAAGACCCTGGTGCCGCCCTTCATCGAAACGGGGGAACGCATCGTGGTGCGCACGGAAGACGCCAGCTACGTGGAACGGGCGAAGGGTTAATCCCTCCCCCGTTACCCGTCATGACGTTTAGAATGCGCCCGTTTCAAGGACCCAAATAATGGCGTTCCGCCTATCACCGCATCTGACTGTCATGGCCAACGCCGCGCAGAAGGCATCCAAGCGCCTGCTGCGCGACTTCGCCGAGGTCGAGCAGCTTCAAGTCAGCATCAAAGGCCCGTCCGACTTCGTGTCGCAGGCCGATTTGCGCGCCGAGCAGACGTTGCGGGAAGAACTCAATAAGGCGCGGCCGGGTTATGCGTTCCTGATGGAGGAATCCGGTGAATCCGGCTCCCCCAATTGGGCGTGGCGTTGGGTTGTCGATCCGTTGGACGGCACCACCAACTTCCTGCACGGCATCCCGCACTGGTGCATCAGCCTCGCGCTGGAACGTCGCCTGCCCGACGGCACGTCGGAGGTGAATGCCGGCCTGATCTATGCCCCCACTACCGACGAAATGTTCTGGGCCGAAAAGGGCACCGGCGCCTTCGTCAACGAGCGTCGCATGCGGGTGTCTGCTCGGCGCGAAATGTCCGAGAGCGTGTTCGCAACCGGCATTCCTTTTGGCGCGGTGTCGATGCCGCGGCGGCAGGCATTCAGCCGCACTTTGGCGGCGATCATGCCGCAGGTGGCGGGCATTCGCCGTTTCGGATCGGCCGCGCTCGATCTGGCCTGGGTCGCGGCGGGGCGGTACGAGGGTTACTGGGAACTGGGGATTAAGCCCTGGGACATCGCGGCGGGCATGTTGATTGTGCGCGAGGCTGGGGGCTATGCGACAGATACCGGCGACGGCGATCCGCGCGACACTGCGGCGATCGTTGCGGGCAATCCGCAAATGCACCCGAGACTGCGGCAGATCGTGATCGACGGGATGAGCGCACCGGCGGCCAGGACCTAGCTCGCTTTCACACCGCCCCAAAACTGTGCCAAGCCGTCGAAGCCTCGGATGCTTGTCGGCGATGACCGGCATCGTATCCAGCCGTTGCCGGCACCCTGCGTTCGCCACGAAATAAGATCGGATTCGATTTCCTCCCCGGCCGCTGCTCGATCGGCCAGTGCGGATAGTCGGGTTTTCGCATCGTAGAGGCTGACGAAGCGCCCTCGACCGACCTGACCGCGACTAGGGGCGTAGCGACCGATGGGGCGTATGGATCTCTTGTTTATGGGAACAAAACATGAATATAATCTCCCATGCCCGAACAACCCTCCGCCTCCCCGACCCCAACCACCGCGATCGATGACGAACTGATCGAATCCCTTGCCTTCGCCCTGCGCTACGAAGGCCGAAAGCGTGTGCATCACGCCGACGACATGATGGCGCGCATCACCGCCGAACGGCTGGTGCGGCACCTCCGGGGTTCCGGTTTTTCCGTTGCGAAGGACCCGGACGCCCGCGCACCTTCGACTTGATATGTACGCCGAATTGCAGGCGACGACGAATTTTTCGTTCCTGCGCGGCGCGTCGGATGTCGACGAATTATTCGCCCAGGCGGCGATGTTGGGCATGAAAGCCATGGCGGTGACCGATCGGAACACCGTCGCCGGGCTGGTGCGGGCGCATCTGCGGGCGAAGGAAACCGGGGTGCGACTCATCCTCGGCTGCCGGTTGGATTTGGCCGATGCCCCGCCGATCCTGGTGTACCCGACCGACAAAGCCGGGTGGTCCGGGTTGTGCCGGCTGCTAACGCTAGGGAAAAGTCGCGCCGGCAAGGGCGGATGCACGCTGTACTGGTCGGATTTGGCGGCGCACGCGGGCGGGTTGGTCGCCGTGCTCTGCGATATCGTGGAAGGGGCACAGATTCTCCCCCTCCTCTCGAAAGGAGGGGGAGAATCTTCTTCTGTCCCCCCTGCCCCCTTCGCTTTGCCCCGGTTCCGCGCCGCCTTTCCCGATCGCGGCTATATCGCGCTAACACTCCGCCGCCGACCGAACGACGCACTGCGGCTGCGCCAGACCGCCGACATCGCCCAACGCGAGAAAATCCCCACCGTCGTGACCGGCGACGTGCTGTACCACACGCCCCAACGCCGGATTTTGCAGGACGTGCTGACCTGCATTCGGGAAAACACCTCGATCGATCGGATCGGCTTCAAGCGCGAACGCTCCGCCGACCGCGCGCTGAAACCGCCGGCCGAGATGGCGCGATTGTTCGCAGCGTACCCCGAGGCCATCGCCCGCACCGAGGAAATCGCCGATCGCTGCCGCTTCTCGCTCGACGAACTCTGCTACCAATACCCGCACGAAATCCGTTTCCCCGGCCTGACCGCGCAGCAAACATTGGAGCGTCTGACGTGGGAGGGGGCGGCGAAACGCTATCCCGGCGATCTCCCCGCAACCGTGGTCAAGCAACTCGACCATGAGTTGAAACTGATCGCCGAGTTGGAATATGCGCCGTATTTCCTGACGGTGGATAGCATCGTGCGGTTCGCGCGTTCGCGGCATATCCTGTGCCAAGGGCGGGGATCGGCCGCCAACTCGGCAGTTTGCTATGTGCTGGGGATTACGTCGATCGACCCCACCCGCTCCGGCCTGTTGTTCGAGCGCTTCGTCAGCGCCGCCCGCAAGGAACCGCCCGACATCGACGTGGATTTCGAGCACGAGCGGCGGGAAGAAGTCATCCAATGGATTTTTGAGACGTACGGCCGTGCGCGTTCGGCGTTGTGCGCCACTGTCATCCGCTATCGGGGCCGTGGGGCGGTGCGCGACGTCGGCAAGGCGATGGGGCTGCCCGAAGACGTTACCGCCGCATTGGCCGGGCAAATGTCGCATTGGGGCGATCGGGACGATCTTTCCGAATTGAACTTCAACCGGGACGACCGACGGCTGCGGCTGACCATGGACCTTGCGCGGACGCTGATCGGGTTCCCGCGCCATCTGTCGCAGCATCCCGGCGGGTTCGTGCTGACCCAGGATCGACTGGACGATCTGGTGCCGATCGAACCGGCCAGCATGGCGAACCGCCAAACCATCGAATGGGACAAGGACGACATCGACGCCCTGCGTTTCATGAAAGTCGATATTTTGGGACTTGGCATGCTGGGCTGCATGCGGCGCGGCTTCGACCTTCTGAGGCAACACCGAGACCTGAATATCGACCTCGCCGGTGTGCCGCCCGAGGATCCCGCCACCTACGCCATGATTCGCAAAGCCGACACGATCGGGACGTTTCAGATCGAATCCCGCGCGCAGATGTCGATGCTGCCCCGACTCAAACCGCGGACGTTCTACGATATCGTCATTCAGGTCGCGATCGTCCGCCCCGGTCCGATCCAAGGGGACATGGTGCATCCGTATTTACGCCGCCGCGAAGGGCTGGAGACAGTCGAATATCCCACGCCGGCACTGCGCGACGTACTGGCGAAAACCCTGGGCGTGCCGCTGTTCCAAGAACAGGCCATGCGCATCGCCATCGTCTGCGCCGGCTTTACCCCCGAGGAAGCCGATGCGTTGCGCCGCTCCATGGCCACTTTCAAATTCACCGGGGGCGTGCATCGTTTCCACGACAAGATGATCGCAGGGATGCTCGAACGCGGTTACACGCAAGACTTCGCCGAACGCACCTTCTCCCAGATCGAGGGATTCGGCAGCTACGGCTTCCCCGAAAGCCATGCGGCGAGTTTCGCGCTGATCGCCTATGCCTCGGCGTGGTTGAAATGCCACCATCCCGACGTGTTCTGCGCCGCTTTGCTGAACGCCCAGCCGATGGGGTTCTATGCGCCGGCCCAGATCGTGCGCGATGCGCGACTGCACGGGGTGGAAATACGTCCGGTCTGCGTCAACGAATCCGCCTGGGATTGTACGTTGGAACCGTGCCGAGGCCGCTATCTGGCGGTGCGAATGGGGTTGCGGATGGCGAAGGGCCTGCACAGCACCCACGCCGACACGATCGTCGCGCGGCGCGGCGGGCGGCCGTACCGCTCCATCGAGGACGTGCATCGCCGATCCGGCGTGCCCGTCGCCGCGTTGGAAAAACTGGCCGAGGCGGATGCGTTTCAGGCGCTCGTGCGCGCACAGTCCCCGCGCCATGTTCCCCTCCAGTCCGGTCCAGCCATGGCCATGACGGGGATAAGCAGGCGAGACGCGCTGTGGGCGATCAGAGGCCTGTCCGACATGCCCCTACCGCTGTTCGACACCTGCCACGACGTCCGGGAGCAGCCGGTCCCGCTAGTGCCCATGACCGCCGGGCGGCAGGTCGTGGAAGACTATCGATCGACCGGCCTGAGCCTCCGCCGCCACCCCGTATCCTTCCTGCGGCCGGATATGTCCCAACGCGGCATCGTCCGCTGCGCCGATCTAGAAACATGCAAAGACGGCAAGCGCCTGACCGTCGCCGGCATCGTGCTGGTACGTCAGCGCCCCGGCAGCGCCCGAGGGGTATTGTTCGTCACGCTGGAGGACGAAACCGGCCACGCCAACCTGATCGTCTGGCCGCCGCTTTTCGAAAAGCAGCGGCGCACGATCCTGTCCGCCACCATGCTCGCTTGCCGCGGCAAATTGCAACGAGAGAGCGGCGTCATCCATATCGTCGTCGACGATCTGACGGATTTATCCGAGTTGCTGAAAAGCGTCGGCGAACGGGACATCGAAGGTCAGGCTGTTCGCGACATCCACGTACGGTCCGAACGCGGTATCAAGGTTCCAACACGGGAGTTCCGCTAGACGCCGCCCCGGCTTCCGCCAAATACTTGTCCAGCACCTCATCCGCCGGCCCATCCGCGCGGACGACGCCCTGTTCCAACCAGATCACACGGGTACACCACGTGCGCACGATTTCCAGCGAATGGGTGGACAGTACCAAGATATCGGCGCCGCGCACCAGTTCTTCCAGCCGATTGCGGGCTTTTTCCATAAAGTTGGCATCGCCGGCCAGGAACCATTCATCCATCAGTAGGATTTGGGGCCGGATCGCGGTGGCCAGCGCGAAACCCAATCGCACGACCATGCCAGCGGAGTAAGTGCGCACCGGTAGATCGAGGAAATCGCCGAGTTCGGCGAATTCGGCGACATCGCGCTCCAGACGCGGCAGGACAGATTTCGGCAACCCGTTGAACAGGCCGCGCAGCATGGTGTTCTCGCGCCCGTTCATGTCGATATTCATGCCGAGGGAGGTATCCAGCAGCGCGTTCAGGCTGCCATGGACGCTAACCCGTCCCATCACCGGCTCGTAAATACCGGCCAGCGTCCGCAGCAGCGTGGTTTTCCCGGCGCCGTTGGACCCGACGAGTCCGAGCCGATCGCCACTGCGCAGGGTGAAGCCGATATTGTTCAGGGCGCGCACCACCGTCCGGTGTTGCTTGTCCTGGCCGAGCCGCCCGGTAGCAGCCAGCGCCACGGTTTTTTTTAGGCTGCGGGAACTGCCGTGGTACAGCGGGAAGAAAACGGATACGCCTTCGACTTCGATTTTGGGTTCGATGCTCATGCGGTCAGACCCAGAATGCCACGCGACCGCGGGCCTTGGCGAAAAAAACCCAGGATACGCCGCAGACCGCAGCGCTGAACAGGATCGCGCCAGTCCAGGCTTGTAACGAGATCGGTTCGGCCAACATCGGGCCGCGCACGACCTCGATCATATCGTACAGCGGATTCAGCGGCAGGTATTTTCGATAGATGCCCAGTTGCTCGGGTTTCCAGATCACCGGTGTGACGAAAAAAGCGATTTGCATCAGGCTGTTGACGATCGGGGTGATATCGCGGAACCGCGCGCACAGCCCACCCAGCAACAAGGTGAGCGCGAGCGCGTCGCAGATCCACAGCGCCATGCCGGGGATCGCCAGCAAGCCGTGCCACCCCGGCCAGACCTGGAACATCGCGAAGACCGCGACGATGACGATGATATTATGCGCCAGCACCAGCAGATTTCGCACCACCGCCCGCATCGCGAAGACGAACATCGGCATGCGTACCGAGCGAATCAGGCCGACCATATCGGTGAAGGTGGTGCAGGCCTCGGCAACCAAGGTCGCCATGAATCCCCATAGCACCTGGGACAAAGCGAGGAACGGCAAATACTCTGCCAGATCCATCTTGAACAATTTCGAGTACAGGAACCCCAGCATACCGACCATAATTCCGGTCGATATCGTCAGCCACAACGGTCCCAGCATGGACCCACGATAGCGCAGCCGGATGTCGAGCCAGGCGAGGGTAAACGCCAGCCGCCAGAGCGAGGCACCGTCGCGCAGATCGGCGACCGCGTGCCGATTGCGCACGGCGAAAGACTGACCGGCCTCGAATTCGAGGATCGCGTTGCGGGCGACGGGGGTTACAGATTGGCTCATGCGGCGCGGCCGATAGCCCATCGCCCCCCAAACGGCAACAGGGCGGCGACCGCGTGCTAGCGGGCTGCCAGCGTTACCCGCTCGCCGCGGCCGATAGCAACGGGCACGCCGGGCCGTAAAACCGGGTCGGCGGGCAGCACGAGGGCGAGGGTCGTGCCGTCTTCGGCGCGCACGATATATTCGGCATTGCCGGCGGGGATCGGTTCCGATCCGGCCGAACGCATCTGAGCCGGACGCACCTGGGCCGGATGAATGGGACGAACCGCCAAAATGACGCCATATGCCGGATGTTCGACCGTACTCGACTGTTCCCGCAGCGTCGAAGGCGCGCAGGATACCAGCGCCAAGACGGCTATTACCCAGCCGTGAACCATCCATCGCATCGCCATTCATCCTTCCTCGCCTGCCGCCGGCCCTTATGGCGGCAAACGCGCGAACCTCGAGTCGGGTTCATAATCGCACGATCTTCCTCTTGCGGAAAACAGTGCTCGGGGATAAGGAGTTAGACGGTTTTGCTGACCGATTACCTCAGCAACACTCTGGCCGTGGCATTAACCGATGCACGTCTAGGTAGCTGAAATTGCTTGGCCTTGCGGCCGCGCCATGACGGAGACAACCCGCCGATGAACCGACCGCACCGGAATTTCGCGCCCATCAGGGCCGTGGGCGCTTTGTTCGCGCTAGGATTGCTGGCTGCCTGTAGCCATAACGCCGGTGTATCCTCCAGCAACCAAGCCGCACGATACACGTCCCATGCCCGCGGCAATTATACTGCGCCCGGCCCGGCCGAAGACCCCTGGGGTCCGTATATCCGCGAAGCCTCCGCTCGGTTCGACGTGCCCGAACCCTGGATCCGCGCCTTAATGCGCGTCGAATCCGGCGGCAAAGAATATGTGAACGGCAAACTGGTGACTTCCAGTGCCGGCGCGATGGGTCTGATGCAGGTCATGCCGGGCACCTACCAAGAACTGCGGCAACGCCACAATCTCGGCGACGATGCCTACGAACCGCACGACAACATCATGGCCGGCGTCGCCTACATGAGAGAGATGTACGACATCTACGGCGCCCCCGGCTTCCTCGCCGCTTACAACGCCGGTCCGGCACGCCTGGACGATTACTTATCCAATAACCGCCCGCTACCGGACGAAACCCGTCGCTACGTCGCAATGATCGGCCCGCATCTGCAAAACGGTTCGCCGAAAGTACGCTCGCCCGCCGAAGCTTACGCGATGAACGATCTGCCGATCCGTATCCCGCCGGGTATCCGCTACGGCCGCAACGCGCAATTCGCGTCTGCCGGCAATGGCCGCATCCCGGTGTCGGCGCCAGTCGCGATGGCACAGATCCCAGCCCCAAGGGCAATACAACCGGTGGCAATCGAACCGGTGCGCCTCGCCCCGCTGCCTGAGCCATCGCGCGCGGTCGTCGCCGCCGCGCCGCCCCCGAACCGCTTCGCGCTGATAGCCTCTGCCCACGCGGCCGAACCGATCCCATTCCGCCGCCCCTCGGTCGAGGCAGCCGGACAATGGGCAATCCAGGTCGGCGCCTATGCCAATCAGGGTCAGGCCCAAACAGCAGTTGGCATCGCCAAAGAACACGCCCGCGCGGAATTGGCCGCCGCACACCCCTATGTCGGCGTCGTACATCAAGCACGCGCAACCCTTTGGCGTGCTCGGCTGACCGGATTGTCGCGAGACGCGGCGATCCAGGCTTGCGAGAAACTTGCACGCGGCCGCACGAATTGCGTCGTGCTCTCGCCCGAAGCGCAACAATCTTAGAGAAAATCGCGAATGTGCGGACGCGTAAACCTGCTCTACAAAACAAACATCTAAAGCGCGCCTGGTTTCGGGCGCTCTAGTTGCCGTAGCCGTTCGGGTGCGCCTGCCGCCATAGAAAGGCGGTGCGCACAATCTCGTCCAGGGCCGCGTAGCGCGGCTGCCAACCGGCTTTCAGCGCCGGTTCGGCCGACGCCACCAGCGACGCGGCATCGCCACTGCGACGATCGGATAGGCTATGCGGCACCGGCCGGCCCGACACGCGTTCGACCGCCTGTAACACCTCCATAACCGAATAGCCGGCGCCGTTTCCCAGATTCCAGCGGACATCGCCGTGCGCCATGGCGTCGAACGCCAGCAAATGCGCCGCCGCGAGGTCGGTGACATGGATATAATCCCGCACACAAGTACCATCCCGCGTGGGATAATCGGCGCCGAAGACCGTCAATGGCGGGCGACGACCGAGCGCGGCATCGATGGCGAGCGGCATGAGATGGGTTTCGGGACGATGATCCTCCCCCAAGCGGCCCTGGGGATCGGCGCCGGCCGCGTTGAAATAGCGCAAACAGGCGTAGCGG
This sequence comes from Rhodospirillales bacterium, assembly GCA_037139955.1. Lineage (GTDB taxonomy): Bacteria > Pseudomonadota > Alphaproteobacteria > Acetobacterales > Acetobacteraceae > Rhodopila. Next base: position 9,525 of record JBAXFK010000136.1, read on the forward strand.
AGCCCATGCACTTGGCTAGCCCAGCGGAGGGCACGCTCGATGGCCCATTTGCTCTCCCCGTAGGCGGATTGGGGATCGATCGGGGCATCTTCCGGAATGGGGTCGTCCCCGACGACATTGAACAGCGCGGCAGTGGACGACAGCACGAACCGAGGTACCCCACGACGCACGCAGGCGTCGATCAGGCGCATGCCGTTACCGGCGTTTTCCATCAAATAACGCAGGGGATCTCGCATGGACTCGCCAACTTGCGACAAAGCGGCGAAGTGGAAGACGGCGTCCCACGGGCCTTGCGCAAGCGCGGCGTCCACCGCAGCGGCATCTGCCAGATCGGCCTCGATCAGTTGCACGTCGCTGGGAACGGCTTGGCGGTGCCCGATACTCAGGTTGTCCAGTACCACGGCGATATCGCCCCGATCGCGTAACGCGGCCACGAGATGGCTGCCGACATAGCCGGCACCGCCGGTGACCAAAAAACGACGAGTCATGCGGTGGGAGGTCCTTGGCAAGGGCAGCGAAGCTGCAATCTAGCATTGCCGACCGATGCTTCGCCACTAGACCCAAGCGCGAAGCCCATCCACGTTGGACGGCGGTGCGCATTGCGGAACCCGCACGCTTGGGGGAGGCTGCTTCCGAACGCGGCGGCAAGGCGCAATTGCCATCGCCGCAACACGTCCGACGGGGGAAATCGAACCATGGCCAACACGCCTTTCGAGCGCATCTGGGATCGCCACGTCGTCAAGGACTACGGCGACGGGCGCAATCTCGTGTTCATCGACCGCCACTTCTTGCAGGAAGCCACCAGCGGCCGCGCCTTCGATCGGTTGCGCGCCGAAGGATTAAAGGTGAGACGACCGGATTTGACCGTTGGGACGATCGACCACTCGATTTCGACCATGCCCGGCCGCACCTTGAACAGCTACGCCGCCGGCGTCGCCCGAAACGTCGCGATGCACAAGAACTGCGCCGATTTCGGGGTGCGCTTGTTCAGTATAGACAGCCCGCATCATGGTATCGTGCATGTGGCAGGCCCCAACCTCGGGTTCGCTTTGCCAGGCGCTACTTATGTCTGCGGCGATAGCCACACCGCGAGTTGCGGCGGCGTCGGCGCCTGGGCTTGGGGCATCGGCACGTCGGAGGTGATGCAGGTCCTCGCCACCCAGACGCTGATCCTGCGCAAACCTCGCACCCTCCGCGCCACCTTCAACGGCCGGCTGTCCAAGGGCGTCTATGCCAAGGACATGATCCTGGCCCTGATCGGCAAATATGGGATCGAGGCCGGGGTCGGTCACACCGTGCAATACGCCGGCCCCGCGATCTCGGCCCTCTCGGTCGAGGGACGGATGACGGTTGCCAACATGTCGATCGAGTTCGGCGCGCGAGGCGGGCTGGTCGGGGCCGACGACACCACGTTCGAATACCTGAACGGGCGCGAACTGGCACCCAAGGGCGCGCTGTGGGACCAAGCAGTGGCAGATTGGCGCAAACTATACGACCTAAGCGACGCCGTCTTCGACCGCGAGATCGAGATCGATTGCTCCACCCTCGGCCCGCAAGTCAGTTGGGGCACCACCCCGCAGGATGTCATCGGCGTGAACGAAGCGATTCCCGACCCGTCCCAGATCGCCGATCCCGCGCGCCGCGCGATGATGGAGCGAGCAGTTGGCTACGTGGGCCTGGCACCGGGGACACCCATCGCCGGCACCCCGATCGATGTCGCGTTCATCGGGTCCTGCACCAACGGTCGGCTGTCCGACCTGGAGGCCGCCGCTGCCATCGCCAAGGGGCGCAAGGTAGCCCCTGGGGTCAAAGCACTTGTCGTCCCCGGCGCCGCCCATGTCAAAGCTGCGGCCGAGGCCGCCGGTTTGGACAAAATCTTCCAGGAAGCCGGTTTCGAATGGCGGGAAGCCGGGTGTTCCATGTGCGTTGCTGCCGGCGGCGATATCGTGCCGCCGGGCCAGCGATCGATGTCGACTTCGAACCGCAATTTCGAGGGGCGGCAAGGCCCGGGCAGCCGCACCCATCTGGCGAGCCCCGCCATGGTCGCCGCCGCTGCCATCGCCGGTTGCATAACCGACGTCCGTACAACGATGAATTAAAGGAGCGCGACAATGGAAAAATTCACTGTTCTCACCGGCGTTGCGGCCCCGCTCCCGATGCCAAACATCAGCACCGATTTGATCGCCCCATCCCATTTTCCCGGCAAAAAGCCGGAGGAAGCGATCGTCATGCCGTTCAAGGATAAGCTATTCGCAAATCTACGCTATTTCCCCGACGGCACGCCGAAGACCGATTTCATCCTCGGCGAGCCTCGCTACCGGGGCGCCCAAATCTTGTTAACCGGGGAGAATTTCGGTTGCGGCAGTTCCCGGGAAACCGCCGTATGGTCGCTCCAGGAAGCAGGCATCGCCTGCGTCATCGCCCCCAGCTTCGGCGACATCTTCCACGACAACAGCTTCCAGAACGGGCTGCTGCCGCTGCGGGTGCCGATGGAAGATATCGAACGACTGACCAAAGGCCTCGCGCGCACCAACGCGTCCGAATTGACGGTCGATTTGGAAAAACGGGAATTACGGGTATCCGGCATGGAGCCGATCGGGTTCGACCTGCCCGACAACCGCCGGTTGCCGTTGATGGAGGGGCTCGATCAGCTCGGCTTCATGCTGCGCAGCACGGAC
>JBAXFK010000137.1:0-12197 GCA_037139955.1 Rhodospirillales bacterium
GTTTCTCGGTGTCGAGTTGCGGGCCGGTGCGCCGGAGGCCTTCAATCAGCAGATTGGCTTGAAGAAAGCCTTCGAACGACACGTAGTCCGGTGCCTCTCCGGGTGCGTGTTTTTCCAGCGCGGCTTTGTAGTTCAGGACAACGCTGGAATAGCCTTCGATCGGCGGTACCACCTGGGTCACGATAACCCCCAAGGTCGGCTTGGGACCGAGTTCCTTGGCGAGCGCGGTGCTGCCGACCAAGGATACGTTGGTGTAGGTCAGGCCGGGAGATTTATCGCGGGTCCGCTCGATGAATTTCGCGGCGGCTTTATAGGTAGCCACCATGACCACCGCTCTGATTTGGTTCGGGTTATGCAAGCGCTGGTATTGGTGAAAGGCGGTGACCGCTGCATCCACGTCCTCGGTATTGCGCTGGTAGCCGAAACGCGGAATCGTACCGGGATCGCTGGCGGTGGCCACGCCGCGCAAGGCTGTTGCCACGCCTTCGAACCCTGCGTCGCCGAATCCGTCCTGTTGCGCGAAGACCGCGATTTGGTCGGGCTTGATGCGTCGTATTTTCACCAAATATTGCACTACGGCCGCAGTTTCTTCCGCGTCGCTCGCTCGGTAATTGAATACGTAGCGATCTGGCGGATCGGCGCGCAGGAGCGGCGTGCCGGTGACGGCACCGAAGAACAGCGCGCGGCGCGACATCGCGTAGGGCAGGGCGACCGCCGTGGTTGGGGTGCCGACATTGCCGATGAAGCCGAATACCCGGTCAGTCTCGTATAGTTGCTTCATCGCCGTGTCGGTGCGCGCTGGGTCGTAGCCGTCGTCGACTGCGACCAGCGACAATCGTCGACCGTGAATACCCCCGGTCGCATTTGCCGCGCCGAATGCCACCTCGATACCGAGCTTCATCTGCCGCCCGACTTCCTTGGACGCGCCGGTAAACGGGGCGACCATGCCGAACCGGATTTCCCGATCGGTCACGCCCTGCGTGTTAGCGATGGCAGCGGGTTCTTGCACGACGGGTTGCGGGGCGATGGGCGGCGGCGGCAAGAGCACAGGGGCCTGGGTCGCGAAGACCGGTGCGGCATCGGCGATCGCCGCGACGGGCGGCGGTGCGGGCCGTGGCTGGGCCGGGGGCGGCGCGGTAGGGACGATCGGTACCAGCGAGATCGTGCCTGTGTCCCAGCTCAGTAAATCGCGGCTGGCGGTGTCGCAGCGGATCTGCCGAGCGGCGATTGCTTGACCGCCGAAGACCATCCCCTGATCGAAAGCACCGCCGATCGATACCGCCATCTCCTTGGTCGGTCCAAACGCCTTTACCGCTTCGTTGAAGCGTTCCGTCAGGTTCTTGATCCGGTTACGCGGGATATCCGGGCACGCCGTGGCGGCCCCGATCGTCTGTCCGATATCGAGCGCGGTCTGTACAGCGGTGTCGGTCCGCTCGTCTGCCCAGGCAGTGCCGATCGACGGTCGAGCGAGTGTCGTTGCAACTAGAACGGCCAACGCAACTCGAAATTGCATATCCTACTCTCCTGGGCGCGAGCGGCGGAACCTCTGTCAACCATGAACCGTGAGTCAATGCCCGAAGCGTCGGTATTCGTATAATGCGCCGCTCCCGGGGGGAGGTCGGTGCCGCCTCATCCCGGGAACATTGCCCGTAGGCGTGGCGCAACGTCCCGCGCGAACCGTTCCAGGCTTGGCGTCATTTGCTCCGGCCGCATACCGGGCGGCACGGCCCAGGTCACAATGTCCGTCAGCCCGTATTCGCGGATGAAAGCGGCAAGCTCCGCGACGCAATGGTCTGCGTTGCCCACCACCCAGGTTTGCGGGATGCGGGTTTCCTCGGTGATGCCCGCGACGCCGCCATGGCCGCCGGCATCCTGGCGAAACTGCTGGTAAACCGCCATGCGCCGCCGTTCCCCATCGCGCACCGGCGGCCAGTCGCGCGCGCGGTCGTCGGTGACCAAGCAGGATTTGATGAGGCCGACGCGGTATTGGGACGGGTCGCGTCCGGTATCGGTCAAGGTCTGGCGCCAACGGTCCAAAGTTGCGCCACGTGGCCCTTGCGGCAGTAAATTGGTGCCGAAATGCGCCGCCCGATCCGCGCCCGGTGCTGCCATCGCTGCCACCCAGAGCGGCGGTCCGCCCGGCTGCACATAGCCCGGCGCAATCTTTACGTCCTGGAACTGGTAACGCTTGCCATTGAAACTGAATTTCTCCCCAGTGAAGGCGCGGGTGAGCACTGCCAGGCCTTCGTCGGTCAGCGATAGGCGGCGCGATTGCGGGATGCCGAAACCACGGAATTCGTGCGGCGCGTAGCCCATGCCGACGCCGATCTCGATCCGCCCGCCGGACAAATTATCGAGCACCGTGAGGTCCTCGGCCAGCCGGATCGGGTGGTTGAACGGCAGCAAGCACACATCGCAGGAAAACCGCATGTGCTTGGTCCGAGCGGCGATGGCCGCCGCCACCGGAATCCACGACGGCAGATACCCGTCCTCGACAAAATGGTGCTCGGTAAACCATGCGAGATCCATGCCGAGACTATCGAGCAACACCGCTTGCTCCATCACGGCGGCGTAAAGGTCTTGCGTGCGCATGCCGGATTCTGGCGGATTGCGAAAATCGTAGACTACCCCGAGGCGCAGTTTCTGTGCCATCGTCGTTTCCCCTTATTTGTGCGTGCGATAGGAAATGTGGCAGTGCGACGCTATGCCGGCAACCGAGGACTCCGCCATGCCCGAAACCATACTCGTCGACCGCGATGCGCGCGGCGTCGCCACCGTGTCGATTAACAACACCGCCAAGGCCAACAGCCTGGGGATGGAGACGATGCAGGCATTCGTCGACGCCGTGACAAAACTGGGCGAAGACCCCGCGCTACGGGTGCTCATCGTTACCGGGGCGGGCGATCGCGCCTTCATGGGCGGCGCCAACCTTTTCGAACTCGGGGCGCTGGACCGTGTTTCGGCGCGTAAGTTCATCACGCAAGTTCATTTCATGAGCAAGGCTCTGCGCGAATTGCCGGTGCCGGTCGTTGCCAGGGTTAATGGCTGGTGCCTCGGGGCCGGGTTGGAGGTCATGGCGGCTTGCGACATGCGCGTTGCCTCGGACAACGCGATGTTCGGCATGCCGGAGGTGAAAGTGGGGCTGCCGAGTGTTGTGGAGGCAGCGTTGTTACCGCAGTTGATCGGTTGGGGGCGAACGAAAATCCTGCTGTATACCGCCGAGAATATCGATGCCGCGACCGCGTTTCAGTGGGGCTTGGTCGAGAAAATCGTGCCGCCGGCCGACCTGGATGCCGCAGTCGCGCATTGGGTCGATGCGATTCTGGAAGCCGGCCCGCAAGCGATTCGGTTGCAAAAAGAATTGATTCGCGAGTGGGAGGCCATGCCGATCGCCGATGCTATCCAGGCGGGCGTACGCAATTTCGTCCGTGCTTACGATACCGACGAGCCGACGCGGTCGATTGGCGACACCATCGCACGGTTGCGGAGCCGATCGAGCTGAATGCCGCAGCGAAGTGCGAACCGGTTTGAGTCTATCGGGTGCCGGTTCGATACGCGGTCGCCGAGAACAAGCCGGTCAGGGCGCGCGTCTTCGCCCCGCGTCCGACGAAAACCAACCCGTCGCCGGCTTCGATGCGCAAATCCGGCGCAGGGTTGGTAACGGTATCGCCATCCCGTCGGGTCAGTTGCACGATGAAGAATGCACCTTGCGACTCCTGTTCGACGGCTTCGACCGTTTGGCCGACGATAGGACTGTCCGGTGCCGCCGATACCACGTCGATTTCCAGACCGAGTGTGTGCAGAACAGCCTCGAAATTTTTCATTTGACCGGACCCGCGCAGGAAGCGGGCGGTCTCCTTGTAAAGGATCATTTCGGCGATACGTTCCGCACCGATATGCGTCGGCAAAATTACATGATTCGCCCCCGCTTGTAGCAATTTGCGTTCGGTACTGGGCAACTCGCCGCGTGCAATAATCTCCAATTCCGGATTGAGGCTGCGCGCGCTGAGGGTAATGAACACATTCGCCGCGTCGTTCGGTAGCACCGTTGCGAGCGTTCGGGCACGCTCGATTCCCGCGGCCCGCAACGCATCTTCGTCGGTGGCATCGCCTTGCAGACAGAGATAGCCGAGGTTGCGCGCGTGTTCGGACTCGGCATCGTTCATTTCCAGCACGACGAAATTGGCCCCGCCCTGATGGAGATCGTGCGCCAGGACGGTGCCCAGGCGTCCGAAACCGCATATAACGACATGGTCTTTGAGTTGGTCGATCCGCGTGTTCATGCGTTTGAGCCCGAATATCTGGGTTAATTGGCTGATCGTGATGAACTGTACCAGCGCACCGGTGACGAAGATTGTGCCTGTGCAGCCGAAGACGATGGTGGCGATCGTAATCGTGCGCAACAATACCGTGTCGATCGGCCGTACCTCGCCGTAGCCGACGGTGTAGACGGTCATGATCACCATGTAGACGGCATCGCCGAATTTCCAGCCGGCCGCGACGTAAGCCAGGGTCGACAGCGTCATAACCGTCAGGACGAAGCCGACACCCATGCCAAGGTTGCGCAATGGCGAACCCAACAATCCGGCTGTTACAAAGGGGCGTGGTGGAGGCGGCATTGCCGAGGTCTGGTCCTGTTACTGCTGCGATGTAACAGCTTCCGGTATTCTCGGCGGAGCGGCAACGGGGAGCCCATTGGGGCTAACTGGATATTCGGCACTTGGGCGCGTCCCGGCGCTCCGGGTGCGACCGGAGTGCCGGGACGGTGGATGCAGCCTGCCTACGACCTCGCGGCAGATGTCGCGGTCTAAGCGGCGTTAGCGCCGACGGCGCGTTCGATTTCTGCTGCGGAAATGCCGAGCTTGGTGGCGGCGTCGACAATGTCGGTCCAGGATTGGGGATCGACGTCGATACCCTCGACCCGGCGCTTGGCGGCGTAGCGGCGTTCCGGCTCGCCGGGGGTCAGGACCTCGTCGAATCCGGGCGCCGGTTTCGCGGATTTCAGATGCGCGCGGGTGGCCTCGGCTCGTGCGGCAACGTGGTCGGCACCGCCGAGTTGGGACAGGTCGATGACAATCGCGAGCATGGAGTTGAGGGTACCGCCCTTGCGATCCTCCACCGTGCCTTGTCCGCCGGCGACGGCCATCGCCATGATTTCGCACATGATCGCCAGCCCGCCGCCTTTATGGGTGCCGAAGCTGCGCAGCGCGCCGGTTTTGTCGCGCATGAAGCCGGTCGGGTCGTTGGTGGGGTTACCGTCGATATCGATCAGCGCGCCATCGATCACATCGACGCCTTTGTTATAGGCCACGCGCGCCTTGCCCGCCGCGATCGTGGTGGTGGCCATGTCCAGCACCACCGGTTGGCCGTTCGGTCCCGGTACCCCGGTCGTGAACGGGTTGGTGCCAAGCCGAGCCTCGGCCGCGCCCCAGGTTGCTTGGGCGTCGCGATGGTCGGCGACGTTGACGAAGGACGTGAACGCGCAGCCATGGGAGATCGCGAGTTCCGCATAAGTGCCGATTCGGCCGATATGGGAAGCGTTGCGTAGGCCCAGCACGCAGGCGCCCATTTCCTTGGCTTTGGCGATCGCGCGGCGGACCGCGTCGCCGGCCGCGCGCTGGCCGTAGCCGCGCTTGGCATCGACAATCAGCAGTGCCCCGGAGTCGAGCACCGTGTCCGACACCTGATTAGGCACCAGTAGCCCATCTTGCAGTAGCCGTACGTAGGTCGGCAGCATCCCGACGCCGTGGCTGTCGTGGCCAGCAAGGTTGGCGCGCACGAGGTGATCGGCGACCTCTTTGGCTTCCACGTCCTCGCTGCCCATGCGAGTGGCAATCAAGTGGGTCAGGTTTTCAAGGCCGTGGGCGGTGAAGGTCGGCATGGACGGAACGCTCCTGCGATCGATGTTGGTCGGCTCGCGCCGACAGTCGGGATGTCGGTTTTGCCGAAATCGTCGCCTTTGAAAAGCAGGGAGAGGCGATGTTGCTTCGCGTCCCCTAAGCAGATCTTACTCCCCGGCCATCCGCACCGATGTCGTCGCGACCGCCAACCGCGCCAATCCCGAGATATCGTTCGACCGATCGATGCCCAGCACCGCGTCGGCCAGCTTCCCGGCGCGTTCTTCGCCTAGAATGGCATCGGTCAGGCCACGGAATTTGGCCTTCAGCTCGTTTTCGGTCAGGAAGTTGGACGGCTCGCCTTTGGGAACGACGACCTTCTGCTCGAATATCTGGCCACGTGCTTCGATCGTCAGTTTGCCCGACATATTGGTGGGGAATTCGGCCTCGATCTCGGGGTCGAAGGCGCTGGTCACTTTCGGCAGCAGCGCGCGGATTGTTGGATCGTTCAACAGCTTGTAGCTGTCCCAGCCCATCGCCCCGGTCGCCAGCGCGGCTGAGATCACGAACGGGCCGCTGAACTGGCCATCGACGACGTTCAACGGATTCGCCTTTTTCTCGGCTGGGGCGCCGACCAGCAGCATGCCGGATTTCGGCAGGCCCAACCGGATGGCGGTGATTTCCTCCGGCAGCAGGTCGTTGGCGGCGCGCAGGGCCAAGGCGGCATCGATACCGGCATGACCGTAGCGGCAGGACGGGTAGGGTTTGACGGCGGTGTTCATCAGCTCGAACACTGTGCCGAGGTCCTGGATCGCCCGTTCCGGCGTAGGATTGGGGGCGTAGGCGCGCATGAAGCCGTGCTTGCCTTCCAATGCTTCCGACGCGCCCTTGAAGCCCTCTCGCACAAGGGTCGCGGCCATCAGGCCGTTGACCGCCGCCCAGCCGACTTGCGATCGCTTGGTCCAAGCGCCATTCGCAAGAAATTGCAGCGACCCGGCGGCTTGCGACAGCACCGCACCCATCGCCCCGGCCACGCCGTCCGCGTCGAGGCCGAACACGCGCGCAGCGGCGGCGGCGGCGCCGAAAGCACCGCAGGTGGCTGTTGGGTGGAAGCCGCGGTCGTAATGCTCGCCGGCCGGCAGGGCCAACGCGACGCGGCAGGTGACTTCGTAGCCGGCGATGATGCCAGCGAGGACATCGGCGCCGGATGCCCCTACCATTTCCCCGGCGGCCAGCGCGGCCGGAATGACCGGTGCACCGGGATGCAGCGACCCGGCTGCATGGGTGTCGTCGAAGTCCAACGAATGCGCCAAGGCACCGTTTAGAAACGCCGCCCCGGTCGGGGTGTAGCGAGCGCTATCGCCGAACACGCCGAAGTTGCCGTTGGCCATGCCCATGGCACGCACGGTGTTCACAAATGAGTCGGTGCTTTCGGCGTCGTGGCGAGCGCGGACGATGTTGCCGATCAGGTCTAGGACCAGGAAGCGGGCGCGGTTCACCACCTCGGGCGGCAGTTTCTCCAACCGGATGTTGGCACAGAAGTCCGACAGTACGGCAGTGACACCCATGATGCGGTTTCCTCGAACACGTTCCCAGATACGCGGCAGTTTGGCGCAATCGCAGGCCGGTATCAACGTTGGTTCGGCCCGGCGTCCAAAAGGGCCAGATTCTGCTCCGCCAGATCGGCAGTCGTGCTGTTCGGATCGACCTCCCGCGCGCGGCGCCAATCGGTGCGTGCACCGGCGGGATCGCCCAGCCGTTGCCGCTCGATCCCGCGTTCTAGCAGCGCCTCGGCATTGTCCGGGTCTAGCGCGATCGCCCGATCCGTGTCGGCGACCGCAAGGTCCAGCCGCTCGATCCGGCGCCACGCGACGGCACGCAGCGCCAAGGCGTCGGCACGGTGGGCGTCGGATGCGAGCGCCCGAGTCAGATCGGCGATCGCCTCGTCCCACCGTCCTACCGCTTCCGATGCCAAGGCGCGTTGAATCAGCAACTCGGTGTCCCCCGGTGCCAAATCCAGCGCGCGGGTCGCGTCGTCGCGCGCCTTTCCGGGCTGATTGGCCATCAGCCGCGCCTGCGACGCTTGGGCGAAGATCGTGGCCTTTGCTAGGTCCGGGGCCAAACTCGCCGCCGCCAATTGCTCCAACCGTTCGGCGCCCAAATCGGGGTTGCCGGTGGCGATCAGCGACAGGCCCTGACAATGCGCGGCGCCGTCGCCGCCGCCGGATGCAGCCCAGGCGTCGGCGGTCTGCCGAGCGCCGTCGGGATCGTCGGCGAGGATTGCGAGGCAGTGTTCGTAGGTGTCGCCGCTGGCGATCCGCGGCGGGAACGGCGGTACCGGCAGCGCGGCGGTCATCGGTTCGGTAGCCGGCTGCCGCTGGGTGCGCCAGACTGCGGTGCCGGCAGCGGCGAGCGCTAGCAAGGCGATGCAGACGCCGAAAGCGAGGCGGCGGTTCATCGCTCAGCCCGCCGGCGCGAAATGGTGGAACGCGTTCTGCCCGATATGCATGCCCGGCAGCATGGCACCGAACGGCGGAAATGGCACGCTACCGAGGCAGCCGGTAAACACGCTGTCGTGGATCAGCACGTCGCGGCGGATCGCCGGCCACACTGTCTCGGCCAGCAGATCCTGGTCGACATGGTCATTCTCTACCCGCCACGCGGTATAATGTTCCAACAGGCTCTCGACCGGAGGCAATATCCCGCCGACCCCGCCCCATAGGCCGGCCAGTAGCAGATCGGTATGGGTGAACCAGTCGCGCATCGCGTGGAAACGATAGCCCGATTGCAGCCAGGCATCGACCGCTACGCGCTCCTTGACACTCAAAAGCGAATCGGCGTCGCGGATCAGAAAGCGGTGCACCTCAGGATCGGCGGCGGCTGCGAATCGCCATAGCAGCCGGCGATGCGGCGTCACGCCGGGCGGCAGCGCCATCGGCCGGGAATCCACGCCGAGCGTGCGTAACTGTGTCAGGTAGCCCGTGTCGACCGAGGCATCGTGATACAGTCGTATCGTCCAACTCGGGAATAGATGTGGCTGGATGCGTGCATTTTCCAGCAGCGGCACGTAATAGCGTGGCTCGTTGCCCCATAGGCAATAAGAGATAACGTTCTCGGCAGGGCAGGTCGGATCGAACGGCGGCGGCGGATCGGCGGGCATCGCGACAATCGGGGTGCGGTCGCCGAACAGGCGGTCCTTCGCTTCCAATGCCGCCCATCCCGCCGCGATGGCGCGGTCTTGCTGTCCCTCACGGTTGTAGGCGTCGCCGAGGCAGTCGTGGACATTGGGGCTGTCCGACCCCAGCGCGAGGGCGCGCAGGCAGGCTGCGATGGCGCCGTGCGTGTCGTTCGTGGACAATAGCAGTACGGCTAAATTCTCGTGCATCGCCGGATTTGCGGGAAACCGCGCGATTCCGTCCCGCAGTACCGCGATGGAATCGTCGAACCGACGCGCGGCATGCAGCATCAGCCCGAGAAACAGAACGTCGGCGTCCTCGTCCGACACGCACTGTTGGATCGCGATCGCCTCGGCCAATTCCCCGCGCTCATAGGCTCGGCGCGCTCGTTCCCGGTCTTGCATCGCTACCGGGGGACCAGGATGGCGTCGGCCTCCACCGAGGCGGTGACCGGCGTGTCCTCGGCGACCGCCGCAGGGGGCGGCGTCGATGCGAGGCTGGCCGATATTGCCATCGGCGCCGACATCCGCGCCTGCGGCGGTTGCGCACTGTCCACGCGCACGCTGGCGAATTGCTCGAATTTAAGGTCGAGTGCCGCTGCCGCCTCGTCCACCCGCGCACGTAAACTCGCCAGAGCTTTGTGCGTGGCGTCCTGGCGCGCCTTGCGCGATGCGTCTCGCGAAAGACGCCAATTGAGGCCCGATATCGCCATCCCCTTTTGCTGCAACAAGCCTACCAGCTTCAACAGCGCGGCACCGTCGTGGCTGGACAGATTCAGGCTCTGCCCGCCTTGCCACCGATCGACGCCGCCCTGCGCCCAGCGCCAAACACCGTAACCGCCGGTCGAGGCCGTTACATCGGGGCTGTCCTTCGTCGCGGCCAGAGCGTCGCGGATCGCATCGTTCACCCGTTTCTGCACCTCGGCTGCCGAATTGGCGGTCGCTTCGGCGCGGAGGGACGCGGCGATCTCGTCCGGGGCGACCATGACGGTTGCGGTTTCGCCGATGGTCAGATGAGTTTCGGCAGCGAAGACCGGTGCGGCCAACAAGGGTAGCAAGGCTACGGCGAATGCGAAACGCGGCATGTTCGGTCTCCCTGGGGCGATGACGACGCGTGATGGGATATTACAGATCAGTCTGTCTGCGCCGATATGAAACTATCGACATGCGCGAGCCCCGCCGCGCCGCGGGCCGCACCGTGGTAGCGTCGGAATGCCGCGACAACCTCGGGGTCGCGCCATTTGCTGACACCCGGTCCTTCCGCCATGCACTGCTCGGCGGTCCACCCAACCATGTGCGGGCGAAAGACGAAACACGGCAGGTCCGGTAACGCGAAGACGGCGGCGCCTTTAGCCTGTCGCAACAACACCGCCAGATGACGCGTGATCAAGGCTTCGGGGTTGAAAGGCGTTTGCGGCACGTAGTTCCAAATGGTGTCGATTAATGAATGAAAATATACGATCGCACGCGGCTTGCCGATCGCGAACATGTCGCTGAGGAGCTTGTTGTCCTCGGGCCAACGGTACGCGACCAGCGAAATGCCGCCAGTCGCGACGTTCGCTAGGTCGTAACGAATTCCGTCGAAGAAGTACAAATCGCTGCGGCTGCGTACGGCCAGATCGTAGCGCGGTGCGTAGGGCTGGAATTGCGTCGCGACCTTACGCCAGCTCATGTATTGACTGACCAAGCGGGACGGGATGTTGATCCGGTCGGTTCGGACTTCGGGGTAACGGTCGACGAAACCGTAGTCGCGCGGCGCCTCGAACACGAACGACTTCGGCCGCATGGCGTCGACGATAGCCTGCTTTTCCGCCCGATCGACAGTATCCCAGAAGTGGAAAAACACATCGATCTCGGCGCCGGGAAACAAGGCCAGCTGCGTTGCGTGACAGGCCCGCCACATGCGCGGCAGGCCCGAATACAGCAATGCAACCCGCATCGTTCAGTAGCCGGCGACGCGGTCCACTTCCTGCAATAATGGCTTGCCGTCGAGGAAGCGGCCGAGATTGTCGGCGAATAATTTCGCCACGACGCTGTCGCGTTTCGGATGCCCGCCGCCGATATGCGGCAGCACCTGGATTCCCTCGGTCGTCCAAAACGGATGCTCTTTCGGCAGCGGTTCCTGCCGGAAAACATCCAGCACCGCGCCGGCGATTTTCTTGCCCGAGACGGCAGCGATCAAGGCGGCATCGTCGATCAGAGCCCCGCGTCCGAAATTCAATAAATACGCCGTCGGTTTCATATGCGAAAGCCGCTCGGCGTCGATAAAATTCTCGGTATCCGGGGTGGCTGGCAGCAGTAACAGCACGAAATCCGACTGCGCTAATACTTCGTTCGTGCGGCTGCCCGGAAAGATTTCGGCGACATCTTGTACCGGCTCCGGTCGGCGTTTGGTGCCGATGACCCGCATCCCAATGGCCGAGGCGATGTGGGCCACCCGCTGGCCGATTTCGCCGACACCGATAATGCCCAGCGTCTGCCCGTTCAGCGGCGTCGCCATGCGACGGGTCCAACTCGAGGTTTTTTGGTCTAGGTTGACGGCCGCATAGGGTTTGGTCAGATGGAACAAGCCGCCAACGATATTCTCAGGCATCGATTCCCGATGCGTGCCGCGCGCGCTGGTCAGCGTCAGTCCGGTCGGATCGGTCGGTCCTCCCACCATGGCTGGCACCTGACCGCGGGAGGCGAGGGTCTGCCACGCTGCGACGCCGAGGGTCGCCCCGACAAAATCCCGGCGCGTCATGTTCATGGCTGGGTTCTATTTCGCCGCCAGCGCGGCTTCGATCGCCTTCACGACTTCCGTCGAATCCGGCTCGGCACCCGATTCAAACCGCTGCAGAATCCTGCCATCGCGGCCCACCAAAAACTTACTGAAATTCCACGCGATGTCCCCCGGGAACGGCGAGGACTTTCCCGCCAGCGCCGCGTAGAGGGGGTGTCGTTTCGCGCCGTTGACCTCCGTCTTGTCGAGCAGCGGAAACGTCACGTGAAAGGTGGAGCTGCAGAATTCCTTAATCTCCGCGTTGCTTCCCGGCTCCTGCCCGCCGAACTGGTTGCACGGCACGCCGAGCACGGTCAGACCCTTGTCCTTGTATTTCGCGTACACCGCTTCGAGCCCGGTGTATTGCGGCGTGTAACCGCACTCGGAGGCGACATTGACGATCAGCAGCACGCGACTCTTGTAG
>JBAXFK010000138.1:0-12163 GCA_037139955.1 Rhodospirillales bacterium
TCTTTTAACGTGGGCATGTTGAAATGCATGGGGTCGTCGGGATCGACGCGCGGGGTGCGGCCGACCGAGGGTTTCCGCGATTGGGCGGGGGCGCGGAGTTTCATGTCCAGCGCCTCGATATCCTCGGGTTCGGCGGGGCCGGGGGGCGGCGTGGGCGCGATATCGCGGCCTTGCGCGGCGCGGGCGAGTAAAAACCGCTCCAGCATCATCGCGCGCAGAATGCCGCGCTGCACATGACCGAGAATGCGGCGCAGGTCGTGCGTCCCGAAACCGACGGCGATGCTGGGGAAATGCCGGTGCTCGGCGCAGTCGGGGAGGGTCCGATCGAGGTGTTTTCCGTAGCCGAGCAGGGTTCGGACGACGCTGAGGATCGTGGCGATGCAGGTGGGTATGGCGGTGCTGGACCGGTCCTCCGGTTGGGGAGGCCGGGTATCGGTGCGTGCGGGATGCTGCGCCGTTGTGTCCATGATTGGTGAATTAACAATTAATGTTAAAATTGTCAAGGACGGTTTTGGATGGGCGGTTGGCACGAGCGCCGATTTGTATTCCCTGGGCTTTTCCCTAAGCTGCCGAGCGACAAACAATAGCGGTAGCGGAGGAAGCAGCGATGGGTATCGAAATCCGTACACTCACCCCGACCATCGGCGCGGAAATCTCCGGCGTCGATCTCGCGGGGGAGTTGACCAATCGAGAATTCGACGCGGTGCACCAAGCGCTTCTCGATCATTGCGTTATTTTCTTCCGCGACCAAGATCTGACGATCGACCAGCATAAGGCGTTCGGCGCTCGTTTCGGCAAGCTGCATGTGCATCCCAACGCCGGGAAGCGGTACCCCGAGCACCCCGAGATTCTGACGATCGAGGCCGGCCCTGCGTCCAAGCGGGTGGCGGGGGAGGTCTGGCACTCCGACGTGTCGTGCGACGTCGAGCCGCCGATGGGATCGATCTTGCATATCAAGGAAGTGCCCGAAAATGGCGGCGGCGACACGATGTTCGCCAATCAGTATGCCGCCTACGACGCGCTGTCCCCGGCCATGCAAGCTTTCTTGGAAACCTGCACCGCGATGCATGAGAGCCGTAAATCGGCGAATCACCAGTATCGCGAGCCGGCTCCGGATCAGAAATTTCCGGAAGCCGAGCACCCTGTTGTGCGCACGCATCCGGGGACGGGGCGGAAGGCGCTGTTCGTCAATCGCGGCTTCACGACGCGGATCGTGCAGCTATCCCCCAAGGAAAGCGACGCCGTGCTGAATATGCTGTTCGATCATGCCGAGCAGCCGAAATTCGTGTGCCGGTTCAAGTGGCAGCCGAACTCCGTTGCATTCTGGGACAACCGCGCGGTGCAGCATCAGGCGATGTGGGATTACTTCCCGCAGCGCCGTTTCGGCCACCGGGTGACGGTCTGCGGCGATAAGCCCTTCCTGCGCGCGTAACTGTCTGCTTATTAGGAGCGGATAGCATAAGGAGCCGGACATGGCTGAGGAACTTCCCCCTCGGGAGGCGATGGAGTTCGACGTGGTGATCGTGGGTGGCGGGCCGGCCGGCTTGGCTGCGGCGATTCGCCTGAAACAATTATCGCCGGACGCCGCCGTATGTCTGGTCGAAAAAGGCAGCGAGATCGGGGCGCATACGCTGTCCGGCGCGGTGTTGGAACCGCGTGCGTTGAACGAGTTGATCCCCGATTGGGCTGCGAAAGGCGCACCGCTGGACACCCCGGCGCGGGAAGACCGGTTTATGTACCTCACCGAGGTCAGCGCCACGCGTCTGCCGACTCCGCCGCAGATGCACAACCACGGCAACTTTATCGTATCCCTCGGCAATGTCTGCCGCTGGCTCGGCACCCAAGCCGAGGAACTGGGCGTTGAAATCTATCCGGGCTTCGCCGCATCCGAGGTCTTGTACGAAGACGGTCGTGTCGTCGGCATCGCCACGGGCGACATGGGCGTCGGCCGCGACGGCATTCCCACCGACAATTTCGCGCGTGGCATGGAATTGCGCGCGACTTACACGCTGTTCGCCGAGGGTTGCCGCGGTTCGCTGACGAAGCAGTTGCTTGCACGGTACAATCTGAAAGAGGGCGCGCAGGATCAGACCTATGCCATCGGCATCAAGGAATTGTGGGAAATTCCGGCGGAAAATCACAAGCCCGGCCTGATCGAGCATACCATCGGTTGGCCGCTGAAAGCCGATACTTACGGCGGATCGTTCCTGTATCATTTCGGCAAAAATCTGGTTTCGTACGGGTTCGTCATCGGGTTGGACTACTCCAATCCTTGGCTGTCGCCGTTCGACGAAATGCAGCGGTTCAAAACCCATCCCGACGTGCGCAAACACTTCGAGGGCGGGCGCCGCATTGCCTATGGGGCGCGCGCACTGAACGAGGGCGGCTTACAGTCGATCCCCAAGCTGGTATTTCCGGGCGGTGCGTTGATTGGGGACTCCGCTGGGTTCGTGAACGTGCCGAAGGTGAAAGGCACGCACACGTCGATGAAGTCCGGCATGGTCGCCGCCGAAGCCTTGGCCGAGGCGCTGGCCGGCGATCGTCCGGCAGTGCTGGATGCCTACCCGGCCGAACTGAAAGAAAGTTGGGTGTGGGAGGAACTATCGGCCGTCCGCAATATCCGCCCGTCCTTCGGCAAGTTCGGAATGTACGGCGGGTTGGTTTACTCTGCGCTCGATACGTATCTGTTCCGTGGCAAGTCGCCGTGGACGTTCAAGCACGTTCATAAGGATAACGAAACGCTGATGGACGCGGCCGTCGCGAAACCGATCGTCTATCCCAAGGCGGACGGCAAGCTGACGTTCGACAAGCCGTCGTCGGTGTTTATCTCCAACACCAATCACGAGGAAAATCAGCCGATCCATTTGACGTTGAAGGATGCGGGCGTTCCGGTGGCGGTGAACTGGGAGAAGTATCGGGGTCCGGAATCGCGGTATTGTCCCGCCGGGGTTTACGAGTTCCTAGGCGTCGAGGAAGGCCAGCCGCGATTGCAGATCAATGCGCAGAACTGCGTGCATTGTAAGACTTGCGACATCAAGGACCCGACCCAGAATATTAATTGGGTGACGCCCGAGGGCGGCGGCGGGCCGAGCTATCCCGGCGGGATGTAGAAGGGCGGGTCTGCATTGACGCGAACGCGCTGTCGCCGCACGCTTCCTCCGAACACAATAGGAGGAAGCGGCCATGGCGCGCCCGTTCGAAGGCATCCGTATTATCGACATCACACACGTCCTCGCCGGACCGTTCGCGGCCTATCAGTTGGGCCTGATGGGTGCGGACGTGATCAAGGTGGAAGACCCGTCCGATCCCGACCAAAGCCGCGATTCCGGCACGGATCACGCGTTGAACCACGCGCTGATGGGCACGGGGTTCCTGACCCAGGGATCGAATAAGCGGGCGATCACGCTGAACCTGAAATCGGAGCAGGGGCGGGATATCCTGCGCAAATTAGTCGCCACCGCCGATGTGCTGGTGGAAAACTATCGCCCCGGCGCGTTCGAGAAGCTGGGCCTAGGCTACGAGGACCTGCGGAAAATAAATCCGAAGCTGATCTACGCTTCGTTCTCGGCTTTCGGCCAGGGCGGCCCGAAGCGGGAGCGCACGGCCTACGACCACGTCATCCAATCCACGTCCGGCATCATGGCCAGCACCGGCACGCCGGACACCGCGCCGATCAAGATCGGTGCCCCCGCCATCGATTACGCGACCGGGACGATGGGCGCCTATGCGCTGTCGGCGGCGTTGTTTCAGCGCGAACGCACCGGCTTGGGCCAGCGCGTCGATATGGCGATGCTGGATGTCGCGCTAATGCTGCAAGCCAGTCTTGCGACGGGTTATTTACGGAACGGCGTGCATCCCAAGCCGAACGGCAACAATATGGCGCATGCGACCAGCCAAGCGTATCGCACCAAAGACGGCATGCTGATGATCGGTGCGTCCAATCTGCGGCAGCAAGCCCGTTTGTGGCGGGCTTTAGAGCGGCCGGACGTGGTGAAGAAGAACAACGACGAACGGCACGACGACTACGATAACGAAACTAAAATCTTGACCGAAACGATGCTGACTCGTACGGCAGCGGAATGGGAGGATTGGTTCCAGGAACGTCACGTCCCCGCATCTCGCGTCCGCACCATGGGGGAGGCTTTGGCCGATCCGCAAATCGCGTCCCGCGGGCTGCTGCACAAGCATGAGAACGCGCCGGGTGTGCCGGGGGCGTTCAGCGTGCCGGTGGCGGCGTTCAAGTTCGGGCACGACGGGCCAAAGGTGGACCGCCCGCCGCCGATGTTCGGGCAACATAACGACGAGATTTTGGGAGAACTAGGATATTCTGCGGCGGATATCGAGGGGTTTAGGACGGCGAAGGTTATCTGACGCGCCATCGGATTAGGCTGGCGTCGCCGTCAGCCTAATCCAGCATGTGGCCGAACCGCACGGCCTTCGTCGCCAGATACGCGTCGTTCACGCTATTCGAGGCAAAGGCGTGCGCTTCCCGACCCACGACTTCGATCCCGCAGGCTTCCAGCGCGGCCAACTTGTCCGGGTTATTCGTCAGCAGCCGCACCCGCCCGATCCCGAGTTCCACCAGCATCAGTGCCGCGACCAAGAAATTGCGTTCGTCGGCGCCCCAGCCCAGCACGCGGTTAGCGTCCAGCGTATCCAGGCCGCGATCTTGCAACGTGTAGGCGCGCAGCTTGTTGACCAAGCCGATGCCTCGGCCCTCTTGCGCCAGGTACAGCAGTACCCCGGCGCCGTCCTCGGCCATTTTCTGGATGGCGCCGCGCAATTGCTCGCCGCAATCGCAGCGCATGGAGCCCAATAGATCGCCAGTGAAACATTCGGAGTGGATGCGCACCAGCGGCGCTTCGGCCGCTTCCGGATCGCCCACCAGGATCGCCAAATGTTCGATCGCCGAGGCTTCGGCGCGGAATGCCACCACACGGGAATCCGGGGCGCCGTTCAACGGCACCGGAGCCGAGGCGATTTTGCGGAGTCCCGCAGTCTCCCCCGCCGGGTATGCCAACACATCGGCTGCCGCCACGGACAAAATACCGCGTTCGGCCGCTGCCGCCTCGGCATCCGGTGCGATCCGCACTGCGAGGATCGCCGGCAGCAATCGCCCCAGCTTGGCCAGCGCCAAAGCCGCCAGTGCCGACGACGGCGGGGCAACCGGTTCGAGCGGAGTCTTGGTTTGCGGCGCGGTCGGATCGGCGAGCCCGCGCAGCGCGTCGGCGGTCAGAAGCGCGGCCGGCACATGCGCGGCAACGACGGCGGTTTCGGCCTCTATCGATCGGCGCAACACGGCGGCGCCGCGGACGGGCGCAACGAGCAACATCGGGTCGCCCGAGCCCAAGCTGCGCACTTCGGCGATTCCCGATGGGCCGGCGGTCTCGGCGGCGACGATCAGCAGATTCTCCCCCCCGGTCAGCAACACGGGAACGCCGCGCCGCAAATCGGACGCGGCGCGGTGGATTTGGCGGGGCTGAGCAGCGATGACAGTGTCCATGGCCCCCCGATAATGGGTGCGCGCGCGCACGACAACAATAGACCGACGGACGCCCGCTTGCTCCTTGCGCTTCTCCGGTGAAGAATGCGAGGTAACTCACGGATAGGTTTCTATTTTACCGCGACTCGCTGCCCGGATCGCCCGACCGGAACCCGATGTCGCTGGCAATGGGAGTGGACATGACGGCCGGACATCCGATCCTGATCGTGGACGATGACGATGCGCTGCGGGAAACCCTCGCGGAGCAATTGCAGATCGACGGGGAATTCGCGGTGTCCGAGGCCGCCACCATCGCCGACGCCGAGCGACTGGTTCTGAGCAAGGACGCGCGGTACGATGCGCTGATACTGGACGTCGGCTTGCCGGACGGCGACGGCCGCGACTTGTGTCAGCGGCTCCGTCAAAAGGGCGTGAAAATGCCCATCATCATCCTGACCGGCTCGGACGACGACAGCGACGTCGTGCGCGGTTTGGAAGCCGGCGCCAACGATTACGTCGCCAAACCCTTCCGCCTGGCGGTGCTGCTCGCGCGCATCCGCCGCCAACTCAGCAGTTTCGAAAACAGCGAGGACGCCGTTTTCCCGATCGGCCCCTACACCTTTCGCCCGGCAGCCAAACTGCTGGAGGAGCGGACGAAGAACAAGCGCATTCGCCTGACCGAGAAAGAGGCGGCGATTCTCAAATACCTTTATCGTGCCGGCAAGAAGCCGATCGCGCGCCAGGTGCTGCTGAACGAGGTCTGGGGCTACAATGCCGCAGTGACCACCCACACGCTGGAAACCCACATCTACCGTCTGCGGCAGAAAATCGAGCCCGACCCCGCCAATGCGAAGCTGCTGCTGACGGAAACCGGCGGCTACCGGCTAGACCCCGACGGCATCCCGCACGGACCGGCGTAGAGCACGATCGCGCTCTAAGCGCGTGCCTGCCGAGCCAAGCCGACCAATTCGGATCTGACATCGCCGGCCGAGGCGATCGGGGCGGCCCAGTGGGTGCGTACGACACGGTCCCCCCATGCCAAATCGCATCCGTCCACGTCGGCGACGACCATGCGCCAGTTCCCCGGCTGTCGCGCGATGGCGGTCAGGGCCGCTGGGTGGTCGGTATTGCAGTGGGCGATAATGCCGGATTCGGCCGCCGCGACGTCCGCCACCGCATCCGGGTTTGGCGCGAGATCGGCCGAACGCAGGCGGACGGCGCGGGCGAAGCCGCCGACGAACAGGGCGTTCAGCGGTTTGATTCGCCAAATATTGAAATCCGCGAACCCTGCATACAGCGCGGCGTAGGGATGCAGCGCCAGATAGCGCGCTTTTAGCGCGGGATCGTCGGCGGACTCGGCTAGGCCGGTGACGGTGACGCGCGGGGCGGTCTGCGGATTGGCCTCGGTCGGTGGCCCGCAGACCAGGAGGGAGCAGCGGGGATCGGCGCGCAGGTGACGTGTATGCTCCGACAGATCGGACAGGAATAACAATAGCGAAAGATCGGGCGTGCAGGCATGTGTCACCAGCGAGGCGAAAGGCTGACCGGACGCGGAACTCGCCAGCGTGGCCGACCGCGTTGCGCGTAGCAGGTATCGCGCGATCCAAGCCGGGGAATCTTCTGTCGATGCCATTTTTCGTTCACCTTCCATCCGCAATGCGCCACAATTGCGTGCCATAACGTCCAGGCACCCCAACCGGAACGCGCCCATGACCGTATCGCCAACTGCCGCTTCGTCCAAGCAAACCATCGCGTTGGTCGATGACGACCGCAACATCCTTACCAGCGTGTCGATGACGTTGGAGCAAGAGGGCTATGCCGTCCGCACCTACACCGACGGCGAAAGCGCCTTGCAGGGCCTGACCGCCCGCCCCGCCGATTTGGCGGTGCTGGACGTAAAGATGCCGCGTATGGATGGGATGGAATTGCTGCAAAAACTCCGCCAGCGCAGCACGATGCCCGTCATCTTCCTGACCTCCAAGGATGAGGAAGTGGACGAGCTGATGGGCTTGCGGCTGGGTGCCGACGATTACATTACCAAACCGTTCAGCCAGCGCTTGCTGCTTGAGCGCATCCGCGCCCTGCTGCGTCGGAACGAGGCAAGCAAGGCCGAGGGTTCGGGCGCGCCTCCCGGCGGGGTGCTGACCCGTGGCAGCTTGGTGCTGGACGATACCAAGCATCAATGCACCTGGCACGGGGAAGACATCCAATTGACCGTGACCGAGTTCTTGCTGGTCAAAGCGCTGGCGGCGCGTCCCGGCATGGTGAAAAGCCGCGACCAGTTGATCGACGCCGCGTATGGCGAAAACACCTATGTCGACGACCGCACCATCGATAGCCATGTGAAACGGGTGCGCAAGAAATTCCGCACCGTCGACGACACGTTCAACTATATCGAGACGCTCTACGGCATCGGTTATCGGTACAAGGAACACTGAGTGCCGCTATCCTCTGTCACGCCGACGCCGGCGGTCGCGCATTTCCGTCAGCGCTGGGTGTCCCCCTTGCTGCGGCGCATTTTGTTGGTCAACGCGCTGCCGCTGGCATTGCTGGTGGTGGCGCTGCTGTATCTGGATCAGTATCAAAACGGACTTCTGGAAGCGCAAGTCGGCGCTTTGCGGGAGCAGGCGCGCGTCTTCGGTGGCGCCATGGGGGAGAGTGCGGTCCGCACCATCGACCCCGACAACCCCAAGCTCGTGCCGGAAATCGCCCAACCGTTGCTGCGCCGGCTGACCGATCCGACCCCCGATGCGCAGGCCAAGCTGTATGGGCCGGATGGGACTTTGGTGGCCGATTCCCGCGTGCGCCAAGGCCCGGGCGGCATTGTCAGCACCGAACCCCTGCCCCCCGCCCCCGAACATGGCCCGATCCTGAGCGCGATTGCATCGGTCTACGATACCGTCCTGTCTTGGCTGCCCCATCGCCCGGCGTTGAGTCAGGTCGATCTCACGCCCGGTGCCGGAGGACCGGAATGGCAGCCCGACGTGAAAGAAGAATTGCGCCTATCCAGCGCCGGCAAAAGCACCGATATGCCGCCTTATATTCGGCGCACCATGGACAATCGCCTGCTGGTGACCGTCGCCGTTCCAGTAGAGCGCGATCGTCACACTGTCGGCATTGTTCTCCTGACCAGGGAAGCTCGGGAGGTCGATACCAGCCTGTTCACCGTCCGAATGTCGATCCTGGCGCTGTTCGGCGTCGCGTTGGTGCTCACGGTGTTGTTGTCTTGGTATCTGTCGCAAACCATCGCTCGCCCGATCCTGCGCCTTGCCGGCGCTGCCGCCGACATGCGGGAGGGTAAAGGCCGCACCGGCAGCGTGCCCGACTCCTTGTTACGGCGCGGCGACGAGGTTGGGTTGCTTGCCAACGCGTTGGCGGACTCGGCGTCGGCTTTGTGGCAACGCATGGATGCGATCGAACGTTTCGCCGCCGATGTGGCGCACGAGATCAAGAACCCTCTATCGTCTATCCGCAGTGCCATCGAAACGTTACGGCACATCGACGATCTGGCGAAGCAACGGCAGTTGCTGGCGATTATCGGCCAGGACGTGGTGCGGCTGGACCGGCTCATCAGCGATGTCAGCGATGCCTCGCGGTTGGACGCCGAAATGTCCCGCGTGACGGCGGAACGGGTCGATATCGTGCCGATTCTGCGTACCTTGCAGGAACTGGACGAGGCTACGCGCGATACCGAGAACGATCCGAAGCTGGAACTGGTTGCACCGCCTGCCGAGTTCGCTGTTTGGGCGGTGGAAGACCGGTTGGTGCAAGTGCTGCGCAACCTCATCGGCAACGCCCAATCCTTCAGCCCGCCGCGCGGCCGCATCGTGGTGCGGGTACGCGATGTCGGCGAGATGGGCGAACTCAGCGTCGAGGACGAAGGCCCCGGCATCCCCGAAGCCAATCTGGAACACATCTTCGATCGTTTCTATTCCGAACGACCGAGCGGGGAGAGTTTCGGGCAGCATTCGGGGTTAGGCCTGTCGATCAGCCGACAAATCGTGGAGGCATTGCATGGCCAGATTTCGGCAGAAAATCGCCGCGATCTGGCGGGGAATGTAGCCGGTGCGCGGTTTATTGTCAGGCTACCGAAAGCTTAGGTCGCCGCGCAGATTTATACCCCCGCTTGCAAGTCTACCGCTGCCAGTTGTCGTTCCACCAGCCGCGCGTAGACCCCGCGTCGAGCGACCAGTTCGGGGTGAGTGCCGGCTTCGATGAGGCGGCCGGCGCGCAGGACCAGGATCGAATCGGCGGCACGAATGGTCGATAGCCGGTGCGCCACCACGATCGTGGTGCGATCCACCATCAGTGCGTCTAGGGCCGATCGTACCGCCGCCTCGCTGATCGTATCGAGGTGCGATGTCGCCTCATCCAGCACCAGCAGCGGCGCGTCCTTCAGGAAGGCGCGGGCGATGGCGATGCGCTGGCGCTGACCGCCGGATAGTTGCACGCCGCGCTCGCCGACGCGGGTGGCTAAGCCCTCGGGCAAGCCGGCCACGAAATCCCGCAACGCCGCCCGAGACAATGCCAATTCGATCTGCTCGGATGTCGCGTCGGGCCGAGCGAGGCGGACATTTGCCTCCAGCGTGTCATTGAACAAATAGGTGTCCTGCGACACCAGCGCGATGCGCGACCGCAACCCGTCTAAACGGAGGTCCCGCAAATCCGCGCCATCCAGCCGAATCGTGCCGCTGTCCGGGTCCCAAAAGCGGAGCAGCAAGTTGGCGATGGTGGTCTTGCCGGCGCCGGACGGGCCGACCAGCGCGACGGTGGTGCCCGCTGGGACGTCGAACGACACCGATTCCAATGCCGGCTCGGTGCGGCCGGGATAGGCAAAGGCGACGGCGTCGAAGCGCAGGGCGGAGCCGCCGGCCGGGGCCACGGGATCGGCTCGGCCGTCCGCGATCGCCACCCTCTCGGCATGAACGACGGCCAGCCGGCGGGTGGACGCGATGGTATCGGCCAATTGCCGCCCGACTTGAGCAATCTCCGACACCGGCAGGAACGCCGCGACCGATATCAGCACGACCAGCGGCAACATTCCTGGTGCCAACCCGCCATGCGCGACCAGCCACGCCCCGGTGCCGGCCACTGCGAGGCCGCCGAACCCGGTCGCAACCTCCAATGCGGAGGTCTGGAACGTCAGGTCGGACAGCAGCGCCAGACGCATGGTCTGGTAAGTGCGGGCGGCGTCCATGAAGCCGGTCTTGCGCGCCCCGGCGGCGTTGAACGCCACCAACTCGGACAGGCCCTGGATGGTTTCGGTCGCGTAGGCGCCCAAGGTTCCCAGTGCCCCGCGCGCCGACGAACCCAGCGCGTCGATGCGCTTGCGGCCACGAAACGGGGAGAACCCGGCGTAGAACAGGAACGGGGCGAGCGCCAAAGCCAACGGCCAAGCAATGGCGCCCAACGCCGCCAGCACTGCCGCCGGCACCAGGAACGCCACGATGGCGGGTGCGATGGTGTGGGCGAAGAAATACTCCACCGTTTCGACATCCTGGGTGGCCAGCGCGACCAGATCGCCGGAGCGGCGGCGCAGCAAATAGGCCGGAGCGAGGGCGTCCAGCTTGCGGAACAGGTCGATGCGCATTTCCGCCAGCAGCGCGTAGGCCATGGCATGGGCGATCCAGGATTCCATGTAGTGCAGCAGGCCGGCGGTCGGCGCGGCGAGCAGCAGGGCAACCGCCAAAGTGCCGATCGGGGTGTGTTCGCGCACCTGCGCCAGCAGCAGCGCGCCGAGGACTCCGACGCCGATGAAGGCGATGACCCGGCCGATGCCGCAGGCCACGGTGATGCCGAGTTGGCCGCGATAAGGGCAGACGACGCGCAGCAGGGTGCGGATCGTGTCGGGCCAGCCGATCGCCGCTGCATCCTGCGACAGACTGGCGACAACCGCTCCGCGCTCGACGGTGCGGGCTTCTTCGGGCGCCAGTTCTGCCAGAGCCCCGCTGGCTAGAGGCCCGCCAGTTGCGGCCGCCTGGGTTTGCGGGCCCATCAGATCGCGGTACGGGCCATCGACGTCGATCAAGTCGGCGTGCCGGCCGGCCTGCACTACCGCCCCGTCGCCGAGGACTAGAATACGGTCGGCGCCGATCACGCTGGATAGGCGGTGCGCCAGGATCAGCGTCGTGCGCCCCACCATCAGACGATCCAACGCTTGCTGGATCGTCGCCTCGTTCTCGGCATCGACCGACGACAGTGCTTCATCCAGTACCAGGATCGGCGAGTCGCGTAGCAATGCGCGGGCGATGGCGATACGTTGGCGTTGACCGCCGGATAGGGAGGCACCGCGCTCCCCGATAACTGTTCGGTATCCATTCGGTAGCGCTTGAATGAATCCGTGCGCATTGGCGGCGGTGGTGGCGGAGATCAGTTGTTCGTGCGTTGCGTCGGGTCGGCCGAGGCGCAGGTTGTCCTCGACCGAACCGTGGAACAGATAGGTATCCTGGGCGACAACGGCGATCGTGGCGCGGATGCCATCGGGATCGAGCGTGCGCAGATCCTGCCCGCCGATTCGCACCGCGCCGGTTTGCGGGTCGTGCAGGCGCAGCAGCAGCCGTACGATGGACGATTTGCCGGAACCGCTGGGGCCGACGATGCCCACCCGCTCCCCCGCTTCGATCGCGAAGGACAGGCCCGCATGGGCGGCGCGGCGGCCGCCGGGATAGGCGAAGCCGACGT
>JBAXFK010000139.1:0-12145 GCA_037139955.1 Rhodospirillales bacterium
AGCCGAGGCCGGGGTCCCGCTGCCGGTGCGTATATCGTTCGGCGAGAATAACATGAAGGTGCGCAGCCGATGCAGCGGGACCCCGGCCTCGGCTAGCGCCTTGTCGGCCGCGCGGTTCTTCGGGTCGGGCATGCCGCCGGTGAAGACTGCGCTCGCGCCGGTTTCTGCGATCAGGGCTTGGATGGTAGCGACGGAGGAGCCTCGGCGGAGCACGAGCGGGGCGTCGAGCGCGTGCAGGCTGCGTGCGAGGGAGGCCAGACTGTTGTTCAACCACCAGCGGGCCGCGCCGCCCATCGACCACGGCGGATCGTCGTCCAACACGTAAACCGGCAGCACCGGCGCGCCGGTTTCCAGCGCCGCGTGCAAGGCCGCGTGATCCGCCAGCCGCAGGTCGTCGCGGAACCAGAGTAGGACCGGCGCGGTCATCGGCGGGCCGGCGGGCGCATGAGCAACAACAGACCGATCGCCGGGAGGGTGGTTAGAATCAGCATCTTATAGTCGTCGATATAGGCTACGATCTGCGCCTGATGGGTGATTGTCCGATCCAGCAACGCCGCCCCCCGATGCGTGAGCGGGTCCAACCACCCATGCGCGAACCCTAGCGCTCGGTTGAACGGATTGACCGAGGAGCCGATCGTCTCGTGCATAATCTGGGTATTGCGCGCCAACATCGACGAGGTCACCGATACTCCGATCGCCGCGCCGATGTTGCGCAGCAGGCTGAACAGGGATGCGCCTTCGGTCCGCAAGGACGGGGACAGGGTGGCGAAGGATAGAACCTGCAAGGGGGTGAAAACCAATCCCAGACCGGCGCCCTGGATGACGATGGCGATGACGATGTCCTGCGGCGCCACGTCGGGTGTCCAGCCGGTCATGCGCCAGAAACTATAGCAAATCAACGACAGGCCGGTGCCGACCAAGTATCGCTCGTCCATGCGGGTGGTCAGCCGGCCGGAGATGGTAATAGTGCAAAGATTGCCCAGACCGCGCGGTGCCATCAGGAGGCCGGCGGTGGCGACGGGGTAATTGCTCATGACCTGCAACCACGGCGTCATCAGCGCCATGCTCGACACCAGCAGCGTCCCGACAGCGAACATCATCGCCAGTCCGGCCGAGAAATTCACATCCTTGAACAACGATGCTCGGATCATCGGCTGCCGCCCGAGGACGATATGCACCAGCGCAAGATAGAGGCCGAGCGCGGCGATTGTGGCCTCGACGACGATTTCGGAGGAGGTGAACCAGTCCTGGTCCTGACCGCGATCGAGCATCAACTGCAAGGCGCCGATCCCTGCGGTCAGCACGGTGAAGCCCAGCCAATCGAAGCTGAGGCGGGTTAGACCCTCGGACCGCGGGAGGAAGGTGAGCAGGCCGAAGGTGGCGAGGAGGCCGAAGGGCAGGTTGATATAAAACACCCAGCGCCAGTCGAAAGCGTCGGTCAGATAGCCACCGAGGGTGGGGCCCATGATCGGGCCGATCATCACGCCGATGCCCCAGATGGCCATGGCGAAACCTCGGCGTTCGTGCGGGTAGATGTCCAGCAGAGTGGCCTGGGAGAGCGGCACGAGGGCGGCGCTGAACATGCCCTGTACCAGTCGGAAAATCACGATCTGCGGTAGCGATTGGGCCATCCCGCAGAGCATGGACGCGATGGTGAAGCCGACGATGCAGCCCACATAAAGCGGCTTGCGTCCGAAACGCAACGCCATCCAGCCGACCGGCGCTGTCATGATGGCGGCGGCGACGATGTAGGACGTTAGGACCCAAGTGATCTCATCGTAACTCGCGGAAAAACTGCCCTGCATGTAGGGCAGCGCCACGTTGGCGATGGTCTGGTCGAGCGATTGCAGCAACGTGGCCCCGATCGCACAAGCTGTGATCATGGCGCGGTGCGGAACGTCGGTCGAGGTATCGGCCGGGTCGGCCATGGACGCTGCGCTCGCGGAAATTGGTAGAGCGAGGGTGCGGGGTCTCAGGGCCCGCGTCAAACGCGAAAATTGCCTGCAACGTCCTGGCTACCGTGCGAAAAAAGCGTATATCGCGGCGCGATAGGCTCATATTGCCGCGCTACCCGCCGTTGTTGCCCCCCGACTTTCCGGCAGCGAATCGCACGGCTTCCTCGGCCGCCCGAACCAGCGCCCGCGCTTTCTGGTGCGTCTCTTCGTATTCCGAGTCGGCAACCGAATCCGCCACGATCCCAGCACCGGCCTGCACGTACATCGTGCCGTCCTTCACCATCGCTGTGCGCAACCCGATGCAAGTATCCATTGTGCCGTTGGCGGCGAAGTAGCCGATGCAGCCGGCGTAGATGCCGCGGCGGTCGGGTTCCAGTTCCTCGATGATTTCCATCGCCCGCACTTTCGGCGCGCCGGACAACGTGCCGGCAGGGAAGCCGCCGGCCAGAGCATCCAGGGCGTCGAGCCCGTCGCGCAATTTGCCCTCGACGTTGGACGATATGTGCATCACGTGGCTGAATCGCTCGATCGCAAAGCTTTCCGTCACCTTCACGCTGCCGATCGCCGAGACGCGGCCGACATCGTTGCGACCGAGGTCCACCAGCATCAGATGCTCGGCCCGTTCCTTCGGATCGGCGAGCAATTCGGCTTCCAACGCCATGTCTTCCTCGTGAGTCGCACCGCGCCGCCGCGTA
Organism: Rhodospirillales bacterium; assembly: GCA_037139955.1. Classification (GTDB taxonomy): domain Bacteria; phylum Pseudomonadota; class Alphaproteobacteria; order Acetobacterales; family Acetobacteraceae; genus Rhodopila. The sequence continues at coordinate 2,651 of JBAXFK010000139.1, forward strand.
CCGGCCAAGGGGCGGATAGTCACCACACCGTCGCGCAGTCTTACCAGAACCTCGGGCGAGGACCCGACGATGGAAAAGCCGCCGAAATCGAGGAAGAACAGGAACGGCGCCGGGTTGATTCGCCGTAGTGCCCGATAAAGCGAGAATGGCGGTAGGGTAAACGGCACTGCGAAGCGTTGGCTGATGACAATCTGAAACGCGTCGCCGGCCGCGATGTATTCTTTGCAGCGTGCGACCGCGTCGACAAACCCCTCTTTGGTGAAGTTCGAGGTCGGTGCCGGCGGGTCGGGCAGCATCACCGGCGGCGGCTGACGCGGCATCGGCCGATCCAGCGCGTCCGCCGCTTCCGCCAACTTGGTCTGCGCGCGAGACCAAGCCTCGGCGGCGGAGACTTCGGGCTGCGGGTACACCGGGGAGATCAGCGACAGTTCGTCGTTCACATTGTCGAAGATCGCGAACAGCGTCGGGCGGATCATCACGCCTTCGGGCACGCCAAGTGTGTCTTTATTCTTCTCCGGCAGCTTCTCCATCAGCCGCACCATGTCGTAGCCCAAATAGCCGACCAGCCCACCCGCCATCGGCGGCAAGTTGGACGGTACTTCCAGCCGGACTTCGTCGATCAATGTGCGCAGACTGTCCAGCGGCGGGCGCGGATCGGGCAGGAACGCATGCGGCGCCGACAGCGCGTGCCGGTTGATCGACGCCTTGCCGCCCTGGCATTTCCAAACCAGATCCGGCGCCATGCCGATGATGGAGTAGCGGCCGCGCTTCGCCCCACCTTCTACGCTTTCCAGCAAGAAGGAGTTGGGCTGCCCGTGCGCCAGCTTCAAAAAGGCCGCGACAGGGGTATCGAGGTCCGACACGCCCTTACGCCACACCAGCGAGCCGCGCCCGTCTTCGTAAGCGGCGCGGAAGGCGGCGAAGCCGGGAGGTACGGAGACGTTCATCGATACTCTGCTACTGCTGGGGTTGCACGATTTGGTCGAAATTCGCTCGGTTTATACGCGGATTGGCGCGTAGGCGCACCGCTTCCTGAAAGACGCCGGCGTAATCCGAGGCAATGTTTTGCGCGAGTTCGGCGCGCAGTTTGTCGAAGCCGGCTTTGTCGGTGTTGGGATCGGCCACCGCGATCTCGGCCGGGATCGCGACGACGAAGCCTTGGGACAGTTCGACCATGGCCGGTTCCCCCTTTTTCAGCCCGAACAGGATGCGTTGCAGTTCCGGCGGCATCCCAGCCGCGCCCTCGCCACGGGTTACCAGGGGGGTCAAATGCGGGATCACCCCGGCGATCGTCGCGGCGTCGGCAAAATTGCGGCCGGCCTGAATTGCCGCCAGCATCGTTGCCGCAGCCGTTTCCTGCTCGTGCCGCTGCTGCTCGAAAATCCAATCGGCGGCGACGCGGTCCTTGATGCTATCGAAGAGTTTGACGGCAGGGGGGATAATCTCCTCGATCGTCATGGCGAAATACGCCGGGCCGCCCGGCGTCTTTGTCTCGGTCAGGCGCGGCGGATCGCCGGGCCGCAGTTTGAACGCGGCGTCGATCATCGCGTTGCGCAGTTCGGCTGGATCGGGCAGGGGGGCCGGCATCCCTTCTAGGTTTTTACCGTCGGCATCCAGCGAGCCGGCCAACGGGATCAGCCCGAGGTCGCCTGGAAGGTCGTCCAGCGCCCCGCCATTGCCCAGCAAATTGTCCAGCGTATTGGCACGCGCATAGATGATGTCGGTGGCCTTTTCGGCCAGCACGCGATCTTTCAGCTCGTCTTTGACCGAGTCGAAGGTCTTCTCGGTCCCGGGTACGACCTTGACGACCTTGACCAGGAACCAACCGAAAGCGCCTTTAACCGGGCCGGTCACGGTATCCGGTGCTGCCGCGAACATCGCCTTCGACAGGTCGGGATCGGGGAATTGGTCGGGCGTCGCGTCGTCTAGTGCCACCGCGTTGGCATCGACGGCTTTGGCTGCGTCCTGCGCGGCGGCCCAGTCGGGGGCGGCCTGCCAGCTTGCCAGAAGCGCTTTGGCTTTGGCTTCGTCGCCGACCGAGATGACCTGCGCCGAGCGCCTCTCCGGGAGGATGTAGCCGGATTTTGCGCGGTCGTAGGCCGCGTGCAGATCGTCGTCGGAGATTGCGATCTCTTTCGACAGGGATTTTGGCGACAGCACCACGGCCTTGATCCGTCGGTATTCCGGGGTCGCGTAGATGTCGGGGCGATTGTCGTAGAACCGGTGCAGTGTCGCGTCGTCGGCCGGCGGTACGGCCGGGGCGCGGTCGAACAGGAACTCCACCATGTCGGCGGCGCGCTTTTCGAAGATGGCGGCGTAGACGGGCATCGCCTGGGTCTGCGGTGCCGTGACCCCGGCCGCGATTGCCCCCAGCAACTGCCGCTGCGTCAGGTCGGTGCGCACCGATTGCAGGAACCGTTGCTCCGTCAGTCCGTTGGCGCGAAGCAGGGCGTCGAATGTCGGCTTGCTGAACTGGCCGGTCGCGTCCTTGAACACCGGCATGGCCCGCACGGCTGTCGCGACGGTGCTGTCGGGGCTGACCAGCCGCATGTCGCGCAGGACCTCGGTCATCGCCGCTTCGCCGACGATGCGTTCCAGCGCGCGTTCGCCGACCTTGCGTTTAAGATCCGCCGTCGCTTCCTGCCCGGCAGGCAGTTCCTGGGTCGCGGCGGACAGCGCCCGCTGGAATTCGGCCTGGAAGGCCTGGGCTTCGATCGTTTGGCCGCTCACTTTCACCACCCAGGTCGACGTGCCGATCATTCGTACGACATCGCCCACGCCCCAAAAAATGAACGATCCCACCATGAGGACGAAGAACGCCTTCACGTACCAGGTATCCAAAGCGCGGCGGAAGGCGGTGATCATACAGTCTCGTCCTAGCGGCGGGAGCGCAGGATATAGAAGGCCGAGCCACGCTTTGCCAGCCGGGGCGGAGTCCTGGTAGGGGTTGGAGCCGAAGAGGAACGTCCCGATGCGTCAAACAATTGCTGGAAACTGGAAAATGCATGGCTTGACGCGGGAGGCTGCGGCCCTCGCCACCGCCCTGCTGGACGCCGGCCCGCTGACCCGCGACCTGCTGGTTTGCCCCCCCGCGACCCAAATTGCTGCCGTTGCTCGGATTCTCGCCGGGGCGTCGGTCGCGGTGGGAGGGCAAGACTGCCATACCGAAACCCACGGGGCACATACCGGCGATATCTCCGCCGTTATGCTGAACGATGCGGGGGCGAGCCATGTCATCCTCGGTCACTCCGAGCGTCGGCAGAACCATGGCGAGACGGATGTGCTGGTGCGGGCGAAGGTGCTGGCAGCGGTTGCGGCAGGTTTGACCCCGATCGTGTGCGTAGGGGAAACCGATGCCGAACGCCAAGCGGGATGGGAAACCGCCGCTGTCGGGGCGCAACTGAATGGTAGCTTGCCGGACGATTTCGCGCAGGGGACGCCGGGCCTAGTGGCCTATGAGCCAATCTGGGCGATCGGTACTGGCCGCACCGCGACCGAGGCCGATGTCGCCGCCATGCACCTCTTTATCCGCCAAGCTTTGGTGCGCCGTTTCGGCGCGGCCGGCGAGGCGATCTCGATCCTATACGGCGGCTCGGTTCGTCCGGCCAACGCCGCGTCGTTGCTAGCGGTGCCGCATGTCGGCGGCGCGCTGGTCGGCGGCGCGAGCCTGAAGGCCGACGATTTCCTGGGTATCGCGAGGGCATAGATGATCTCCCTTTACGATTTGGCCGGGGCCGACCCGGACCTGCGTTTCAGCCCGTACTGCTGGCGTACCAAATTCGTGCTGGCGCACAAGGGGTTGGCGGTGGACGCGCAGCCCTGGCGGTTTACCGAAACGGACAGGCTCGCATTCTCCGGTCAGGCGCGGGTGCCGGTCATTCAAGACGGCGCGACAGTGGTGTCGGATAGCTGGGCGATCGCGGTCTATCTGGACCAAACCTATCCCGATGCCCCGGTTCTCGGCGGGCCGCTCGGGCAGGCGCATGCGCGGTTCGTCAATGCCTGGGCCGATTCGGTGCTGGTGCCCGGCATTGCGACTCTGATCGTGCGCGATTTACTGGATGTCGTGGCGGAGAAGGACCGGGACTATTTCCGCACCAGCCGGGAGGCGCGCTTTGGCCGCTCGTTGGAGGAGGTCCAGGCTGGGCGGGACGAACGGGTCGCGGCGTTCCGGTCGTCGTTGACTCCGCTGCGTATGGCTTTGCAGGGGCGGCCTTGGTTGGGCGGGGCGCAACCGAGCTACGCGGATCATATCGTTGCAGGGACATTGATGTGGCCGCGTTGTACCAGCACGTTCGAGACGATCGCGCCGGATGGGCCGATCGCCGCATGGTTCGGGCGGGTGCTGGATTTGTATGGCGGTTTCGGACGGGCGGCGAAGACCGTCCGATCGACCGGAGACGGGAATAACGCGATTGCGTCGATCGGGTCTTCGCTGTCGGTGCGCCGGGGGGACGTTTCAGAGATCGCTGCCGGTTAGTATTTTCTTTGGCGCCCTTGTTCGGTGGCGTAGGGGGTGCAACACAAGCGGCATGGCCCGCCCCGATTTTCATCCCTTGCGCATCGCCGCCCTGCGGCACGACCCAGCCGGCGCGGTGGTGCCGACATTCGATGTGCCGGACGACCTCGAAGCGGCGTATCGCTTCGTTCCCGGTCAATATTTGACGCTACGCGCCGAGATCGAGGGGCAGGACGTACGTCGCGCTTACTCGATCTGCTCCGCCCCGGGCGCGCCGGGCTTGCAGGTCGGGATCAAGCATGTGGAGGGTGGATTGTTCTCCGGCTGGGCGAACACCGCCTTGCGCGTCGGCGACACGCTGTCCGTCATGACGCCCGAGGGACGCTTCGGTCTGCAACCCCAACCGGGCGCCGCTCGCGCCTTCGCCGCCTTCGTAGCGGGATCGGGTATCACGCCGGTGCTGTCGTTGATGCACGCCCTGCTGACCCAGGAGGCGGGCAGCCGCTTTTTCCTGTTCTACGGCAACCGCTCTACCGACCGCATCCTGTTCCGTTCGGAGATCGAGGACCTGAAGGACCTGTTCCTGTCCCGTCTGTCGGTCTTTCATGTCCTTTCGCGGGAGGAACAGGACATTCCCGTGCTCAACGGCCACCTGGACGCGGATAAGCTGCGCGCGCTGGCGGGATTGTTGCCAAGCGTGGACCACGCCTTTGTTTGCGGCCCGCAGCCGATGATCGAGGGCCTGCCGCCTGTTCTCACCGCGCTCGGCATTTCCCACGTGCATGTGGAGCGCTTCACGCCATCGGCCGATGGACGCACCAAACCGACGCCTATCGCAGTGGGCGCCAAGCCTCTCGCGATCGCCACCATCGTCCACGAGGGCGCGCGGGTAGACGTGCCGGTTGCCGAGGGGGAGTCGATTATCGACGCCGCCCTTCGCGCCGGGCGCAACCTGCCATTCTCCTGCAAGGGCGGTATGTGCTGCACCTGCCGCGCGAAAGTGACCGAGGGGCAGGTGGAGATGGCGGTGAATTATTCGCTGGAACCCTGGGAAGTCGAAGCTGGGTTCGTACTGACCTGTCAAGCGCGGCCGTCGACCGATCGTGTCGTTGTGGACTTCGATCAAGTCTGAACGGGCAAGTCCGAACGGGCAAGTCCGAACGGGTGCGGCGCGGTTTAGTCGGGCTGACCGGCCTTGTGCGCCAGTAGAGCCATCAGCCGCCGATCTCGCCATTCCTGGCGCACTGGCTGCATGTTCGCCGGCAACTCCGTCCGTCTTGCGTCTTGCAGCTTGCCGACAAGAGTTGCGTCCCACTCCAGCGGAGTCATCTGTTCCTGCATTTTCGCATAGAGCGGCCCGTAACGATCGCAGTAATCCGCCAGTCCGCCGGGTGCGTTCAGGTCGATGGTTTCCAGCGGGCCCATGAAGCTCCAGCGCAATCCTAAGCCATGCTTCACCAGCGCATCGAGATCGGCGGGGGAGATCGCGTCGTCGGCGATCAGGCGGAACGCCTCGGCCAACAGGGCGCCTTGCAAGCGATTCAGGGCGAAACCGTCCATTTCCTTTTTCACCGTGGCGGGAACCTGACCGGCCTGAGTCATGATGTCGCGCGTACGGGCGACGGTGTCGGCGTCGGTCCACGGCGCGGGGCAAATTTCCACCAGCGGGATTAAATACGGCGGGTTCACCGGATGCGCGACGAGGCAGCGGTGACGGAATTTCAGCCCCTCGGTGAAGGCGCTGGCCGGTATGCCGCTGGTGGAACTCGCGAGCACCGCATTCGGTCGGGCCAAGCGATCCATCTCGGCAAAGAGGGGGATTTTCACTGCCACGCGTTCCGGCCCGTTTTCTTGCACATAGACGGCATCCCGCAGAGCATCGCCCAATGCCTGCACCGGTTGGATGCGGGCCATCACCGTGGCAGGCTCGTCCTTCAGCAAGCCGTTTTCCCTCAGTTCCGGCAGGCGCTCGGCGATAAAATCCAGGGCGGCGGGGACGGCGTGGGGGAACTGGTCCCATAACGCTACGTCGAACCCCGCGCGCGCGAAAACGATCGACCAGGCGCGACCGATCAAACCGGCGCCGATGACGGCAACTTGGGTCATGTGCGAATCCTCAGAAAGACGGCGCGCAGACCACCACAACGGCCCCGCTTGCGCCAGAGTCCGGCCGGCGCCACTTTGCGCGACTTACGCAGAACGGGAGCGGGACAATGAGCGGTACCAACAAATCGAAGATCGCGGTGCTGGACGACTGGCAGGGCGTTGCGCGCAATGCCGCCGATTGGTCGGCGCTGGAGGCCAAGGCCGACGTCACGATCTTCCAGGAGGCTTTTGCCGACGAGGACGACGCGGTCGCGAAGCTCGCCGATTTCGACATTGTGCTGTCGATGCGGGAGCGGACTCCGCTGCCGGCGTCGCTGATTAACCGGCTGCCGAAGCTGCGGATGATGGGCATGACCGGCGCGCGCAACGCGTCGCTGGACACGCCGGCCTGCACGGCGCGGGGCATTCCGGTTTGCAATACGTCGGGCGGCGGTTATGCGGATTCGGCGACGGCCGAGTTGGCGCTGGGCCTGCTGATCGCGGCGGCGCGGGGTATTCCTCGGGGCGATGCGAACATGCGCGGCGGCACCTTCCAGATGGGCGTTCCGGTCGGCATCGGTTTGGCCGGCAAAACGATGGGTGTGATGGGGCTGGGCCGTTTGGGCGGTTACATGGCAACCTACGCCAAGGCGTTGCGCATGAATGTCATCGCCTGGAGCCAGAATCTGACTGCCGAACGTTGCGCCGAAATGGGCGTGACATTGGTGACCAAGGATGAATTGATGGCGCAATCCGACGCCATTTCGGTGCATCTGGTGCTGTCGCCGCGGTCGCGAGGCCTGATCGGCGCGGCCGATATCGCCCGCATGAAGCAAGGTGCGATCCTGATCAACACGTCGCGCGGTCCGATTATCGATGAGGCGGCGATGCTGGCGGCGGTGAACGCCGGCAAGATCGTGGCGGCCCTGGACGTCTTCGATCGGGAACCGCTTCCGGTTGGCCATGCGCTGCGGCGTGCGCCGAACACTGTGCTGATGCCGCACATGGGCTATGGCGTGAAAGAAACTTGGGACGGGTTCTACCCGCAAATGATCGAGAACGCGCTGGCGTTCCTAGATGGGAAGCCGGTGCGCGTGACCAATCCGGAAGTGCTGAAAGGCTGAACTCGGCCTCCCTCGAAAAGCGGTTCGTCCCACTGGATAGGGTGTCGGACTCCGATGGCAATTCGGGGGAGCGCAGGGTGCGCGGTCGCGTGCGCGCGCGTTTGGAAGCCCGTCGCAACTCCGTACTTGACCCCGCCCCCCCAGGCGCTAACCATCCGCCCGGATAAAAGACCGGAGAGAACAACATGCGCGCCTGGGCCGTCGTCGAAAACGGGAAACCCCTCAAGGAAATCGAACTTCCCACGCCGGAGCCGACAGGCACCGAAGTGCTGCTGGAAGTCACCCATTGCGGCGTATGCCACTCCGATCTGCATATCTGGGAGGGGTATTACGACATCGGCGGCGGTCAGAAGATGTCGCTGGTGGATCGCGGCGTCACCCTGCCGCTCGCGATGGGGCACGAGATCGTGGGCCGCGTGGTCAAATTCGGACCCGACGCCAAAGGCGTGAAAGCTGGCGATCTGCGGATCGTCTACCCTTGGCTGGGCTGCGGCACCTGTGCGACGTGCCTCGCGGAAGAGGATAATATGTGTACCGTCGCGGCGCGCAGCCTCGGCGTCTACCAGAATGGCGGCTACGGCACGCATGTGATCGCGCCGCATCCGCGGCATTTGGTCGATCCCGGGACGCTGGACCCGGCATTGGCCGCGACCTATGCCTGCTCGGGCATCACCGTGTTCTCCGGGATTAAGAAAGCAATATCGACGCCGGGCTATGCGCCGACCGAGGCTATCGTCCTGGTCGGTGCCGGCGGCTTGGGGCTGAACGCCATCGCAGTGCTGAAAGCTTTGAAGCACCAGAACATTATCTCAGTCGATATCAGTGCCGAAAAACGCGCCGCCGCGCTCGCCGCAGGCGCGCACAAGGTGGTGGACGGCTCCGGCGACGGGGTTACGGCGCGGATCGTCGAAGCGGCGGGCGGTCCCGTGCTGGCCGTCGTCGATCTGGTGAACGGCACCGCCACCGCACGCTTCGCCTTCGCCGCACTGCGCAAAGGCGGCAAGCTGGTGCAGGTTGGGCTGTTCGGCGGCGAGCTGATGTTGCCCTTGCCCATCATGGCCATTCGCGCGCTGACCGTGCAGGGCAGCTACGTCGGCAACCCGAAAGAGTTGCGAGAACTGGTGGCGCTGGCCCAAGCCGGCGAGCTGCAAGCCTTGCCGGTCGAGACCGTGCCGCAAAACCAAGCCGATAGCGCATTGATGCGGCTGCGCGACGGCAAGGTGACCGGTCGTTTGGTTCTGAAAGCGGAGGCTGCGTAATCCCATGTCCGGCACAAACCGACTGCGCCAATCCGTCGTCCTGAAGCGCCGCCCCCTCGGCGAACCCAGCCCTGGCGATTTTGAAACGATTACCGAGCGCCTGCCGGAGCCGAAGGCGGGGGAGGTGGTGACACGGACGTTGTGGTTGTCGATCGATCCGTACATGCGTGGACGGCTGCGGGAGGAACAAACCTACGCCGTCGCCATTCAGATCGGCGAAGTCATGACCGGCGAAACGGTGGGGGAGGTTATCGCTTCCGAAGACCCCCGATTCGCCGTGGGCGACATCGTGGTGGGTTCGCGTGGCTGGCAGACGCACTCGGTGACGGCGGGCGATCGGCTGACGAAAGTGCCCGCTGGCGTGCCATCTTCGACCTATCTCGGTGTGCTCGGCATGCCCGGAGCGACCGCCTATGCCGGGGTGACCGAGATCGTCCAACCCCGAGCGGGGGAGACGGTGGTGGTCTCGGCGGCATCGGGGGCGGTCGGTTCAGTGGTGGGTCAACTGGCCAAGGCGGCCGGTTGATGCGCGCGACGATCAAAAATGCGCCCGCTACCGACAGTCCGA
>JBAXFK010000140.1:0-12130 GCA_037139955.1 Rhodospirillales bacterium
TCGTGGTCATGCCCGAAGGCGCCTCGGCCGAGCGGCGTAAAATGTTGCGGCTGATGGGGGCCGAGGTCGAAACGACCCCCGCGAAACTGGGCATGCCCGGCGCCATCGCCCGCGCCGACGCCATCCTGGCCCGCACGGAAGGGGCCTGGATCGCGCGGCAATTCGACAATCCCGCGAATCCCGCCATTCACGAAGCCACCACCGCCGAGGAAATCTGGCGGGATTCCGAGGGGACGGTGGACATCGTCGTGGGCGGCGTGGGCACCGGTGGCACGCTGACCGGCATCGCCCGCGCGCTGAAACCGCGCCGCCCCGGCTTACGTATCGTGGGCGTGGAACCCCAGGAAAGCGCCGTATTGTCCGGCGACAGTCCGGGCGCGCACCGCATCCAAGGGATCGGCGCGGGTTTCAAGCCCGCGGTTCTGGACCGCGCGCTGCTGGACGAAGTGTTGGCCGTCTCAGGCACCGAGTCGTTCGCCGCCGCTCGCCGCTGCGCGATGGTCGAGGGATTGCCGGTTGGCATCTCGTCCGGGGCCGTACTGCACGCGATGCTGGACCTCGCCGCGCGCGAGGAGAACGCGGGCAAGCTGATCGTCGGGATCGCGGCGTCTTTCGCGGAACGGTATTTGTCCACACCGCTGTTCGCGGGTCTGTAGGGACAGGCCGCCTGGTCTTTCGGAACAAGCTAATTCATGAACTCACGCACGAAGTCGTTCGCCGGAGTCCGGTAGACGCCGTCAGGCGTATCGACCTGCTCGATTCTGCCGGCGCGCAGCACGGCGACGCGGTCGGCCATTTCCATCGCCTCGGCCTGGTCGTGGGTGACGAAGATGCTGGTCAGTCCCATCCGGTCGTGCAGCGCCCGCAGCCAGACCCGCAAGTTGCGCCGCACCTTGGCGTCCAGTGCCCCGAAGGGCTCGTCCAGCAGTAGCAGCGTGGGTTCGATCGCCAGCGCGCGTGCCAGGGCGACCCGCTGACGCTGTCCGCCGGAAATCTGGTCCGGGTAACGGCCACCAAGATCGCCGATCTCCATCATTTCCAGCAATTCCGCCACGCGCTCCCGGATGACGGCGGCGGACGGCCTGTCCCGTCTGGGCCGCACCTCCAGCCCGAAGGCCACGTTGCGCGCCACGGTCATGTGCCGAAACAACGCGTAGTGCTGAAACACCAGACCGATCCGCCGTTCTCGGGCCGGGACGTCCTGGATGGGCCGGCCGCCGATTTCGATCGTTCCGGACGACACGAACTCCAGACCCGCGAGAACCCGCAGCAGCGTGGTTTTCCCGGACCCAGACGGGCCCAACAGCGCCAGGAACTCGCCTTTTCCGACCGATAGACTCAGTCCGTCCAGCGCCGGGGTGGCGCCGAACATTTTACGCAAGTCCCGCATCTCGACCATCATGCGTTCGAACTCCTGTCGCGTTCGATCCGCCATTCCAACAGCATCCGCAGCGCCAATGTCACCAGGGCCAGCAGCGACAACAACGCGGCGACTGCGAAGGCGCCGACCCATTCATAGTCGTTGAACAGCGCCTCGACATACAACGGCATCGTCAGCGTCTGTCCCCGAATATGGCCCGACACCACCGCGACAGCGCCGAATTCCCCCATCGCGCGGGCGTTGCACAGCAGAACGCCGTACAGCATGGCCCAGAAGATATTCGGCAATGTCACGCGGAAGAAAATCTGCCAGCCATTGGCACCCAATGTCAGCGCCGCCTCCTCCTCGGCCGCGCCCTGTTCGCGCATCAGCGAGATCAGGGAGCGCGCGACGAAGGGAAACGTCACGAACATCGTCGCCAGCACCAGGCCCGGCAATGCGAACACGATGCGGACCCCGTGGCGGTCGAGCCAGGTCCCGAAATACCCGTTGGCGCCGAACAGCAGCACCCAGACCAGCCCGGAAATAACGGGCGAGACGGAGAATGGCAATTCGATCAAAGTGGTCAGCAGCGTTCGCCCCGGGAACTCGAAACGCCCGATGCACCAGGCGGCGGCGGTGCCGCAAATGGCGTTCACCGGCACGGCGATGGCGGCCACGGTCAGGGTCAGGCGGATCGCGGACCACGCCTCCGGTTCCGCCAGCGCGTCCATCGCGGCGTCCAATCCCTTCGACAGCGCTTCCGTGAAAATCAGCACCAGCGGCAAGACCAGCAGGATCGCCATCGCGGACAGCGCGAGACCGATCGCCAGGCCATGACGAAACGTCGTCGGATCCCATCGCCGACGGCCCATGCGCGTATTCATGCGTCGCGGAACCCAGGCGGGGGTTGGCCGCGTTTCCGAGGTGACGGACAAAGCTTCAGTCTCCGCCAGCTCGAACGGACCGGGCTGAGGCGATGAGGCGGGTGAGAATGGGGCACAGCATGATGTCGGCGATTCCGACCGCGGCGGCAAGCATCGCGTTGCCAGAAACCCCGCCGACCAGGCCCGCCAGTACGGCGGCGCTCAGAAGCCGTCCGGACCAAACGGACACCTGGTCCGCCTCCGCGCGTGGAACGGTGACCGGCGCCACGGCCGGGGCGCGGGTTGTCGCGGCGGGCTTTTCACCGGCCTCCGCCTCGACGGAGGTCGGTGTAGCGTCCACGACGCCCAGGGCCACGGTCTGGTTCGTCATCCGGTCGATCAGGACCAGCGCGCCCAGTTCGCGGTCGGTGGCATAGGCGGCGGCGGCCAGAGGCTTGTCGAACACCAGTTCCGCGACGCCGATCTCGTTCATCGCCAACTGGCTGGCCGGACTGGTGGCGAAGCTGTGGATGTCGATCGCGTGATACAGGCTGGCGACCCGGACATTCGCCGTCGCCGCGCCGATCTTGATCAGCAGGCCCTGGCCGATGGACAGGGGTTCTTCCACCATCCAAAGCACGCGGGCGGTGATCTCCGACACCGAGGTCAGCGGCGAGTCCGCCGGGACGATCACATCGCCTCGGGAAATGTCGATCTCGTCGGTCAGGGTCAGCGTCACCGCCTGACCGGCCTCGGCGCTGGCCAGTTCCCCATCCGCTGTCACGATGCGCGCGATCCGGCTGCGCGCGCCACTGGGCTGAACGATCACCGGCTGGTTCGCATACACCGTGCCGCTGGAGACCGTGCCGGCATAACCGCGGAAATCGAGATTTGGGCGGTTCACCAGTTGCACCGGGAAGTGGAACCCGGATGCCGTATCGGGTTCCGGCTCGGCCGGGACCGATTCCAGATGTTCCAGCAATGCCGGTCCATTGTACCAGGCCATCCGCGCCGAGCGGGTCACGACATTGTCGCCTTCCCGCGCGCAGATCGGGATGGCCACGATAAAGGCGAAGCCGAGCGGCGCGACGGCGGCGCGGTAATCCGCCACGATCTTTTCGTAAATAGCGCGGTCGAACCCCACCAGGTCCATCTTATTGACCGCCAGCACGATGTTCCGCACACCCAACATGCCGACGATATAGGAATGGCGGCGCGTTTGCGGAAGGACGCCTTTTCGCGCGTCGATCAAAATGATCGCCAGATCCGCCCGAGACGCACCGGTCGCCATATTGCGTGTGTATTGCTCATGCCCAGGGGCATCGGCGAGAATGAAGGAACGGCGCGAGGTGGAGAAATAGCGGTAGGCGATGTCGATGGTGATGCCTTGCTCCCGCTCCGCCGACAACCCATCGACCAGCAACGCGTAATCCCTCGCGTCGCCATGGGTGCCGAACCGTTTCGAATCGCGGTCCAGCGCGGTCAGTTGATCTTCCAGCACGGCGTTCGAATCGAACAACAGGCGGCCCAGAAGCGTGGACTTTCCATCGTCGACCGAACCACAGGTCACCAGATGCAGCAACGTCTTTTCCGGCTCGGGGGTGATTGGCTCGGGAACAGGAAGCTTCAATGCGGCGCTCATCAGAAATAGCCTTCCTGCTTCTTTTGTTCCATCGAACCGGTGCCATCATGGTCGATCGCCCGGCCCTGGCGTTCCGACGTGCGAGAGCCTCGCATTTCCGCGATGATCTCCGGCAATGTCGCGGCGCGGCTTTCCACGGCGCCGGTCAGCGGGTAACAGCCCAATGTACGAAAGCGGATCATTTTGGTTTGGATCGTCTCGCCGGGCCGGAGTGTCATCCGGCCGTCATCCCTCATAATCAACATCCCATCCCGTTCCACCACGGGCCTGGGCGCCGCGAAATACAGCGGCACCACCGGGATGTTTTCCATTGCCACGTAATCCCAGACATCCGCTTCGGTCCAGTTCGACAATGGAAACACACGGAAACTCTCGCCGGGCCGCTTGCGGGTGTTATAGAGATGCCATGGCTCGGGGCGCTGGTTCTTCGGGTCCCACCGATGCCCGGCGGAGCGGAGCGAGAACACACGCTCCTTGGCCCGGGATTTTTCCTCGTCCCGGCGCGCCCCGCCAAAGGCGGCGTCGAACTTATATTTGTCCAGCGCCTGTTTCAGCCCTTCCGTTTTCATGACGTCGGTGTGGAGGCGGGAGCCGGAGGCGAACGGATTGACGCCCGCGCGCAGCCCATCTTCGTTCACATGCACGATCAGAAGGACGCCGAGCTCCTTCGCGCGCCGGTCGCGGAATGCGATCATTTCGCGGAATTTCCACGTGGTATCGACGTGGAGCAAAGGAAACGGCAGCGGCGCCGGATAGAACGCCTTCATCGCGAGGTGCAGAAGGACGCCCGAATCCTTACCAATCGAATACAGCAACACCGGGTTTTCCGCCGTCGCGGCGACTTCCCGGAAAATATAGATACTCTCAGCCTCGAGACGCTGAAGACGCGACAAGCCGGTCATGATTGAACGTTCGCCCGCACCAGTTTGCCGTCAGGCGCGACATGTAGGCCGCATTCTTTCGTGTCCTCCTGTTCCCACCACCAGCGACCCGCGCGTTCCGGTTCGCCCGGCGCGACGGCGCGCGTGCAGGGCGCGCAGCCAATCGATAAAAACCCGCGGTCGTGGAGTGGATTGAGCGGAATTTCCTTTGCCGCGGCCAAAGCGGCGATGCGATCCCGCGACCAGTCGAACAGCGGATTGGCTTTCAGCAACCCGCGCGCGAGATCGTGGCTGACGAAGTCCATGCCCTGGCGGTTCGCGGATTGATCGGCGCGCAATCCGGTAATCCAGACCGAAGCGCCCTGTAACGCCCGTCCCAGCGGTTCCACTTTCCTGACACCGCAACACGCGCCGCGCGCGTCCTTGCTGGCATAGAACCCATCGATGCCCTGGCTCGCGATCAGAGCCTCGACCGCGGCGGTATCGGGACAGTACCCCTGGATGCGGATGCCATACCGCTGTTCGGTTGCCGCCCAGAGTGCGTATGTTTCCGGAAACATGCGGCCGGTGTCGAGCGTGACGAACCTGACCTCTATGCCGGATTCAACGATTAAATGCGTCAGTGCCTGATCTTCGAGCCCGAAGCTGGTCGTGAAAATCAACGTTCCCTGAACGCGGTTTCTCAGCAAAGTCAGGCGTTCGATGGGTTCCAGAGCCTGAAACGCGGCGTCCAATTGTTTCGCGAGAACGGGATTAGGACGATCGGAAGCAGCAACGTCAGTCATTACAGTACAGACTCCTTCGCACCCCGATCCGGCGTAGCCGGATGGCGTGATGTCGGCTACGTATAGGCGGAATGACGTTCATGGGAAACGGCGGGAACGCCGAGGAAAACGGCCATCGCGCTCAGAAGGCTTTGGATATGCTCGATGCGGTCCTACGCGGGGAGTCGAGGCGCTTGAAAGAAGTTGTTCTCCGATGGCGTGCGCGGGAACAGATGTCACTCCCGGCACCGGCGACGGGGGAAGCATATCGCACGTGGCGAGATCGTGTGTTGCGATATCATGCGATCGAGATGCGGCTGGTAGGCCTTATGCCACAACCTCAGGGCATGGCAGCCATTCCGATTATAGGACGCGAAGGCCGCGTGCGATCAGATCATCCGCCGTTGCAGACGGTTGATGGTCAGCAGCACCCCGAACGAGATCGCCAGCATCGCGAGTCCCAGCGACGCCGCGCCGGCGTAATCCAGTTGCTCCAGCCGGATCACGATCAGCAGGGGCGCGATCTCGCTGACCATCGGCATGTTGCCGGCGATGAAGATGACGGACCCGTATTCGCCAACGCCGCGTGCCAGGGCGGCGCCGAACCCGGCCAGGAGCGCCGGGGTCAGCGCGGGCAGCACGACGCGGCGTAGGGTTTGAAACCGGGTCGCGCCAAGCACGGACGCCGCTTCCTCCGCGTCCATCGGCAGGTCCGCGATCACCGGTTCCAGGATGCGCACGACGAAGGGCAATCCGACGAAGATCAGCGCCGCCAGCACGCCCAAAGGCGTATAAGCGACGTTGGTTCCGAACTGCGCCAGCCAGGCACCCAACCAGCCCTTCGGCGCGAACAGCGCGGTCAGCGCGATCCCCGCCACGGCGGTGGGCAAGGCCAGCGGCATGTCGATGATCGCGTCCGCGATGCGCCGCCCCGGAAACCGGTAACGCACCATGACCCATGCGATCAGCAAACCCAGTGGCACATTTACCGCCGCCGCCAGCGCCGCCGCGCCGAAGCTCAGGCGTAACGCGGCGAGCACCCGAGGGTCCGTGACCGACGCCCAGAACCCGGCGAGGCCGAGTTCCCAGGGCCGCAGCACCAGCGCCGCCAGCGGGATCAGAACGATCAGCGAAACCCAGGTCAGCGTGATGCCCAGGGTGAGGCGGAAACCGGGGAGGGCCGAGCGGCGGGTCATTTGCCGGGCGTGAACACACGGTCGAACAGTCCGCCATCCGCGAAATACGCCGCCTGGGCTTTTTCCCATCCGCCAAAATCCTGGATCGTGGCCATCGCGATGGCAGGGAAGACCGCCTTATAACGCGCCGCGACCGTGGGATCGGTGGGCCGGTAGAAATGCCGGGCCGCGATCTCTTGTCCCTCTGGCGTGTACAGGTGCCGCAAATAGGCGTCCGCCACCTTACGGGTGCCGCGCTTGTCCACGACACTGTCCACCACCGCGACCGGTGGTTCGGCCAGGACGGAGACCGTGGGCGAGACGATCTCGAACTCGGTTTCGCCGAATTCCTTGCGCGCCAGATGTGCCTCGTTCTCCCAGGCCAGCAGCACATCGCCCAGACCGCGGCGGGCGAAGGTGGTGGTGGACCCGCGCGCGCCGGTGTCCAGCACGGGCACCTGGCGGAACAGGGCGCGGAGATAGGCTTCCTCGGTCGCCGGGGTCGCGCCGGGCTGACGCCTCGCCCAGGCGAGGGCGGCGAGAACATTCCAGCGGGCGCCGCCGGAGGTCTTGGGGTTCGGGGTGATGATCTCCACGCCCGGCTTGATCAGATCGCCCCAGTCCTTGATCTGCTTCGGGTTCCCCTTCCGCGCCAGGAAGACGATGGTGCTGGTGTACGGCGAGGCATTGTTCGGCAGCCGCGTTTGCCAGTCCGCGGCCAGAAGTCCCCGGCGCGCCAATGCGTCGATGTCGGCGGCCAGCGCCAGCGTCACCACATCCGCCTGCAACCCATCCAGGACCGCCCGCGCCTGCGCGCCGGAGCCGCCATGCGACTGGTTGACGGTCACCGCCTCGCCCGATGACTTTTTCCAGGCGGCGGCGAAGGCCTTGTTGAAGTCCCGGTAGAGTGCGCGTGTCGGATCGTAGGACACGTTCAGCAGCGTCACGGCATCCGCCGCCGTAGCCGTTCCGGTCGCGAGTGTTCCCAGGATCGCGCCAATCGCGCCCCGTCGGGTCAGAGTGTTCGGCATGGCGGGTACCCTCGTGAAGCGCGCCGGTCCGGGGCGGAACCCGCGAACCGGCCTGGCTATATCATGGCACGTATATCGTTGAACTCACGCTGCGTCGCGCGGGAGTTTCGGCTGATCCACGACGCGGAGATAGGGTTTCAGCGCCTTCCAGCCACCGGGAAAGCGCTCCTTGGCGTCCGCGTCCGACAGCGACGGCACAATGATCACGGGATCGCCGTCGTTCCAGTTCACCGGCGTCGCGACCTTGTGGGCGTCCGTCAGTTGCAGGCTGTCGATCACCCGCAAGATTTCCTGAAAATTCCGGCCGGTGCTGGGCGGATAGGTCAGGATCAGGCGGACTTTCTTGTTCGCGTCGATAATGAACACGCTGCGCACGGTGATCGAGGGGTCCGCCTCGGGATGGACCATGCCATACAGGTTCGACACCTTACGGTCGGGATCGGCGAGCAGCGGGAAGTTCAGGGTCTGGCCCTGGGTTTCCTGGATGTCGCGCGCCCAGTCCGCATGGCTTCCGGCGGGATCGACGGACAGGCCGATTGGTTTGACGTTCCGTTTGTCCCATTCCGGTTTCAGCCGGGCCACCTCGCCGAGTTCGGTGGTGCAGACAGGTGTGAAGTCCTTCGGGTGGCTGAACAGCACGCCCCAGCCGGTTCCGAGCCACTCATGAAAGCGCAGCTTGCCCTCGGTGCTGTCCTGTTCGAAATCGGGCGCGATCTGCCCCAGTTGTATCGTCATGCCGGTAGTTCCTTATCGGGAGATGGAGCGCGGTGGCGACAGAGTAGATGCACCGCATCAGCGTCCGTGTCGCCCGGTGGCGCCATGCCGTCAAGTGACTACCAGAAATCACTCGTATATATAGTGTTAATAATCCGATGCGGCCGAGAGCTTGACCGGTGGGGCGGAGCGTCGCGCGGCGGATCGCGTCCGGTGGGTAATGGCCGATGTGGTTGAAAGCTTTCCCGCGGGGATGCGGCGGAAACCATGAAACCCCTCCATTCGATAAAATAGGGAAAATTAATCTTTTTATGATTTTCTTATTGCGAACGTAAGAAAATATATCCTCTTATGTGGGGAGTGTCCGAATTTCTGTGTGCGAGGCTTGGTCAGTCTCACCCACGATTGGGCGAGAGACTATAAGCGACGGGCGATCGCGACGGCAAGGCCGCAATCGCCCGATTGTTCCTTGGTTCGATCGAGATGCCTGTTCCTTCGTCCCGACCTGCCATCGTCCTGGCGGCCGCGCCCGGCCGTGTCAAATCCGCCGTCTTCGGCGGGACCGGAGCCACGCGCAGCGACCGCTTGGGAGCGAGCATGGCGAGGACCCACGATTTGCCACGGCCGGGCGCGGCCGCCATGCTGGACCCAGGTCGCGATGGCGGCGCGATCAGTCACGGCCGTAACCAAGAGGGGGCCGCACAGCTGTGATGCTGTCCAGGTCGAGATCGACGATCTCCTGAAGCGCCTCCGCTGTGGCACTGGCGCGCAGACTTTCAGGTAAGGCCTCTAACCATGCGGCACACTCGGCCTGGACCGTCATCATGACGGCCAATGCATCGTCCCAGCGCTTCCGCCGGCTTTGCCGCGATGGCCGGGGTTGTTTGACGACGATGGGCGGTTGTTCCCCTTGCCGCCGAGCGCGGTAACGCGCCTGGCGTTCGGCGTTGCTCAGCGCGGTCTCGCCTTCGGGTTCACTGCCTCTGGGCATCGCTGTCCTCCGTTACGTAACGATGAGACAGGGGGATCAGACGGTCGCGCTGAAGCGGTCGTCGTACAGGATCGCGAACTGGTTCATCGCCTCCTTCCAATGATGCGCCGCCTTGCCCCAGTCCCGGGTGATGTTACGTAACGCCAGCCATATGAGTTTGTTCGCCGCGTCGTCCGTCGGGAAATGGCCGCGCGTCTTGATGATTTTACGCACCCGCGCGTTCACGCTCTCGATCGCGTTGGTGATGTAGATCACCCGCCTGATCTCCGGGGGGAAGGTAAAGAACGGGATCACCTGGTCCCAGGCCCGCCGCCACGCGGCAACGACCGTGGGGAACTTCCGGCCCCATTCGCTGTCCTCGAACGCATCGAGCGCCGCGAGGGCGGCTTCGGCGCTGGCCGCCGCATAGATCGGACGAAGCGCCGCGGCCAGTGGCTTGCGGTCCTTCCAGCTGGCGTAATCCAGGCTGTTGCGGATCAGGTGAACGATGCACGTTTGCAGTGTGGTCCGGGGATAAACCGCCGCCAGTGCCGCCGGCATGCCCGTCAGCCCGTCAGTCACCGCGATCAGAATGTCGTTGACGCCGCGGGTCTTCAGGTCGTTGAACACCTTCATCCAGAACTTCGCGCCTTCGGTGGTCTCGATCCAAATTCCGAGAATCTCGCGCGTGCCGTCGCGGCGGATGCCCAGGGCCAGATACACCGCCTTGTTGCGCACAACGTTGTCCTCCCGGATCTTCACGCGGAGTGCGTCGAAGAAAACCACCGGGTAGACCGGCTCCAGGGGACGGCTTTGCCAGGCCGTAACCTCGGCCAGCACGGCGTCGGTCACCGTACTGATCAGGTCGTGGCCGACCTCGGTGCCGTAGGCTTCCGCCAGGTAGCCCTGGATCTCGCGCACCGTCAGCCCGCGCGCATACAAAGAGACGATGCTGTCGTCGAACGCGGTGAACCGGCGGGCATGTTTGGGCAGCAGCAGGGGCTCGAAGCTGCCGTCACGGTCGCGCGGCGTCGCGATGCGCATCTTGCCGTCGCCGGTCAGCACCGTCTTGGTGGTCACGCCGTTGCGATGGTTGGCCGATGCCTCCGGCTTCTCCGCGCCTGTCGCGTAGCCCAGGTGGTGCGTCAGTTCGGCGTTCAGGGACGCTTCGATCAGTGCCTGTTTGAACGCGATCCCCGCCGCGTCGATCGCCGCTCCGGTCATCGGGCCAGTCAGGAACTGGGCGACCAGTTCCTTGGGGATCGAGGGGAGATTCGCGACCGTGCGGTCCAGTTGTTTGGTTCGGCTTGGCATAATACGCCTCCTTGGCGTTGGTTATGCCCCGCACACAGATTTACGGACAGGCTCGCATACGTCGCGGCGAATGCCCCTGGCATGCCTGGTGACTTGGGAGCGACGCTTACCGGGACTGATCGGGCCAGCATGCGACTGATCCCCAGCATGCCGTTCAAATCGACGATGTCCGCCGATGAACTCGCCGTTCACATGCCGCCGTTCCGGGAGCACTGGAACGAAGTTAAGACCTACCTCTGGCTTCACTCCTGACCCAATCGTTCAAGCTCGCACGGCGCCCAGGGCGCCGTGCTCCCGGCTACGCCGCGCGGTCTGCCATTTTTTGCTGCATCGCTGCCGCCAATATTCCGGCCGACCTCCTACCCAAATGATGCTTACTGCTCGTGGGCCAACACCAGAGAGGCCCCGATGCACCCCACCCAGCTTATCACCCAGCTCGCCCAGTTCACCGGCAGCGAAACCTTTACCCGTCACAGCCTACGTCGATCCCTGCTGATGACCGATGGTGTGGTGTTCTTGGCCAGCGCAGCCGGTGCCTATTGGCTGACCGATGCCATTGCCAGCTACCAGCATACGGATCGCGTGCTCAGCGAGCACTTCCAGGTTTGGCATTTGACGGTAGATGCGAAAACACGCAGCGCGACGCTGACTATGAAGGACGGCAACAGCGACGCCGCCATGATCACACAAGCGGTGGAATATACCGACTTCCCACTCGATGACATCACCCTCTGGCTGGTTCGTGATGATCAGCATTGGGTGCTGATGCTGCCATCTGAATATTAACCGTGCAGCAGCCCCGGAGCGGGTCATAGGTGAAGGCGCAGAACCCTCATTCCACGCCTCCAACAATCACTTCCTACCAAGCCAACACATTCAGCCTGCCGATTATTTATGCCGGAAATCCCGCTTTCCTCGAAAAAATGTACCAGTCAACCAATCCGTTCCGCGCACCAATCCCAGAGACGTTGAGGCAATAATAGCCGAGCGATCGACAGGGGAAGGCGGCTGTTCCTCATTGATATGCCGAGAAAGAGGCGATGCGTGGCTTGGTGAAGAGACGCAGTCTCTGAAGCAGCAAGCCACGTAGCGCGGTTTGGGCAGAGGCGTAGCCGAATGCACGAACCTTTGATCCCGGCGCGTGATCCTGTTGCTGGTTCTGTCAGCTGCTACAGGCAAATCATCGATGACATCTGCTGGATTTAGGTGTCCCCGCTACAGCGCGGCGACACTGATGTGCGTCTCTTCGGCACCTCGTCCTTCGGCCAAGGCACCTCAGATACACCCCTCACTGCCCTTCGATTACAAAACCAGCGAATTCTCGGTGATTTTGGCAAAATCGCATCGTATGACGTCTATTTCGGAACGTGTCAACGACTTTGATACACCGGGTTCGGCAATTTAAGCTCGCTC
>JBAXFK010000141.1:0-12029 GCA_037139955.1 Rhodospirillales bacterium
TCAAGCTGAATGCGGGGCACGTTATGCGCAGAAAACTCGCTATCGTCAAATAAATAATTACATTTCATATTTTTATTTATTTCATTACCAACATACTGACTATGCGTGCATTTCATACAACTTATAATTGATAAAAATACCAATAACACCCGCTATCGAACGAGGCCGGAGCGAATTTTGCGGCGGAAATAATTTCCTTCCAATGTATTCTCCCTTGTCTCCGGAAATATCTTCCCATAAAACGCGCCCATGACCTACCCCGTAGACACCGTCGTCGATCGCCTCGGTGGCGCCGAAGCCGCCGCCCGCCTGACAGGAGTCAGCACCGAAGCGGTGCGCAAATGGCGTCAGGCCGGCGCTATCCCATCCCGCCACTGGGCAGCGGTGATCGCCGCGACCGGACTGACGCTCGCGGATCTGCAAGCCGAACCGATCGGAGAAAAAAGCGATATGACCGAGGTCCCCGAAGGCGCGACAGCCTGCTTGATCCTGGCCGACGGCGCCGTGTTCTGGGGACGCGGCATCGGCGCGAACACCGCCGCCAAAGGACCGGTCGGCGAAGTGTGTTTCAACACTGGCATGACAGGTTACCAGGAAACCCTGACCGACCCATCTTACGCCGGACAAATCATCGCCTTCACCTTCCCGCATATCGGCAATGTCGGCACCAACAACGACGACCTAGAAGCCGGCACCATCGCCGCTCGGGGGCTCGTGGTGCAGCAGGACATAACCGAACCGTCCAATTGGCGATCGGGCCAGCATCTGGACGCGTGGCTGAAAGCCCGCGGCATTACCGGGGTATCCGGTGTGGATACGCGGGCGATTACCGTGCGCATCCGCGATGGTGGCGCCCCGACCGGCATTCTTGCCTTCCCCACCGACGGACGCTTCGACCTTCCCGCGCT
This sequence comes from Rhodospirillales bacterium, assembly GCA_037139955.1. Lineage (GTDB taxonomy): Bacteria > Pseudomonadota > Alphaproteobacteria > Acetobacterales > Acetobacteraceae > Rhodopila. The sequence continues at coordinate 909 of JBAXFK010000141.1, forward strand.
ACGCGCCCAAGCCGCAGCGTGGCCAGGGCTAGAAGGCATGGACCTTGCCAAGGACGTTACCTGCGCACAAACCTACCAATGGGACGAAACCCAATGGGCATGGGGCCAGGCCAACGGCCACCAAACCGCACCGAAACACCATGTCGTGGCCGTCGATTTCGGGGCCAAGCGCAATATCCTGCGCTGCTTGGCCTCGGCCGGCTGCCGCGTGACCGTGGTGCCGGCAACTGCCACCGCCGAGGACATCCTCCGTCACAAACCCGACGGCGTGTTTCTGTCCAACGGCCCCGGCGACCCCGCCGCGACCGGCGTTTACGCGGTGCCTGCGATCCAGGGCGTACTCGCAGCCGGCTTACCGGTGTTCGGCATCTGCCTCGGTCATCAATTGCTCGCGCGCGCGCTCGGTGCCTCGACCTACAAGATGGATCGCGGCCATCGTGGCGCGAACCAACCGGTGAAGGACCTGACCACCGGCAAGGTCGAGATCACCAGCCAAAATCACGGTTTCGCGGTGGACCCGAAAACCCTACCGGCGAACGCGACGGTCACGCATGTGTCTCTATTCGACGGTTCGAACGAAGGTCTGGCCTGCACCGATCGTCCGGCGTTTTCCGTCCAGTACCATCCGGAAGCCAGCCCCGGGCCGAGCGATAGCCATTATCTGTTCGGGCGCTTTGTCGACATGATCGAGCGAGCCCGAGCGTGAGATGGATGCCCGCGCGATGCTGCTCGCGACGGCTCTGACGCACCGCATTAACGAGCCCAATATCGAAGCTGGGTTCGAGCGGTTCTCGGCGTTGACCGGCGGTTCGATCGATTATGCTGCATTCTGCGACGCCATCGCCGCCTGCCTGCGACAAGGTCTCATCCGCGAGCCCATCCGCCTGCCGGAAGGTGCGTTGCAATGCCACTGGCATCTGGAACTGACCCCGGCCGGGGTCGAGGCCGCGCGCCTATCCCCATTACGTGCATTCCACGCCTAACCAAGGCTCCTCCCATGCCCAAGCGCACCGACCTCCACTCCATTATGATCATCGGCGCCGGCCCCATTGTGATCGGGCAGGCTTGCGAGTTCGATTATTCCGGCGCTCAGGCCTGTAAGGCTCTCCGAGCGGAGGGATATCGGGTGATCCTGGTGAACTCCAATCCGGCGACGATCATGACCGACCCCGGTCTGGCGGACGCCACCTATATCGAGCCGATCACGCCCGAAATGGTGGAAAAAATCATCGCCAAGGAACGTCCCGATGCCATCCTGCCCACCATGGGCGGGCAGACAGCGCTGAACACGGCAATGACACTGGACGCCAATGGCACCCTGAAAAAATACAATGTAGAGCTGATCGGCGCCAAAGCCGACGTGATCGATCGCGCGGAAGACCGCCTCAAATTCCGCGATGCGATGTCCGAAATCGGCATCGAATCCCCGCGCTCCGCGATCGCCCGCACGATGGACCAAGCCCGCGAGGCGCTGAAAATGACCGGCCTGCCCGCCGTTATCCGCCCAAGCTTCACGCTCGGCGGCACCGGCGGCGGCATCGCCTATAATAAGGAAGAGTTCGAACAGATCGTTGCCGGCGGCCTCGAAGCCTCCCCCACAACCGAGGTGCTGATCGAAGAGTCGGTTCTCGGCTGGAAAGAATACGAGATGGAGGTCGTGCGCGACTCCGCCGACAATTGCATCATCGTCTGCTCGATCGAGAACGTGGACCCCATGGGTATCCACACCGGCGATAGCGTCACGGTCGCGCCCGCGCTAACGCTGACCGACAAAGAATACCAACGCATGCGGGACGCGAGCATCGCCTGCTTGCGCAAAATCGGCGTCGATACCGGCGGGTCGAACGTGCAGTTCGGCCTCAACCCGGCCGACGGCCGCATGGTGGTGATCGAGATGAACCCGCGCGTGTCGCGATCGTCCGCTCTGGCGTCCAAAGCAACCGGTTTCCCGATCGCGAAAATCGCCGCCAAGCTCGCTGTCGGCTACACGTTAGACGAACTCGCCAACGACATCACGATGGTTACGCCAGCCAGCTTCGAGCCGACCATCGACTACGTGGTCGTCAAAATCCCGCGCTTCACCTTCGAGAAATTCCCCGGCACGCCAGCGCTGCTGACCACGTCGATGAAGTCGGTGGGCGAAGCAATGGCGATCGGCCGCTCCTTCGCCGAGGCCCTGCAAAAGGGTCTGCGCAGCATGGAAACCGGATTTTCCGGCCTCGACGAAGTCGCGGCCCCCGGCGACGGCACACCGGATGCGTTCAGAGCAGCGCTTTCGACGCCCAGCCCGGATCGGTTGTTGATGGCAGCGCAGGCTTTGCGTGCGGGATTGTCCATTGAGGACGTGCACGACACCACGAAATTCGACCCGTGGTTCCTGCGTCAATTGGACTCCATTATCGCGGCCGAACGCACGGTCAAAGCCCAGGGTCTGCCCCGTCAAGCCGGCGAACTCCGCCGCCTCAAAGCGCTCGGTTTTTCCGACAGGACGCTCGGCAAACTGACCGGCCGTACCGAGGACGACATCGCCAAAGCCCGCAATGCCCTGGGTGTCGTCGCGGTCTACAAGCGAATCGACACATGCGCGGCCGAATTCGCCTCGGCCACGCCTTATATGTATTCGACCTACGAGGGTGGCTACGGCACGCCGGTCTGCGAGTCCGACCCAACGGATCGCCAGAAAATCGTGATCCTCGGTGGAGGGCCGAACCGGATCGGGCAAGGGATCGAGTTCGATTATTGCTGCGTCCACGCCGCCTACGCGCTCAAGGAAGCGGGGTTCGAGACCATCATGGTCAACTGTAACCCGGAAACCGTGTCCACCGACTACGATACCTCCGATCGCCTGTATTTCGAGCCGCTGACGGCCGAGGACGTTATTTCCCTCATTCGCCGGGAACAGCAGAACGGCACTTTGCTAGGCTGTATCGTGCAATATGGCGGGCAAACCCCGCTGAAACTGTCGCAGGCGCTGTCCAAGGCCGGCATTCCTATCCTCGGGACCAGCGCCGATGCCATCGACATGGCAGAAGACCGCGAGCGGTTCCAGCAAATGCTCCATCGGCTTGGCCTGCTCCAGCCCGAGAACGGCATCGCCCGCTCGGCCGAAGAAGCCGAGGCAATTACCGAACGCATCGGCTATCCCGTCGTGATCCGCCCTAGCTATGTGCTGGGCGGGCGAGCGATGGAAATCGTCTACGACAAGACCAGCTTGCACCGGTATATGCGCGAGGCCGTGCAGGTGTCCGGCGATAACCCCGTCCTGATCGACCGCTACCTAAACGACGCCATCGAAGTCGATGTCGACTGCATCTGCGACGGCGACACCGTCTACGTCGCGGGCGTGATGGAACATATCGAGGAAGCCGGCATTCACTCCGGCGACTCCGCCTGCTCCTTGCCGCCCTACACTTTGTCCCTCGCCACGGTCACCGAACTGAAGGCGGAAACCGAGGCGATGGCCAAGGCGCTGGGCGTCGTCGGGCTGATGAACGTGCAATACGCCATCCAAGACGATACGATCTATGTGCTGGAGGTGAACCCACGCGCATCCCGCACGGTGCCCTTCGTCGCCAAAGCCACGGGCGTACCGGTCGCCAAGATCGGCGCCCGCGTGATGGCCGGGGCCAAATTGGCGGAATTCAACCTCGACGACAGTTCCATCGCCCCGCATGTCGCGGTGAAGGAAGCGGTCTTCCCGTTTGCGCGCTTCCCTGGGGTGGACACGATTCTCGGGCCGGAAATGCGTTCGACCGGCGAAGTCATGGGCCTCGATTCATCGTTCGAGCGCGCCTTCGCCAAAGCCCAACTCGGCGCCGGGGTCATCCTCCCGGAAAAAGGGTCGGTCTTCCTGTCGGTAAAGGACAGCGACAAGAAAGGCTTGCCCGGACTGGCACGCCGGCTGACCGATATGGGCTTCACCATCGTCGCGACCCGAGGCACCGCCGCCTGCATCAAAAAAGCCGGACTGCCGGTGACTTTGGTGAACAAAGTGTTGGAAGGGCGGCCGCACTGCGTCGACGCTATCAAGTCGGGCGAAATCCAACTGGTGATCAACACCGCATCGACACCGCAATCGGTGGCGGACAGCTTCACCATCCGCCGGGGTGCGCTGACTCAGGGGATACCGCACTACACCACCTTCGCCGGCGCCAGGGCCGCAGTGCACGCAATCGCGGCTTTACGCGCGGGAACGCTTGAAGTTGCGCCACTTCAGTCTTATTTTCGCCGTTCGTTCTGAGCCGACCATCGCGCGCGGGCAGGCAGCCCGCCGCGCCATCGGTGCTTGACTGTCCCACCACGAAGACGACGATCGAAGGACCCCTACGTGCAGAAGTTCCCGATGACCGCCCCCGGTCTCCTGCGGCTGGAAGAAGAGCTTCGTAATCTCCGGTCGCAAGAGCGCCCGGCCGTGATCCGTGCTATCGCCGAGGCGCGCGCCCATGGCGATCTGTCCGAGAATGCCGAGTACCACGCCGCGCGCGAACGACAATCCTTCATCGAAGGGCGCATCGACGAGCTAGAGGTCATCGTTTCGGCAGCCGAAGTGATCGATCCTTCCTCTCTGACGGGCGAGCACGTCAAGTTCGGCGCGCATGTCTGGCTGATCGACGAAGAGACCGAGAAGGAAGCGACCTACCAGATCGTCGGCGTGCACGAGGCCGATATCAAACATGCGCGCCTGTCGCTGTCGTCGCCGCTAGCCAAGGCGTTGATCGGCAAAAAAGTCGGCGACAGCGTTTCGGTGCCGGCGCCGGGCGGAGATCGGTCGTACGAGATTCTGGGCATCAAGTTTATCTAGATCGCCCCGTGTCGTGGCGGGCCCGGGTCCGCCACGACGATGAAAGTACGTTACCGCCATGATCGCCCTCTCCGATATCGAAGCCGCGGCCGCACGCATCGCCGGTCGCGTGATGCGCACCCCGACTCTACCGAGCCACGCAGTGTCGCAGGCGACGGGTTGCGACGTCGTGCTCAAGTTGGATCACCTTCAAGTGACTGGCGCCTTCAAGGAACGCGGCGCAGCCAACCGGCTGGCGCTGCTGTCCGAGGCCGAACGCGCCCGGGGCGTCATCGCGGTGTCCGCCGGCAATCACGCTCAGGCCGTTGCCCGTCATGCCCAGTTGTTGGGTATTAAGGCCACTATCGTAATGCCGAAATTCACCCCCTCCACCAAGGTGACGCGCACTGCGGCCTGGGGGGCAGAGGTTGTGCTGCACGGCATGGACTTCACCGAAGCCGTCGCCCATGCTGCCGAATTAGGCGAGCAGCGGCAATTGGTCTCGGTCCACCCCTTCGACGATCCCGCGATCGTTGCCGGCCAAGGCACGCTGGCGCTGGAAATGCTCCAGGACGCGCCGGACCTCGACGCAATCGTGATTCCGGTCGGCGGTGGCGGTCTGATCGCCGGCTGTCTGATCGCCGCAAGCGCCCTTAAGCCCGGCATCGCCGTCTATGGCGTCGAAGTCGAAACCTATGCCGCTATGGCACAGCGCATCGCCGGCCGCACTGTGTCCGTCGGCGGCCCGACCATCGCGGAGGGTATCGCCGTCCGCAATATCGGCGAACTTCCTTTCGAAATCGTGCGCCGTCGCCTGACCGATATCCTGATCGTGCCCGAGCGCGCCATCGAAGAAGCGATCGGTTTGCTGGCGGAGGGTGCCAAAACCGTAGTCGAGGGTGCCGGCGCGGCGGGTGTGGCCGCGCTCCTGACCTATCCCGAACGTTTCCGTGGGAAGAAAGTCGGCGTCGCCATCACCGGTGGCAATATCGATGCCCGCATTCTGTCCGACGTGCTGCTACGCAACCTTCTCCGCGACGGACGTCTGCTGCGGTTGCAACTGGCGATCCCCGATCGTCCGGGGGTCCTCGCCGACATCGCTGGCAAAATCGGGCACGAGGGCGGCAATATCATCGAAGTGTCCCACCAACGCCTGCACGCAGCATCGTCGGTGCAAGCCGCCGATTTAGGACTGATGGTGGAAGCACGCGATTCCGCCCATGCCGCAAACATCATCGAGGCGCTGGAAAAAAGCTACATCGTCCGCCGCGAATGATCCCGGTCGGCAGCCAAATGCGCACTTGCTAAAATATCGCGACCTCGCAAGGTTTACGCATGCCTGAGCTTTCGTCGCACAACCTGCTCTTCTCGTTTTCGGGCTTCCTCGTCGGCTTGCTGGTCGGACAAACCGGCGTGGGCGGTGGGTCGCTCATGACACCGATCCTGGTGCTGCTGTTCGGCATCCATCCGACGGCGGCTGTGGGGACCGATCTACTGTACGCCTGCGTCACCAAGTCGGTTGGCACGCTGGTTCATGGCAAACACAAGACGGTCGATTGGCGCATCGTGCGGCGCTTGGCTATCGGGAGCGTACCGGCGGCGCTGGCGACACTCGCATTCATGTCGATCCCAGCCATGCGGATGGGCGAGCAAGGCAATCGTATCGTCGCGGTTTGCCTCGGAATCGCACTGCTACTGACCTCGATCTCGTTGGTGTTCCGCCACCGCGTCGTGGCGCTATCCGCACGTTTCGCCGACGGCACCCTTTCCCGCCATACCGCCAGCATGACAATCGCGACCGGGGCATTGCTCGGCCTATTTGTCACCGTATCGTCGGTAGGGGCCGGCGCCTTGGGGGTCACGGCGCTGCTGTTTCTCTATCCCAGGCTACCGACCTCGACGATCGTCGGGTCCGACATCGCCCACGCCGTGCCGCTGACCTTGGTTGCCGGCCTTGGACATTGGTGGCTGGGCTCGGTCGATACGGTCTTGCTGCTGTCGCTGCTGTTCGGATCCATCCCCGGCGTCATCCTTGGCAGTCAATTATCCGTGCGCGTGCCGGATGTCGTACTGCGGCTGCTGCTGGCCTCGGTACTCGCATTGGTAGGCGCGCGCTTGGTGTTTTAGAATGCGCGACTTTCTCGATCGGCAAACCAGCCTCGCGAAGATGGGAATTGCAGGTTGCTTCGCGGATCGTTAGGCAGGCGTCCATATCCGATGTACAGCATTCTGGCCCACGGGACCCCAACAGCATGACCATGCGACCCGCGCATTTGAAAGCCCTCGAAGCCGAAAGTATCCATATCTTACGGGAGGTCGCAGCCCAGGCCGTGCGGCCGGTGATGTTGTATTCCATCGGCAAGGACTCGACGGTTCTTCTGCACCTCGCGCGTAAGGCGTTCTTTCCGGCAAAGCTGCCATTTCCGTTGCTGCATATCGATACAAAATGGAAATTCCGAGACATGATTACGTTCCGGGATACTACCGTGCAGCGCTTCGGAATCGAACTTCGCGTGCATACGAATCCCGAAGGTCTGCGAGAGAATATCAATCCCTTCGATCATGGCAGCGCCTATACGCAAGTTATGAAAACCGATGCACTGAAACAAGCATTGACCGAAGGTAAATACGATTTAGCCATCGGCGGCGCGCGCCGCGACGAAGAACGGTCGCGCGCCAAGGAACGCGTTTTCTCGGTTCGGGGTCCAGGTCATACTTGGGAACCGAAACGGCAACGCCCCGAACTCTGGCATTTGTATAATGGCAATTTAGCGCCCGGCGAGACTTTGCGCGTATTCCCGCTATCCAATTGGACCGAACTCGATGTCTGGACCTATATCCAGGCCGAAGGGATCGATGTGGTGCCGTTGTATTTCGCTGCCGAACGCCCCACGGTTATGCGGGACGGACAGATCATCGTCGTGGACGACGACCGCATGCGTTTCCTTCCGGGCGAAAAGCCCGAAACGAAACTGGTGCGTTTTCGCTCCTTGGGATGCTACCCGTTATCGGCTGCGGTCGACTCGCCGGCGACGACACTCGATGAGATCGTAGCGGAAATGAAGGATACGCGCGTATCGGAACGGGCCGGTCGATTGATCGACCAGGACCAGGATGCCTCGATGGAAAAAAAGAAGCGCGAGGGTTATTTCTGATGCCTGACTCCCTTCTGCGCGTCCTGACCTGCGGCAGCGTCGATGACGGCAAATCCACCCTGATCGGCCGCTTGCTGTTCGAATGCGGCTCAATCCCCGACGACGTGTTAGTCGCGCTCGAACGCGACTCCCGCCGTTTCGGCACCGTCGAAGGCGGGACCGATTACGCGTTGCTCGTCGATGGGTTGGCCGCCGAACGGGAACAGGGGGTGACGATCGACGTTGCGTACAGGTTCTTCGAAACGCCGAAGCGCCGGTTCATCCTGGCGGACTCGCCGGGGCACCAGCAATACACCCGCAACATGGTGACGGGGGCGTCCACGTCGGACTTCGCCGTGCTGCTGGTCGATGCGCGAAAAGGCCTACTGGCACAAACGCGCCGTCACGCCGCCATTGTTTCGATGCTGGGCATCCGCGACGTGGTGCTGGCCATCAATAAAATGGATCTGGTGGGCTACCGACAATCCGTATTCGACGCGATCGTCGCCGATTTCCATGCGCTGTTGGATCGCCTGGGTCCGCTTACGGTCACCGCCATTCCGGTCTGCGCCCGCGACGGCGACAATGTGACCCGACCGAGCGGCAATATGCCGTGGTATAAGGGCGAAACCTTGCTGGCGGTGCTGGAAGAGGTCGAGCCATCGACCCGCGCGGAGGACATTCCGTTCCGCATGCCGGTACAATACGTCAATCGGCCCGACCACATGTTCCGCGGATATGCCGGCACCATCGAAGCCGGCGTGCTGCGCCCCGGCGATACCGTCATCAACACCACGTCCCGCACCGAAGCCAAGATCGCTCGGATCGTCACCATGGACGGCGACCTGACCGAAGCACGACGCGATGAGACAGTGACGTTGGTGCTCGACCGGGAGATCGATGTCTCTCGCGGCGACGTCCTGGCCGCCGACCCGCTGCCGGCACTGGCCGGGCAAATCGATGCCTGGGTGGTTTGGATGGACGAAACCCCGCTGTTCCGGGGCCGCGCCTACCAGTTCATGCTCGGCACCAAATCCGTAGTCGGCACCATCACCGACATCACCAACCGGTTGGATATCGACTCCCTGACCGAAGTCGCGGTCCGCGAGCTCGCCTTGAACGAAATCGGCCGAGTGTCGATCTCCCTATCCCACCCCGTCGCATGCGAGCCTTATACCGACAGCCGCACAATGGGCGGCTTCATCCTGGTAGACCGGCTCTCTCGCAACACGGTCGGTGCCGGCTTGGTCACCGGCATCAAAGCCGCCCGTTCCGACGTCTATTGGCACCGCCTCGACGTCAGTAAGGAAGCGCGGTCCTTGCTGAACGGGCAGAAGCCGGCCGTGCTCTGGTTTACCGGCCTATCCGGCGCAGGCAAATCCACCATCGCCAATTTGGTGGAAAAGCAACTTCTGGCGATGGGGCGCCACACCATGACGCTGGACGGCGACAACGTCCGGCACGGGTTGAATCGCGATCTGGGTTTTTCGGAAGCCGATCGCGTAGAAAACATCCGCCGCATCGCCGAGGTGTCGAAACTTTTCGTCGAAGCCGGCTTGATCGTGCTGGTGTCCTTCATCTCCCCCTACCGCAACGAGCGCATGCTGGCGCGCGATTGCGTGGAGGCAGGGGAATTCCTGGAAATTTTCGTCGATACCCCCGTGGACGAATGTCGCCGCCGCGACCCCAAAGGTCTGTATCAAAAAGCCGACACTGGCCAGATCCGCAATTTCACCGGTGTCGACGCGCCGTACGAAGCACCTCTGGACCCGGAAATCCGCCTGCCGACTCTGGAAGGGACCCCGGAAGTGCTGGCGGCGAAAGTCATCGATGCACTGCGATCCCGCGGCATTATTAGCTGACGTCGCGGCGGCAGCTCGGGGCTGCCGCCACTGCGCTGGTGTCCTACCGTTGGGCCCGCGGCCGGTCTTCCGCGTGTCCACGACCGCGACCGTACTGATCGCCGGTCAGGCACCGGGCACCAAAGTGCATGACACGGGCATTCCCTGGAACGACCCATCCGGCGACCGGCTGCGCCGTTGGTTGCAGATGGATCGGGACATTTTCTACGACGAAAGTCGTATCGCGATTCTGCCTATGGGGTTCTGCTATCCCGGCCGGCTGAAAAACGGCGGCGATGCTCCGCCCCGGCCCGAATGCGCACCGCTTTGGCGAGATCGCTTATTGGCGCAGATGCCGTCGATCCGCCTGACCTTGCTGGTGGGCAGCTACGCCCAAATCGACGCCCTCGGGCGAGGCCTCATGACGGAACGCGTGCGGGATTTCCGAGCGTTGCTGCCGGATCGTTTCCCACTGCCGCATCCGTCCTGGCGCACGACCGGGTGGGAACGACGCAATCCCTGGTTCGAGGCCGAGGCCCTGCCGGCGTTGCGCGCGGCCGTTACTGCATCTCTTCCTCGATCGCCGCGATCTCCCGATCGCTGAAGCCGAAATGGTGCGCGATTTCGTGTACCACCACATTCCGAACCAAGTGGAATAGATCCACCCCGGTCTCGATCCATTCCAACAGGATCGGCTCCCGATACAAGAAAATCAGGTCCGGCTGACGGCCGCTGTCCATCACGCTGCGTTCCGTCAGCGGGGTACCGCGATAGAGGCCCGTCAGCTCCCACCCGGACTCGATTTCCAAATCGTCGAGCGTCTCATCGTCGGGCATATCCTCCACCGTGATGCCGACGCCGCGCACGTGCTTGGCCAAGCGGATGGGGATGGTCCCAAGCGCACGCTCCGCCATGTCGGCGATATCGTCGATAGTGGGCGGCGGGCCGAAAACAGGGATGGGGTTACGCAGGTCGCTCATGCTTATCTTTGGCGGGAAGGAGAAAGGCCATGTCCATATTGTTGACCGACGCCGAACGCAACGCCCTTGCGCTGTCACTGCCGGCCTGGGCGCTGGCGAAGGAGGGGAATGCCATCGAGCGCACGTTGCGTTTCAAGGATTTCAACGAAGCCTGGGGCTTCATGAACCGCGTCGCATTGCTGGCGGAGCGTCTGGACCACCATCCCGATTGGTCCAATGTTTGGAATACGGTGGTCATCCAACTCTCGAGCCATGACTCAGGCGGGCTGACCAAACGCGATGTTCGGATGGCCACGGCAATCGACGCGCTACTGGCGTGAGCGGCATGGGCTTTGAGGTGGTCGGGGTTCTTCGGACAGTCTGGCGACCCAGTTAAGCTAAAAACC
>JBAXFK010000142.1:0-11913 GCA_037139955.1 Rhodospirillales bacterium
ATGCGAATGGGGGAGGTGACCTTACCCATTCGATCGGCGTCGGCGACTGTCTCCGGCCGGCCCGAGGCATTCCGAATCGACGGTAGCACGCTGGTCTTACCGGGCGCCGACGGGCGATCCGACACGGTGCTGTCGTTGAGCGGCAGCGTGAAACGGGGTGCGACACGTCTGGCCGCGACGTTGAACATCGGGTTGGACCGGCTCGGTCTCGCCGATCTGCCGCGTCTTTGGCCGGTCGGTGTGGGGGGTGGCGCCCGTCCCTGGCTGACCGAGAATATGACCGACGGCCTTATCCGTGACGGCCGCCTGACGGTTGGGTTGGAGGCGAACAGCGACTTTAGCGGCGTGGCGCTGACGCAGGCCTCGGGCAGTTTGGACGCGGACAATGTCTCGGTGCATTGGCTTCGCCCGGTTCCGCCGGCCGAGCGGGGGCAGGCCCGCATCCGGCTGATCGATGCGGATACGATCGATATCGTGTTGACCGCAGGCCAGCAGCGGGTCGGCACGCGCGCGCCGATCGTGCTGACCGGCGGCACGATGCGCATCGTCGGATTGTCGGAAAAGGACCAGGATGCCGAAATCGCGGTGCAGGCCAACGGGCCGCTGGCGGACGTAATCGCGCTGTTGAAAGAACCGCGACTGAAACTGCTGAGTGCCCATCCCGTCGACCTGCGGGACCCCTCGGGCGAGGCGACGGTGTCGTTGAGGATCGCTTTACCGCTCGAGAACCGGATGACGCTGGACGACGTCGAGATCGGTGCGACGGCCCAACTGCGCCAGGGGCATCTGACTGGCGTGGCGGCGGGCCGCGATTTGGAAAAGGGCGATCTGGAGATCGCGGCGAACAAGAAGCAACTGACCTTCAAAGGCACCGGCCAGATCGGCGGCATCGCTGCGAAGATCGACGGCCTGATAGATTTTCAGGCCGGTCGGCCGAGGGATGTGGCGCAGCGCATCGCGGTCGCCGGAAAACCGAGCGTCGCGCAGTTGAATGCCACCGGCCTAGACACCTTGGATTTGGTGTCGGGCGATATTCCGATGACCGCCGTGTGGAGCAAGCTGAATAACGGCGAGGGCGATATCGTCGTGGAAGCCGACCTGACCGGGGCCATTCTCGGCATCGAACCCCTGGCCTGGGCGAAGCCCGCAGGTAGGCCGGCGAAAGCATCCGCTCGGTTGGTGTTGGCCAAAGACCGCTTGAGCAGCATCGACAACATCGTCGTCGAGGGTACGGACCTATCGATGCGCGGCGTCGCGGACGTCGCCAACGGGCGGATCGCGGGTTTGCGCGTGGACCGAGCGCAACTCGGTCGTAACGAGCTTGCCGGTAGCATTCGGATACCGCAGGGCGGTCCGATCGGGTTTGTGTTGAATGGCCCGAGCTTGGATTTGGCGGCGAAGATCGTCGAGAAACCGCCGTCGCGGGATAAATCCAAGCCGGAACCGCCTCCGGGGCCGGCCTGGACAATGACCGGCTCGTTCGGCCGCGTGCTGTTGGCGAACGCTGTCGAGGCACAGTCCGTGCGTGTGGAGGTCGCCAACGACGGGCGGATATTTCAGCGGTTACGCATCGCCGGCTCGACCCAGGCGGCCGCGCCGTTCGGTATCGGGATCGCTGCGGAAAAGGGGCTGCGGCGCGCGACTGCGACGGCCGCAGACGCAGGCGCATTTCTGCGCGGGTTGGACGCGATCCACACCATGCAAGGCGGTGCGCTGACGCTGACCGGTACATTCGACGATACCAATGCCGCGCACGCGCTGAGCGGGATGGCGGAGATAACCGATTTCCGGGTGCGCGGGGCGCCGGCACTGGGCAAGCTATTGCAGGCGATGACGCTGTACGGGCTGGTGGATGTCGTGAGCGGGCCGGGCCTCGGGTTCTCCACGCTGACGGCGCCGTTCGTACTATCGGACGACGATCTCGAGCTGCGCGACGCGAGGGCTTTCAGCCCCTCGTTGGGCATGACCGTCAAGGGCCATCTGGACATGCACGCCGAGATCGCGAACATTGAGGGAACCATCGTCCCGGCCTATTTCTTCAACTCCCTGTTGGGCAAAATCCCCCTGTTCGGCGGGGTATTTCGCAGCGAAGAAGGCGGCGGGTTGTTCGTCGCGCGCTATACGATAAAGGGTTCGCTGAACGATCCCTCGGTCTTCGTGAACCCATTGAGCATGCTGACCCCAGGCTTTCTGCGCGGGATCTTCGGTATTTTCTGACGGGATGCGCTTGACCGCACCGACCGATCCGGGTTGGTTTCGGGCCGAAGCAGGAGGATGCCATGCCAAGTAAGAAACCCGTCGCGATCGTATTCGACACTTTCGGCAGCGTCGTCGATTGGCGCGGCAGCCTGATCGCCGACCTCTCGACTTATGGTGCGCAGCGCGGGGTAACGGCGGATTGGCCGGCTCTGGTCGATGCATGGCGCGCGGCCTACCACCCCTCGATGGACCGGGTGCGCAAGGGCGAGCAGCCATGGACCAAGCTCGACGCGTTGCATCGGGCGTCGCTGGACAAGCTGGTTGCCGATTTCGGTATTCGTGGCCTGACCGAGGCCGATTCGGTGCACATCAACCTTGGCTGGCATCGGCTGAACGGTTGGCCGGATTCGGTGGCAGGGCTAACCCGGTTGAAGACGAAGTTCGTCATCGGACCGTTGTCGAACGGCAATGTGTCGTTGCTGACTTATATGGCCAAACACGCCGGGCTGCCGTGGGACATGATCTTCGGATCGGACCTGTTCGGGCATTTCAAACCGGACCCCGAGACATATCTGGGCGTCGCCAAGCTGATGGATTTGGAGCCGGGGCAGGTGATGATGGCCGCAGCGCATAACGGCGATCTCGGCGCGGCGCGCAAAGCCGGCCTGATGACCGCGTTCTGGCCGCGTCCGACCGAATACGGCCCGCTCCAGAAGCGCGATTACAGCGCCGAGCAGGATTGGGACGTGGTTGCGACCGATATCGAGGATTTGGCAACCCAGTTGGGCGTGTAAAAACGCCCGTTACGGACGCAACATCCCCGACGCATCGACGCGGTGGTAGACGATAAGCTTCGGCGATTCCGGAACGCCCATAGGGATGAACGTCTCCACTGCGTCCAGCCATACCTTCCCGTCCGCGCGATACGGTGCCAGAGCGGCGGACGGGAAACGGGTGCTGAGCGCCATCGCCGGCTTCTTTTCGTCGATCGATGTGCGCACAAAATGGGTGAGCGGCACCGGCTTGCCATCGGCGACACCGCGCAGAAACGGGATCAGATCCGCGTCGAACCCGGCCCAGCGTTTGCCATCGTATATGTCGTAAAACACGGTCGCGACGATCTTTTCCCCGTCTAGCGTCATCGATGGTGCGAAGGAGAACGCGATGCCTCGGGCCGCATCCTGGGCGATCAACGGGATCGGGGTGTGCCAGACACCCTTCGGTTCGCGGTAGGCGTAGTACGCTTGGTCGTTGCCGTAGATGCGCGAAATGCCGGTGCCGTGCCACAGCAGATGCAGCCCGCCGGCGCTGTCCGAGCCCACTCGCACCCAGTCGGCGAGCGAGTCGTCCTCTCCCTGCGGTGCCGCCCAGCCGGGGAATTTGTCCAACACGTCTTGTGCGTCGGTCCATTGGCCCTCGGGCGTGCGGCGGATGGTGCGTAGCTGCCAGTAGCCGCCCGATCCAACGGCCTTGGCGCTTTCCTTGACTTCTTTCACCACGCTGCTGAACGCTAGGATCGTTCCGCCCGCCGGATCGGCGGCCAGCGACGCTGTTTTCATATGCTGCCCGGCCGGCAATGGGACGGTATCGACTTTCCAAGTCTGTCCGCCGTCGGCCGAGAACGCGAATTGCCCGGCCGGTGTGACCACGCGCACCCCGCTCGCATCCGCCTGGATCGCCGGGCCGACATCGCGTCCCTCGCTCTTCGCGCCAGTATCGATCGCCGGGCCGAAACTGTAACCGGACGGTCCGGTCGTCACCTTGCGCACCCGCGCGGTGCCGCCGCCCTGCCATACGAGGTAGACGGCATCGCCCGCAGCGGCCAAAGCGGGATAGGCGTTCCAGTCGCCCGGCGTTTTATCGGCGATGTAGATCGGGTCGGTGTCGAAGGTCACGGTGCCGTCGGCCGCGACGGTCAGGCGGCGGTAGACCGGGCCGGTCGGTGCGCCGGGGCGTCCGCTATCGACCCATACCATATGCACATGGCCGGCATTGTCGCGGGCGATGCGGGTGGCGTTATTGCCGGCGGTGGCATTCTCGTCGGCCGAAAGTCCGACTTGCACGAACCCCGGCGGCAGTGAGACGGGATCGGCCGCCCAGGCCATGCCCGTGCCCAGACCGAAAACGAACGCTATACCGAAAGCGATCGCTATACCGACCGAAGCACGCATAGATCGTTTCCCCTGTCATGGCCGTGCCGATCGCGGCAGGCTATACGCGGCACACTACCGCCACGATTGGCCGCGACAAAGAGAGACCCATCGTCATGTTTGCCCGGTATCTGCTGTCCGGCCTTTTTATCGTGCCGATCGTCTGGATTTTGGCGATTTTCCCGCTGACGCCGTGGCCCCTCGCGGCGGCAATCGTACTCTATGCCGCCGTGTTATGGCGCTGGCCGGTGGCGTTTTTACTGGTCCTGCCCGCAGTGCTGCCAGCGCTCGATCTTGGCTTCTGGACCGGTTGGACCGTTTTGAAATCGCACGATCTATTCGTGCTAACAACGCTCGCGGTCCTGATCGCTCGGATGCCATTACGCCGCACCGACTTCTTGGTGTCGGGATGGCCGCGCGCGGTGTTGCTGCTGCTGATGGCATCCTATGCGATCGGCACCGCTATCGGCCTTTCGTCCCCGCTTGGGTACACTGGACATTCCGACAATCCTTATCTGCGACCCGACAACGCGTTGCGTCTGTTGAAAGGCGTCGTGGAAGCCCTCGCGCTCCTCCCATTCATGCGCCAACGCCATCGTACCCATGGCGATACCCCCCTATGGCTCGGCTGCGGCATCGCCGCCGGGTTGGCCGTCGTCGCGATAGAGGTCGCGATCGAGCGGGCGCTTTTTGTGGGGCTGATGGATTTCGCGACCGATTATCGGGTGGTTGGGCCGTTTACCAGCATGCGGATCGGCGGCGGGCATATCGGTGCCTATGTCGCGATGGCTTTGCCGTTCGTGCTGACCCTCGGCCTTGGGCGCCCGCGCTGGCTGGCTTGGTCGTTAGCCATCCTCATCGGCCTCGGCGGTGCCTATGCGCTGGCCGTCACCTTTGCCCGCACCGCCTATGCCGCCGCCTTGGGGTCTAGCGGAATCGTCGGTCTCGGCATGCTGCTGGCGGCACGACGACGCGGGCGGGCGTCGCTGGGTCTCGTGCTGATTCCGTTGGCGCTGGTGTTGGCCGTCATCGGCGCGGCGGCGTCCTCCACGATGATGCAGCAGCGCTTTGGGACCCTGGCCGAAGACCTGCTGACCCGAGAAGCCAACTGGAAAGAAGGCTGGTCTGTCCGCGATTCCGGCTTGTTCGCCGACCTGTTCGGCATGGGGCTTGGCACCTATCAACGGGCGATGCTGATGCGTGCCCCGACCGATCGGCCCAGCGATCTGAGTCTGGAACCGGACGGGCAGGGATCGTTCGTGTTGTTGCACAGCCTGACACCGCTTTATTTCGGCCAGAAGATCCTTATTCCGGCCCCCGGCCCGCTGCGGCTGACCTTGCGCTTCCGTGGCGATGCGCCATCCGCCGCCATCGCCTTTGCTATATGCGACAAAGTCCTGTTGTATTCCGAAAATTGCCGGGGCGGGCAGATATCCCCGAAGCGGCCGGGCGAGTGGGAAAGCGTTGCCGCTGTTGTAGATGGCAAGGGTCTGGGCGATGTTACGATCGCCGAGTTCATTCGCAAGCCGGTAGAATTCGCTCTTTATGTCCCCGCGTTGGGCAATACGGTTGCATTCGACGATGTGAGCCTGCGGGATGCGGCCGGCAACGAGTTGCTCGCGAACGGCGATTTCGAGCACGGGCTGGACCGCTGGCTGTTTACCGACGACGACCATTTGTCGTGGCGGATCAAGAACCAGTACATCATGCAGTTGTTCGAACTCGGCGCCCTAGGTCTGATCTCGTTACTGACACTGTGCGGCTTGTCTTTGGCCGGGGGCCTGCGGGCGGCGCTCCGGGGCGATCCGATGGGTGCCATCGTGGCGGGCGCGGTTGGATCGTTCATGGTCTCCGGCGTGTCGGACTACGTGCTGGAGGTGCCCCGGATTGTCGCCCTTTTCGCGATGATCTGCTGGGCCGGAATGTTGCTGTGGGAGGATCGACGCTCCCCCTAGACATGCTCCGCGTGCGATTGTTCCGCGACGACAGCCGACTCCCGCAATCGGGCTGCCGCCGCGCGCTCCCGCCAACCGAGCACTTGTGCGGTGGGCCGCAGTAAGGTCGGCAGCGTGACGCCTTCCAGCAAATGCCACACGCCCGGCATCGTCCGTGCGGTGAACAAGGCCGACAGCCCGGCGAGCGCGACGGCATTGATGTCGCCTTCCAGCCCGGGCCGCAAATAGCGGGCGAGTTCCACCGCCGCCGCCAGCAGCAACGCCGAGAGGCCGGCCACGCCCGATCGGTAGCCACGCAGCCAGACGAACACCCCGATCGGTAAATACATCACCACATGCGCCACGATGTTCTTCGCTGCCGTGGCTTTGGTCACGATGTAGTAGTCGAACAAGGGCAACAGCCCGAGGGTATAGAGATTGCGCAGAGCCTCCTGCGGGGTTTGCCAATGGGTGGAAACCAAACCGTTTACCGACAACAGGATCAGGAAATAGGGGAGTACGAGCCACAACGCTTTGCGGCCGAGCCATTCCCGCAGGCGGTTGGGGTCCTGACGCACCAGTGTGCGCATCATCCAAATCCCTGCCACGATCCCGGTGGCACGAAACACCAGGGAAATCAGGGCCGGCACACCGCTCAGCAGCAGCGCAGTCGCCACGAATAGCAGTCCCAACCAGGCGAAACCGCGCAGCAAGGCTTCCTCGAAGAAGCGGTTGCGCCCGTAGCGCGCCAGTACCATGCGCATACCGAACGGAATCATCGCGACTGCCGTGCTGAAAAGCAACACGGCCTGGACCGCACGCGGCCGTCCCTCGCCGGTAATATGGAACAACAACGTCGGCACGCGGTCCACCCGCACCATGAGGTCGTCGAGGCTGAGCGCGAAATCCAGCGGCATAAGCAGAAACACGCATAAAGCCGCACAATACAGCCACAGCAAGCTTCGCAGGGTTTCGCGATACCCGCCCGCTCGGCGCCAAAGCAGCCGCACCAACTGATTGTGCGCGAGCTGGTAGAGCACGATACCGATCAATGCGCCGGATGCCTGCGCGATCATGTAGTTCAAGGTGACGGTGCGTGGCGGGAAAAAGAGTTGGGCGTATTTCACCCCCATCAGGAAGACGACCGACAATAGGAATGCCACGAATGTCGCGATCGATGCACCGATGCCTCGGTTCAGGCGCGGCGCTACCGTGCCCAGCATCATGAATCCGAAGGGCACGAACATCGCGAGGTTGCCCATCCAGTCCGCCCGCTGATCGGAACCGTTGTTCACCCAGACGAAGGCACGTTTCGTGAATTCCCGTAGCGCATCGGACGGGTCCATCGGTACGTAGTTGATGCCCTTGGGGCCGATGACGGTGCTGCCATAGGCGACCACCAACGAATACAGCAGCAACCACGGCAGGAAGCGCATGTTCGAAGAACGTCTGGTGCGCCGATCCGGCATTCGGTGTGATTCTCCTACATCCCCCAGCGTCGCACGAACCATGTCTTTACGACGTGAGTCAGCGCCGCGTAGGCTAACATCATCGCCGTGACGCACACCCAATAGAGCGGCGGCAGCGGCACGAAGCCGAGCATAGTGCCGATCGGGGTGTAAGGGATTGCCCCCCCGATTGCCACTATCGCAATGGTGGTCGCGATCAGCGGCGTGCTTGCTCGGCTTTCCAGGAACGGGATGCGCGCGGTGCGGATGATGTGGATGATCAGAGTCTGCGTCAGCAGCGACTCGACGAACCAACCGGCTTGGAACAGGCCCGGTTTGTCCCAGGCGTCGAACACGTAAAGCATGGTGCCGAACGCGATGTAGTCGAAGATCGAGCTGATCGGGCCGATAAACAGCACGAACCGGGTCAAATTGCCGATATCCCATTTGCGGGGCACCGTCAGATATTCCTCGTCTACCGTATCGGTGGGGATGGTGGTCTGGGAGAAATCGTACAGAAGGTTGTTGGTCAGCACTTGGATCGGCGCCATCGGCAGGAAAGGCAGGAAGATGCTCGCTCCCAGCACGCTGAACATATTCCCGAAATTCGAACTGGCGCCCATTTTGATGTATTTGACGATGTTGCCGAAAATTCGCCGCCCCTCCAGCACGCCGTCGCCCAGCACCGCGAGGCTTTTTTCCAGCAGGACAATGTCGGCCGATTCCTTGGCAATATCGACGGCGGTATCGACGGAGATGCCGACGTCGGCAGCTTTCAGCGCCGGCCCGTCGTTGATACCGTCGCCCATGTAGCCGACCACGTGACCCCGAGCCTGCAACGCTGCGATGACCCGCGCCTTCTGGGTCGGCGACATTTTTGCGAAAACGTCGATTTGGTCGGCCAGCGCGCCCAGCGCGTCCTCCGACAGGGCGTCGATCTCGGAGCCCAGCACGATGCGGTCCACTGTCATGCCCACTTGCCGGCATACGGTGCGGGTAATAGTGCCGTTGTCGCCGGTCAAAATCTTCACCTTCACGCCGGACCGCCCCAATGCCGCGATCGCCGCCGCCGCCGTTTCCTTCGGCGGATCGAGGAAGGCGATATAGCCCAGCAGCGTCAGGCCCGTTTCATCGGCAACGGTGTAGGATGCTTTCGGAGCGGCGATTTCCCTACAGGCGACGGCGACAACGCGGAAACCCTCGCTGTTGAGTTTCTCCATCTCCGCCTTCGCTTCGTCGAAATGCGCGGGATCGAGCGTCGCGGTTGTGTCGCCGAGCCGGTAATGGTCGCAGACCGCAAAGATTTCCTCGACCGCGCCCTTGGCGATCAGCAAATGCGTGCCGTCGCCGCGATCCAGTACCACCGACATACGGCGGCGCTGGAAATCGAAGGGCATTTCATCGACTTTGGCGAAACGCGGCACGATATCGGCGTAGTCCGGTCGCTGGACATAAGCGACAACAGCCTCATCCAGCAGGTTTTTCAGGCCCGATTGGTAATGGCTGTTCAAGAAGGCGTATTCCAACACCTGACGGGATTCCAGGCCTTCGAAATCCAGATGGTACTGGAGGACAATCTTGTCCTGCGTCAGCGTGCCGGTTTTGTCGGTGCACAGCACGTTCATCGCACCGAAATTCTGGATCGAGTTGAGTCGCTTCACGATCACCCGTTTTCCCGCCATCGCCAGCGCACCCTTGGCGAGGTTCACGGTCACGATCATCGGCAGCATTTCCGGCGTCAGCCCGACCGCGACGGCGGTGGCGAACAACAGCGCTTCTAACCAATCGCCCTTGGTCAGGCCGTTGATGAGGAATACCGCCGGCACCATGACCGCGATGAAGCGCAGCATCAGCCATGTAAAGCGCGCGATGCCTTTGTCGAACGCGGTTTCGACCCGCACGCCGACGACGCTGTCGGCGAGTTTTCCGAACGCGGTGTTGGGGCCGGTTTCCAGCACGATCGCGGTCGCGGTGCCGCTGAGGACGTTGCTGCCCATGAAACAAAGGTTGCAAGCGTCGAGCACGTCTTCGGGCGGGGGAACCGGCGGTGTTTCTTGTTTCTCGACCGGCATCGCCTCCCCGGTTAAGGCGGATTGGTTGACGTGCAGGTCCTTGCTGCCGAGCAAGCGGATGTCGGCGGGAATTAACGCACCGGCCGATAATTGCACGACGTCGCCGGGTACCAGGGTATGCAACGGCACGTCCTTGAACGCGCCGTCCCTTCGGACGCTTACCGTCGTATGCACCATCGCGCGGAGGGCTGCGGCCGCCTTATTGGACCGATGTTCCTGCACGAAAGCGAGGGTCACGCTGAGGATCACCATCGCCACAATGACGACCGCCGCCCGCACATCGCCGGTGACCCACGACACCGCCGCAAGGCCGAGCAGCAAGAAGTTCAAGGGGTTGCGCGCTCGGCCGAGGAGTTCCCGACCCATGGATTGCGGTTGTTCTCGGGCGATGAGGTTGGGGCCGACCTGCTGCAAACGGGCGGCGGCTTCGGCGTCGGTCAGGCCTTCGGGGGAGCCGTGTTGCATATAGGCAATATGGCACGCGGGCGGGCGGATTCAAACGGCGGCGCGGTCAGCCCGTCATTATGCCGCCCGCAGGACGAAATCCATATGGACGGCGTCATAGGGAGAAAGGATCCGTTCATCGTCGGACCGATCGATCACGCCGGCCTTCAATGGTATAAGGTCAGCCGGTATTTGTTGTCGTGCGCGCTGCTACGTGCAGCACGCGGTAGCTGCCAGATCACGATATCGGCGAACCGGTTCTCGCCGACGGCCTGCCTTTCCCGGAGCAGTAATCGTGCCTGTATATCGATTTTTACTCCAACAATGGGGGGCAATGTCGGGGTTGGGTTAGGCCGGGGATGGCAACGATTTTGCCATCTTTTTTGCGAGGTGGTCATTAAGTACTGCGATAATCCGGTCGAGCAGCTTGGTAAATCCGGAAAAATCGATCTTGGCCGCTTGCGGGATCACAACACACTGTGCGAAAATGTGCTTGCCATATGACTCTTCGTTGTTGTCTTTCTTTTTCATATCGAATGTTTTGCCATTGACCGTGGTTCTGAGGAGTTCTTGCGTAAACAGATCCTCGATGCAGGTATATTGGTCCGAGTTTCCTTCAGGTGTTTTCACCAGATAAAGATTGTAGCCCATATAGTAAAAGGAATCCGTTGAATTGAAGCCGATGTGCTTCTGCTTCTTGCTGTTCGCATAGCTAAACAGACCTTTGGCACCGTCGTCGTTGTCGAACAAAATAATCACAGGCCAGGCAAGAGGAGCGTATTTGAATGCCCGCAGATTGCCTTCGTACTGCTTGAGGAAAGCTAATAAATTTTGACTGCCACCACCGAGTTTCATGACATCAGTCACGGTGTTGGAGAACTTCATAAACCTGATCTTGGCTTGGAATTTACTGTTTACGATTTCGCCAAGTTGCGGATGGTAGGCCGGTAGATGTTGGATGGCGGTGCGAAGATAGACTGAATCGGTCTTTCCTTCCGGAACGATGATTGGCATCGTATTCGCAACAAAATTTTTGTAGAACAAAAATCGGGAATAGAGTACTTGAAGTGCTGTAAGCTCTTTCCTTTGCAGACTATCCTTGCGACGGTTGGCGCCGTTCTTGACCTGGTAGATATGTGCGAGCGTGCCGCCGAGTGGGTTGAGGCTGGTGATTGCTTCCTTTACCAGCGGATCTCCTGTCGCACCGCCGGCAAGCGTGGCGGGAACCTTCCTGTAGTAGCTTCCGGTCCTGAACAGCGCATGGCACATATTGCGTGCGGCCCGCAGATACTCCTGACGGATGTTCACCTTCTCGTTGACCATCAGGCCCGTCGTGACCTGACGTGACCCCCGAAATTGCATCCGCGTCTTCTTGTCGTTGACCTTGAAGCCCGCGTCTTCGATGCGCGCGCGGAGCTCATCACCGATCTGCCATGTAGCGCCGACGATCGGAACGCCAATTTCGGGAGGAAAATCCTTTTGGCTGGTCGAGAACGTGATGTCGTCGGCGTATCTCGAATAGGTGCATTTGTAGGTCTTCGCGAAGCGGGCAAGCCGGCCATCCAGTACATGTCCTATGAGGTTCGAGATGATTGGAGAGCATGGGCTACCTTGAGGTGGTCCCGGAATTTCGGACGGTAGGTTAAGCTAAAAGCCCGACCGACGG
>JBAXFK010000143.1:0-11809 GCA_037139955.1 Rhodospirillales bacterium
CCACCGCGCGGGCACTCGCAAAGGACGGTTGCAAAGTCATGCTGCACGGTCTCGAGCCGCTCGACGTGGCAGAAGCCGCGCGCGCCGCCCTAGCCACCGAAACCGGCATCGAAATCGGGCTGCATCGGGCCGATCTGGCACAGCCCGACCAAATCGCGGCGCTGGTCGAACACACCGAAACCACGCTGGGACCGATCGATATCCTGGTGAACAACGCCGTGTTCCGCCATGTGTCCCCGGTCGAGGATTTCCCGCTGAAAGCCTGGTCGCAGGCCGTCGCTGTCAACCTTACCGCGCCGTTCATCCTGATCAAATCGGTCATGGCCAGCATGAAATCCCGCCGCTGGGGACGCATCGTCAATATGTCGTCCAACTACGGCCAAACTGCCACCGTCAACCGCGTCGACTATTGTTCCACCAAAGCCGGCGTGCTCGGCCTTACGCGCGGCGTGGCACTGGAGGGATTGCCGTTCGGTATCACCTGCAACGCCATCTGTCCGGGCGCGACTTTAACACCGAACGCCGAACGTCAGTTACAGACCCGAATGGCCGCCAGTAATTTGTCGCGCGATGAGGTCGTCGAACAGTTCATGCTCGAACGCCAGCCGTCGCGCCGCTTCGTCGACCCGGCGGACGTTGCCGAATTGATCCGCTTTCTCTGCGGCAACGCTGCCCGCGAAATGACTGGCACCCCGATTTCCATCGATGGCGGATGGCTCGCAACCTGAGATGGACGATTTTCCCGAAGCCGAGGAACTGGACCGCGCCGCCGCGTGGCGCTTGCGCAAAGCTGACGAAGGCGACACAGCGAGCGCCGCTGCGGCGGAGCGATTGCTGGGAATCGCCGCCGATCTGCGAATGCATGGTACAACCGACCTCGTTGCGGAATACAGGTGTATCTGCAACTGGCTGGCCGAGTCCGAGGGGATTGAGGACTTCAATGAGTTCGCGCACCGCTACCGCGTCGAAATCGGTTTCGAGCATACGCCAGCGAGCGGGGAAGAATACATACGAGCGCTGATCGCACTATCGAAGGCTGTGTTTGGCGATCCGTAGCACATTGTCGGGGCGCCTCGTTAAGCGGGCCCCGACATGGCCGACGGCCGATCCTGCCGCCGCATTAGGCTTTATTTGGAAACCGTATCCCGCAATCCGCGCAATGCCAGATAATACCCCAGCACCCCGAAGCCGGCGACGACTCCCCGACTGACAGCCACCGTATCCGACGCCGGCCCGCGCCGCATCGGGTTCGAGATATGCATTTCGATCGTCGGAAACCGCACCTGTCCAATCGCCGCCGTCAGCGCCGGGTAGCCGCGCGAGAATCCCGCCGGATTGAAGATCGCCGCATCGAAATCGCCATCGTTCGCTGCATAGAGCTTGTTGACGATCTCGCCCTCGATATTCGAGTGGAAAATCTCGATCTCCACGCCCAGTTCCTTCGCGTAGCTCTGGATGTGCGCGTCGTATTCCGGCAGCGTCATGGTACCGAAAATCTCGGTTTGAACCTTGCCGCGCATGTTCATACCGGCACCGTGGACGACCAGGATTTTCGTCATTTCGCTCTCCCCTAAAAACAACCGAACCGTAGGGTCCTACCCCATCAAGCGCAAGTTGCGCGACACCGATTTGGTGGTGGAGTGTTCCTCGCCCAGATGCTCGACATAAATGCGCAGCGACCATTGCAGGGCGGTGCGAGCGGAAAAATTATCGCCCATGTCGCGCAGCACGCCGGCCAGATTGTTAACGTCCCGCGCGACGGCGACGTGATTGTTGCCGTAATGCGCCTCATCGATCGACAACGCCCGCTCGAATGCGTTATGCGCCGCATCGAGGTCGCCGATGTCGTGCAACACCAGCCCCAAATGATTGATATCCGTCGCGGTGTCCGGGTGTTCGGCACCCATCGTTATCGTGTGTATGGCGATGGCGCGGCGCAGCAAGGCTTGCGCGTCCTCCATCTCCCCCAATTCGTGCGCGATGCGGCCGAGGTCGCGCAATGCTGTCGCTACATCGGCATCGTCGCCACCGCGTTCGCGTTGCAAATGTTCCAACGCCAATTCCATGGCGGCGCGCTGTTCGCGCATTTCGGCAGAGGAGGCCATCCCGTCAAATCCATATAAAAATGCCGGGCGGAGGCAGCCCCCGCCCGGCAGATTCGCGAAAGAGCTTAGAGCTGCGCTTCAGCGTATTCGTAGTTCGCCAGATTATCCACCCAATTTTGGATGTAATTCGGGCGCACATTGCGGAAGTCGAGGTAGTAGGCATGTTCCCACACGTCGCAGCCGAGCAGAACCTTGCCCTGCTTTTCCGCGAGCGGGTTAGAGCCGTTGGCGGTCTTGGTCACCTTCAGCTTGCCATCCGAACCCAACACAAGCCAAGCCCAGCCGGAGCCGAACTGGCTCACGCCGGCGGCCTTGAACGCGTCTTTGAACGCGGCGACCGAACCGAGGTCCTCGACGATCTTCTTTTCCAGCTTGCCCGGAATGCCGCCGCCGTTCGGGCTCATGCATTCCCAGAACACGATGTGGTTCCAATGCTGGCCGGCATTGTTGAACACCGGGCCGGGGGTGGCGGCGGTGGCCATCACGATCTCTTCCAGCGACTTGCCGGCGAGCGATGCGTCGGCCGCCACGAAGCCATTCAGCGCCGTGACATAGGCTTGGTGGTGCTTGCCATGGTGCAGGTCGAGGGTTTCCTCGCACATGCCCTTCGCGCCGAGGGCGGTTTTGGCATAATTCAGGGTCGGCAGTTCGAAAGCCATTGGAATCCTCCGATGTTACGGGTACCGGCGGGCTTGTAGTGCGCCAACCGGGGCGGAGCAATCTCGCACGACGCCGCGATCCGCGCCACCATGAGAGTCATGAATACTACGATAACCGAGCTGGTGCGCCGGCACGACCCCGACCGGTTTCTGACCGCATTGTTCGCGCCGCCGGCTCGACGGGACGCACTTCTGACCCTCTACGCCTTCAACCACGAACTCGCGCGCGCACGGGAGGTCGTCAGCGAGCCGCATATGGCGCGGATTCGCCTGCAATGGTGGCGGGAAATCGTCGAAGGCACCCGGCGCCGGCACGAGGTCGCGACGCCCCTGTCCGACGCCATCGCCCAAGGCCTGCTGGTGCCGTCCGATCTTGTGCCGATCGTCGACGCGCGGGAGGCCGAGGCCGATCCCTGCGTAGAAACCCTCGCCGACTGGCGATCCTACCTCCTAGCCGGCGCCGGCGGCTTGGCTGTCGCCGCCGCTCGGCTACTGGGTTCCCCCGACCCGGAGGCATTTCGCCCCTTCGGCGCGGCCTACGGTGCGACAGGGATGTTGCGCAGCGTGGGCGTGCTTGCAGCGCAAGGCCGTTGCTTGCTCCCGGCCGAGGTGCTCGCCGAACACGGGCTGGTGCCCGAAGCCATAACGGGCGGCGCCGACCCTTCGCCGGTCGTGCAAAAACTCGCATTCGAGGCAGCGGACTTTCTGGCCGCTTCCCGCCGCATTCAGGTTCCTAAACAGGCCATCGCCGCTGCTTTGCCGGCCGTCTTGGCTCGCCGCGATCTGCCACGACTGTCCCAAGTACCCGGCTCGCGCGGCTTCGGCGATAAGTTCGCCGTGGTACTGGCGGGCTTCACCGGCATGTTGTAGCGTTCCACCATGGCGGCAACGATCGTGCAAGCGGCAACCCTTTATGGAACGGCGGGCCTTGCGGTCGCGGCGGTCTTCCTGCTTTGGGGGATCGATCGGATCGACCCCATCGCACCGGGCGCCTACACGTTCCGCCCGCTGCTGGTTCCCGGCGTCATCCTGCTCTGGCCTATTGTGCTATGGCGCTGGGCTTTGCTGGAAATCCGGCGATGAGGCGCGGCCACCGAACAGCGCATCGCTGGATATGGCGGGTGCTGCTGGTCGCACTGCCGGCGGTATTGGTGGGGGCGCTCGCGATCCGTCCCTCCGGCCCACAGGAAGCGCCATCCATCCGGTTGTCTCCGCCATGAGCGCTCGGTACGTGCCCGTCGGCTGGAACCCGAGCAAGCTGGTCTACGACGCTGTGTTGCTAGCGGCGGTGGGCGTTTATATCGGGGTTTTCCTTTGGGTCGCCCCGCGCTTCCAGCACACCACCCTACCCTTGGACGACTATTCCGCTCGGATGGCCGCTTTCGGCACCTGCGCGTTCCTTCTACTGACGCTGATCCTGTGCATTGGACCGGCCGCGCGATTGGACCGGCGATTTCTGCCGCTGCTTTACAATCGCAGGCATTTCGGTGTGCTGACCTGCGCCGTGGCGCTGACCCATGCGAACGCGGCGTTCGAATGGTATTTCTCCTACTCGCCGCTCGATCCCTATGTGGCGCTGCTGTCGGCCAACACCAGCTTCCGACAACTCAGCGGGTTCCCGTTCGAGGCGTTCGGGATCTTCGCCCTGGCGATCTTGGTACTGTTGGCCGCCACCAGTCACGATTTTTGGCTGAGTTTTCTGACCCCACGGGTCTGGAAAGCGCTGCATATGGGCCTGTACGCGGGGTACACCGCCGTCGTGCTGCATGTCGCGCTAGGCGCATTGCAAACGGCCCGCAATCCGATGCTCGCGGTTGTCATGACATTGTGTGCGACGACGGTCGGCACGCTCCATGTCGCGGCAGGGCGACGTCCGGCGCCCCCCTCGACACAACGCGGGGACTGGATCGCTGCCGGTCCCGCAGATGCCATTGCCGAAGGCCGCGCCATCGTGGTTCCGATCGCCGGCTCCGATCCGGTGGCGATTTTCCGGCATGAGGGGCGGTTGTCGGCGGTCACCAATCTCTGCGCCCATCAGAACGGCCCGTTGGGGGAAGGCGCGGTCCTCGACGGCTGCATCGCCTGTCCTTGGCACGGCTTCCAGTACCGACTGGCCGACGGGTGCGCACCGCCCCCCTATACCGAGAAACTGGCGACCTATCGGCTGAAACTGGAAGACGGAACAGTGTTGCTCGATCCCCGCCCGAACCCGCCGGGGACATATGTCGAACCGCTGAGGGTCGCATGAGCCCGTTCTTCGTCGGCTGGAACCTCCGCTCGATTCTGCCATC
Organism: Rhodospirillales bacterium; assembly: GCA_037139955.1. Lineage (GTDB taxonomy): Bacteria > Pseudomonadota > Alphaproteobacteria > Acetobacterales > Acetobacteraceae > Rhodopila. The sequence continues at coordinate 5,056 of JBAXFK010000143.1, forward strand.
GGCAGGCTTTCTGGCGTCGGTGTGCGCGATGACATTGGCCTTGTTCTGCGGTTTGGCGCTGGCCCTGGGGGTTGCGATCGACGACCCCGGCGGTGGAGATTTTTCCGGCGACAAAGATCTGACCGGGATCGTCGTCGCCGAACCCTATCCGCTGTTGGTGCTCGACCCCGACGCCGCACACCCGAACGGGCATACCATTCTACTGTCGGGCGGCGGCAAGGTCGGGGTCCAGGAAACGGCCGCTGCACTGAATGGCAAGCGCGCCAGGGCGACCGGAGCCGGCGTCAAGCGCGGTAGCATCGACGCGATGGTGGGGGTGGATTTGCAGCCAGCCGAAGGACCGGCACCCACACCTGTCGCGACGCCGCTCGGCATTTGGCGCCTGACCGGTGAAATCTGCGACGGGAAGTGCGTATCGGGGGTGATGCGACCCGGCAATGGGTTGGCGCACAAGGCATGTGCCAATGTCTGCATTGCCAGCGGCGTACCGCCCGTGTTCGTGACTACCTCGCCAGTGGAGGGCACCGGCTTCCTGCTGATGGGCGACAAGAACGGGCATGCGTTGCCAGACGCGTTCCGCGACCGTACCGGCATACTCCAGCAAATGGACGGGACGGTGGAGCGACTCGGCGATCTATTGATTTTCCGCACCGATTTCGCGGCGGCTACGCCGTGAGGTTCGTCCTCCCCATCGCGGCTACAGCCCTAGCTTACGCAGCTTGGCGCTTCGCACCGATGCTGCTCGATCCCCTGGGACTGAGCGAGTTTCTGTTCGTCGGACGCCTCGGCCTGACCGTGGCCGCCCTGACCGGAGCCGAGACGATCTGCCACAAGATATCCTGAGGATTCGGGCGCGACAGTTTGGCCGGGGTATCGGCTGGCTCTAGTCCTGACGACCGGTTCGACTTACAGTGCGCGACGGGTAAACCGTCGGCAATGGCGGACCGCGTTGCTTCATCGCGACCAACCGGAGGAAATCGTCCCATGTCAGCCCAGACCTATGCCTTCACGACCGAGGATATCGAATATATCCGTCACGACGACAAATCGATCCTGTTGCGGCTCTATCGTCCGACCGGCGACGGACCGTTCCCGATGGTAGCCGATTTGCACGGCGGCGCCTGGAGCCGCAGCGACCTGAACGATTGCGATGCGCGCGACCGCGTCCTGGCCGCGAGCGGTTTGGTCGTCGCGGCGATGGATTTCCGGCACGCCGGCGACGGCTATCTCGCCTGCCTATCCGACATCAACTACGGCATCCGCTGGCTCAAAGCCAACGCCGCTCGGTTTGGCGGCGATCCGACCAAATTCGGCGTGTCGGGCACTTCGTCCGGCGGGCATCTGGCGATGCTGTCGTCGATGCGACCGCACGATGCGCGGTATGAATCCATTCCGCTGCCGCCGGGCCTAGCGCCAACCGACGCAACGGCGCAAGCAATCGTCATGCAATGGCCGGTGATCAACCCGATCTCTCGTTACAATCACGCGCGGCGTCTACGCGATAGCGCGACACCGCCGGCGTGGATCGCCGACATCCCCGAACGGCAGGAAGTTTTCTGGGGCGGGGCGGCCGGCATGATCGAGGGCAATCCGATGCTGATGTTGGAAAAAGGCGAGAAAGTACAGATGCCGCCAACCCTGTGGATCCAGGGCCAACCCGATCAAACCCACGACTATCGCGACCCGGAATCGCCGGTCGAGCTGAACGAGCCGCTGCGTTTCGCGCACAACTATCGCAAAGCCGGCGGCTATCTGGAAACGTTGTATATCGATAATGCAACCAAAGTGTCGGAACTATCGCACAATCCGACCGCACAGTTCTTCCATCGGTTCCTGAAGTAACCAACGCGCTCCCGCCACGGGCAACCCTGGCGGGAGCCCCTGAATTGCAAGGCGACGATATGACTCTCGATCCGGATGTCCTCAACCTCCTGGACCTAATCAAGCGCGCAGGTCGTCCGGCGCTGGATAGCCTATCCCCACCCGAGGCGCGCATCGCATTCGCCGCCGGCCGGCCCGCCCTGCAAGCCGACCCGGCCGAGGTTGCGTCGGTTCGCGATTTCTCGATCCCTGGCGACGTGCCGGTGCGATTCTATCGCGGGATCGGTACCGATCCCGCAGCGAAACTGCCCTGCGTGGTTTACTACCATGGCGGCGGTTGGGTCCTGGGCGATCTCGATTCGCACGACGTGCTTTGCCGGCGCATCGCAAACGACGCCGGCTGTGCCGTGATGTCGGTGCATTACCGCCTGGCACCCGAGCATAAGTTCCCCGAAGCTTACGACGACGCCATCGCCGCCTTGCGCTTCGCCGTGGACCAACCGGAACAGATCGGCATCGATTCGGCGAAAATCGCAGTGGGTGGGGACAGCGCGGGCGGCAATCTCGCGGCGGCCGCAGCGCTTTATGCGCGCGATAACGGCATCGCGTTGACCCACCAAATCCTGATCTATCCCGCGACCGACATGGCGATGACGCATGGTTCATATCGGCGAGTTATCGACGGTTTCCCGTTGGTCGCCCGCACGATGGAATGGTTCATCGCCCATTACTTACGCACCCAAGCCGACGCCTACGACTGGCGCGCCTCCCCCCTGCGGGCAGCAACGCTCGCGGGCACGGCGCCGGCCGTCGTGATCGTCGCCGCACACGATCCATTGTGCGACGAGGGTTTGGCCTACGCGAAACGGTTGGAGCTGGACGGCGTCTTGGTCGACAGCCTGTATTTCAGCGGGCAACTGCACGGTTTCATTTCGATGGGCAAGATGCTGCGCGCGTCCGACACCGCGATCCGCGCAATCGCCAATTCCCTGCGGCAAAGCTGGAGCTGAGCGGATGCCTTTAGATTATGCCAAGCGCGACGGTGTCGCTTACATCACGCTGAACAACCCCGGAAAAGCGAATATCTTGGACAAAAAAATGTCCGACGACATTTCGGCTGCCTGGATCGATCTGTGGGAAGATCGGCACATTCGGTGCGCTATCATAACCGGTGCAGGCGATAAGCATTTCTGCGGCGGCCACAACCTCGCCCCCCGTCCCGACGTGACCGAAGAAGAGCGGGAGTTCCTGCGCACCCAAAAGATTTTCTGGCCCCTCGCCGGAACGGTGCATGGACAAAAAACCGGGGTGGACGGTCGGATGGGCGACCATTATCCGCGCGTGTTCAAACCGGTCATCGCTGCCGTGAACGGTTGGGCGGCGGGTGCGGGCATGTATATGCTATTGGCCTCGACCGATATCCGTCTCGCCAGCGCCGAAAATGCCCGTTTCAAATTCGGCCTGACGACGCAGGGTTGGGTCGGCAACGGCCCCGGCGCGGCGCTGCTGACCAAGCAACTTCGCTACGCAGACGCGATGAAAATCCTGCTGACCGATTTACCGTTCGACGCCGCCGAAGCCTTACGGGTCGGGTTGGTGAACGAAGTCGTTCCGCATGCCGACTTGCTTGCCCGAGCGGAGACGCTCGCGCGCCATATCGTCGATCTGCCGCCGCTCGCGACCCGGATGATGAAAGAATTCGTAGTCCGCTTCGGTGACCTGCCCACCGATCAGGCGTGGCATGTACAGAACCTTATGAATCATCTGCTCATCCAGACCACCACGGATGGGGAAGAAGGCCGCCGAGCGTTCAACGCGAAAGAAAAACCCAAGTTCACCGGCACGCTCCGCCGTCGCGGCAAGGGCTGGGAAGAAACCTCCGAAGAACAAACAAAGCGTTTGGACGAAATTTACCGCAGCGGGGAGTTCTGAACCCAACCGGCGGGGGCGTCGCTACCGAACCGCACGCACCAGCGGCAGTTTGGTCCCGACCACCGCGCGTTCGGCCAAAATTTCCCGACGAAACCGAAACAATTTCGCCGGGCGCCCACCGGTTTCGGTGGCGACTTCGCCGGTTTCCTCGACCAGATCTTGCTGGTCGATCAGCCGACGAAAATTCTGCTTATGCAGCAAGCGCCCGGCCAGTGCCTCCACCGTTCGTTGTAACTGCAAGAGCGTGAACGATGGCGGCATCAGTTCGAACACCACCGGACGATATTTGATCTTAGCGCGCAACCGCGCGATGCCGGTCGCGAGAATGCGGCGATGGTCGTGTGCCATGGGTTGGCCGGGGCTAGCAGTTTCGCCGCCGGCTTCCGGCACCAGACCGGCTTCCCAGAGCAATTCGTAGCGCTGCAAGACAAGCTCTTCGTTCCAGCGCTGACCGTCCTGACCGAAATTCACCGCGAGCCGGTGCTGACGTTCGCGCTTGCCCGTGGCCCAATGACGCAGGCGCGGCATCAATTCTTCGCCGGCCACCGTGGCGGCGGCGGCACGGCAATCTTCCCATGGAAAGAAGCGATACCAGCTCAGCCAACCGGCCCCTGGTTCGCGCGCCAGCCGCGCCTCCCGCGTGAGACCGAGGTAGGAGATCGAAACGACGCGCTGGGCAGCGCTGTCGGTCCGATCGCCGTCGGCGAAGGTATACAATTGCTCGACATAGCCCAGAGGATGATGGGTTTGGCGTTCCACCCAGGATCGCAATCCCGCTTGGAGGGAGCGATGACCGGATTCGAACGCGCCGGATGGCAGAACCCGGCCTTCTTCGATGGTCAACACACGCGGCTCTCCATCGGTCACCGCAACGATGACCGCGATTAGCTCAGCGGCAATGGAGGCCGTGTCCAGGTTGGGCATGCTGTCTGGCATGCCCAGTCATCGCACGGGACGGGGGGCGATCGCTACCGTCGATATGGTTACAACGCCACCCGTCCGGATGCTTTCGTCGCAGTTTTCCCGGTCGCCGGGCGCGACAACCCTTCGCCGATCACGGCGAAAGGTGCCCAGAAGAACGGGTGCGCGATCTCGGGCGGGAAATCTTTCCCGGCGCCGGCCAGCATCGCCAACTGGGAATCTCGCATCGCCCCCGTGATTCCGAGGCTGGGGTCGGCCCGCATGCGCCGCAACGTGTCGGCGACCAGATAGGCCGCAACCTGATCGTTGACCGACCAGTGGGTCACCAGCAGCGACCGCGCACCCGCGTAGAAGAAGGAACGCGCGAGGCCGGACAAGCTTTCGCCGGCTGTTGTGCCACCCGGTCCACCGGAATTGCAGGCCGATAGGATCACCAAATCGGCATCCAAATCCATCGACACCACCTGCGACGCAGTCAGTAACGCACCCTTCGCATCCTGCGCGCCACCGGGCGCCGATGTCACGATCGCCGGCTCGCTCGCACACCGCAACTCGGTCGGCAGCAAGGCGTGAGTGGAAAATTGCAGTATCTTGTAGTTCTTCAACGACGCCATGCGGACGCGTTCGGCGGTGAAGTTAACCCCGAGCAGCTCGTCCGATGTATTCGCTCCCAACAGCATCCGAGCGGCATCGAGCTCTTTTTTCGCATATGGCAGCAGCGGCAGACCGGACAGCGCGCGCGCGCTGTCGCCACAGGTTGCGCCGGGGAAACTCCGCTCCGCCTGGGCGCGGGTCACCGGGCGGAATTCCCCGAATCCGAACCATGGTTGGCTTGCTTTAGAACCTTCGGCGATTTTGCGCAGACTGACAAAATTGCTGGGGGCCGGCACATGGGCCAGGGTGTATTGCCGGATCAGCCATGGTGCCTCGGCTAGCTTGTCCTGCGTTGTGGGGCCGGTCAGCAATACCTCGAACGGCAGCGACAACAATGGACCGGTCGGGGCGACGACCACCGCTTTGACGCCTTCCAGCGCTGGGGCGACGCCACGCAGGGTTAGGTCGTACAGCTCCCGCGCGCCATCGATATCGAATTTCGGCAGATCGGTGGTCAGTTCGATGCCGGCGCGGACGCGACGGACCAACTTGGCAATGTAATCGTTGCCTTTAGCGATACGAGACACCGAGATGCGGCCGTTGCGCAGCGCGAAGGCCCAACCTTCGCTCTCGCTCAATGTCAGGGCGACGAAGGCTTCGTCGGGGTGCAGCGCCTTGAACACCTCATCGGGCTTCACGGTTTCCTGCACGAGTTGGCCATAATTGGGGGACGCCGCTTGCAGCGCCCGATCCGCCTCCGCCGCTTTCAGTTCTGTCTCGCCGATTGTCTTTTCGAGTTCGGCCGCACGTTCCTGCTGGCCATTCTGATTTACCCCGGCTTTCAGAGCCTGAGCCAAATCGTCGCGCTTGCCATAGAGCGCGTCCAATTGGCTTTTCAGGTCGCGCTGCAACCGAATAGCCTCCGCCACTTTCGGGTCGCGGGCATTTTCCGCCAAGGTGGCGCTGGCTTGCGCGATCTGTTGGCTGGTGATCCCGCCTTGAGCCAGTTGCGCCGCAGTAAACATCTCGGCCAGAACGGCCTGGTCCCCGCTGCCATTCGCGTAAGCATCCAGGCAAGGCGCCATCAACGCTGGGGTGGTGCCAGCTTTCAGATTGATCAACGATTTCGTCGCCGAACGGCAATAAGGTAACGCCTCGGCCAAGCGTCCGCCTTGAACCAGTTGGCTCGCATAAAGAAGATTAGTATCGGCCTGCGGCTTCGAGCCCGGCAATGCTCGGTCGAATGCATTGGTCGATTGGCCGAGCGATTGGAGTGCCCTTTTGTCGTCGCGTTCGGAGGCGGCGGTGATACCCATCGTGCGATACAGCCGCGCTGTTACAATCGGACGGGCCAAACCGTTACCCAATGCGATGTCGTTAGCCGACTGCAACGCGATGTTGGCCTCCGCCTGTCGATTCATCATCCGCAACGCCACGGCGCGGTTGCGACGCGCCTCGATCAGACCGAGGAGCGCGGATTGCGATT
>JBAXFK010000144.1:0-11797 GCA_037139955.1 Rhodospirillales bacterium
CATCAGCAGTCCACGGTAGAAATTCGGCAGCGAAATTCCCAACATCGCCAGCACCATCGCCGCTTGATCGATCCAAGTGTTCTGTTTCAGCGCCGCGACAATGCCGCTGACCATTCCGATGATCAGAGTCAACACCAGGGCATAGCCCGCCAACGCCAGCGTCACCGGCAGGCGTTGCAACATCGCTTGCACCACCGGCTGACCAAGCAGCAACGAACGCCCGAGGTCCCCGACCAGCAAATTGGCATACCAGCGCCAGAGCTGGGTCAAGACCGGTTGGTCCAGCCCGAGATCGTGCCGGATATTGGCGATCTGCTCAGCCGTGGCGGACATCCCGGCGATGGCAATCGCGGGATCGCCGGGAATCATGTGGATCATGCCGAAGGTAATCAGGCTGACAATCAACATGATCGGCAGGGCACTCCCCAGCCGCCGGACCAGAACGCGCCCCATCGTCGCTGCCTACTTAGGCGTCATCCACACATTCGCCATCCGTGGGATGCGAAAGGGTGCAAATCCCCCGACATTGGCGCGTACGCCCTGCACCTTTGTGAACGAACCGAACGGGATCGAGTAAACCCGTTCCAGCACCAACTTCTGCATGGCGACGAACGACGCCTGCCGATCGGCAGCCGCAGGCTGGTCGTTCATACCCTTCCAGGCCGCCAGCATGTCGGGATCGTCCATCCCGCCCTTGGGCTTGTAGGTAGCATTGGGCTGCACCAGGAACTGCATCGTCGCGAGGGAACCGAGCGCGGGCTGTGTGCCCCAGCCGGTGAAGTGGAAGTTCCAGCCTTCGGTCGTGTTTTGCATCAGTTGCACCGAGGTCGGCCAATCCACTACCTTCATCTGCGCGTTGATCCCAACGGCCTGGAGTTGCTGCTGCATGACCAGCGCCGAGTTGTACATCGGCGGATAATCTTTGTTGGTCAGCAAGATCACCGGCTCGCCTTTGTACCCACCCTCGGTCAAGTATTTCTTCGCCATCGCAGCGTTGTGCAGGTTGTAGGTTTCCTTGCCTGAGTCGGTGTAAGTGGGCTGGTTGGGATACTGGAAGCCGACGTTCAACTTGTAATTGCCGTCCGACGCGGCATCCATGATTTCATCCATGTCCAACGCCGCCTGAATGGCCTTACGAACCAGCAGATTGTCGGTCGGCGGGGCAGATGTGTTGGGGTTCGCGATCTGGATCCACCAGTTGTTCAGCGGCAGGATGGTGACATTGGCGTCCTTTTTCAGGTCCGGCAGGGACTTAGTGGGCAGATCCTCCACCCCTTGCAGTTCTCCGGTTTTCAAGCCAGCGACACGGGCGCCGGGCTCGGTTACGATCCGGAATGTGACTGTGTTCAAGCAGGCTTGCTTGTAGCCGCCGAAGCCGGTGCGCTGCTCAAAGCCGGGGTTGGGGCTGTAGCCGTCGAAGCGCTTCACTTTCACGAAGCTACCGGGAACCGATTCCACCAATTGGAAGGGGCCGGTGCCGATGACGTTGGTGAGCTGCTGCGCCGGCACGTCGCGGTTTTCCGCCGGAATGATGACGATGGGGACGCTGAAGGAACTCAGAGCCTCGATAAATGTCGGCTGCGCCACTTTCATGTGGATAACAAAGGTCGTCGGATCGGGCGCGTCCCAGCCCTTCGTATTGTCTAGGGTGGAGCGCTGATTGCCGACCTTGGCATAACGATCGAACGACGCCACCACGTCGGCGGACGTCATCGGCTTGCCGTTATGGAATTTCACCCCCTGGCGCAGCTTGAACGTGAAGGTCAGATGGTCGGGCGATTCCGTCATCGACTCCGCCAGTTCCAGAATCGGGTTGTTATTGTCGTCCCGCGTCATCAGCGATTCGTACATATTCATCGCGATATTGCGGGTCGAAATGGTGCTGGAGGTCATCTGATCCAGCGTGTTGATGTTCGCCTCCTGTCCGAAGACGAAATCTCCGCCCATCTGGGGGCATTTGAACGGTGCGGCATCGGCGGCAGTACCTGCCAGCCCAACACCGGCGAGCAGCGTGAAAATGAGTCGTCGCATCGGTAGAAGCCCCTGTCTGGTTCTTTCACCGGAGCCTGAGCGCTCGCGAACCCTGCCGTCAAGGCCTTGTTGCTTGACTCGGCCTCGGTCGCGCGCCCAGCGTCGCGGCATGACATATGCAGAACTCCCCGTGACGGGCTACCTCGACCGCTTCTCCCACCGGCCGGGCGAAACATTCACCGCTTTCGTGAGCTTGCGCGAGGCATCGTCGTATCGCGCACAATTGGTGCGCGTCGTCGGCGGCGACCCCAATCCGGCGGGGCCAGGCATCCAGTTGAAGGACTTTTCAGCGCGATTCGATCGGCGAATCGACGGTCATCGGCAACCCATCGCTTTGGGCTCGTGCGGCATCGTCGATCGAGGCCCGGTCGGGGGTGCCAATACGCCGCGCACATGGAGCATCCTGGTTTGCCCAACCCTGGCAAGCACCGAAGGCACGGTCATCGCCGAGGAAACCGCCACCTGCCGCGTTTCCCTATCCGTATCCGCCACCGGCACCACCGCTCGGTTGCGTTGGCCCGGTGGCGCGTTGGATGTCGCGACGGGTGGGCGCATGCTGGCGAACCAGTGGTACCATGTATGGGTGGGTGCCGATCCCGCCAGCGGCTCGGTGGTCGTGGGCCAGCAACGTATCGACAGCGGAGGTTTATCGATCGCCCGTGCGGTAGCACCGGGGCTGACGCTGCCGAACGGCGGGACCGTCCTATTCGCAGCCGAAAACGCAGCCGCACCGAAGTGGCATTTCACCGGCAAGCTGGAAGACCCATCCATCCTCCAGGGTTGCGTCGAGGCGTGGCCGTCGTCCTGTCCCGTGCTGGCGGCTTGGGATTTTTCCCGCGATATTCCTACCCAAACGATCGCCGACACCGGCCCGCATGCCTGCCACGGTCGGCTCATCAACGTGCCGACTCGCGCCGTGGTGGGGACGGGTTGGACCGGCGCCGAAATGTGCTGGCGTCACGCCCCGCGCGACTACGCCGCTATCCATTTCCATGCCGACGATCTTGGCGATTGCGGCTGGCAGCCGAGTTTTCGATGGGAAGTACCCGACGATATGCCAAGCGGGGCCTATGCGTTGCACCTGACATGCGAAGGGGGGGAGGATTTTCTCCCGCTGTATATCCTGCCGAAACGGAATGGCCCGTTCGCCCCAATCGCCTTCCTTGCCTCGACTTTCACCTATCAGGCCTACGCTAATCACGCTCGCGGCAACGCGGATGCGGCCTACCTGGATCGCGTCGCGGCCTGGGGTGCCTATCCTTACAATCCGGACCAATACCCAGTGTACGGGCGGTCGATGTACAACGTGCATCTGGACGGCAGCGGCGTTGCGTTTTCGTCCCGTCTGCGGCCGGTGCTCACCATGCGGCCGGGCTTTCTGACCTTCGACGACAAGCTGGGATCGGGGCTGCGACATTATCCGGCCGACACCCATTTGCTGGCTTGGCTCGACGCCAAGGATATCCCATTCGATATCGTCACCGATGAGGATTTGGACGAAAATGGTGTAGATCTCTTGCGGCCCTACAAGGCCCTGCTGACCGGATCGCACCCGGAATACCACACGTCGCGCACGCTGGACGCCTTGGCCGCCTATACAAAGGACGGTGGGCGCATGGCGTATCTCGGCGGCAACGGGTTCTACTGGCGGGTGGCGCGCGATCCGGCCATGCCGGGCATTATCGAACTACGCCGCGCCGAGGGCGGCATTCGCACCTGGGCCGCCGAACCCGGCGAATACTATCACCAATTCGACGGCGCTTATGGCGGACTGTGGCGCCGCAACCGACGCCCGCCGCAAATGCTGGCCGGAGTCGGCTTTTCCGGCCAGGGCTTGTTCGAGGGCACCCATTACCGCCTACTGCCCGCCGCCCGCGATCCGCGCTACGCCTGGATGTTCGACGGGATCGCGGCCGACACGATCGGCGATTACGGCCTGTCCGGCGGCGGTGCAGCCGGATTCGAACTGGATCGCGCCGATACCGCCCTCGGCACCCCCGACGGTACCGTAATTTTGGCTCGGTCCGAGGACCCTCCGGCATCGTTCTTTACCGTGCCGGAAGAAGTTCTCGCCGGGCGGCGCACGGTATCGGGCGAACGGTTGGAGGCACTGATGCGTGCCGAGATCGTGTATTTCGAAACGGAGGGCGGCGGCGCGGTGTTCTCGGTCGGTTCGATCACGTTCTGCGGTAGCCTGTGGCGCAACGGGTTCGAAGGGCCGATCTCGCAACTGTTAGAAAACGTGGTCCGCCGGTTCGGCGCGGCATGACCGATAATTCCCGGCAAAAAGCTGCCGCGAGCTATCGCTTGGCCATGGACGATACCGCTTTCCTGTTACGCGACGAGATGCGAGACATCCGTTTCGCGCTTGAATATTCCAAAGCCGAATTGGGGTTGCGCGACTGGGGCATAAGGTCCGCCATTATCGTGTTCGGGAGTGCCCGAACCGCCGCCGGTACGCCGCGCTACGAGGCGGCGCGCGCCTTCGCCCGCATCGCGGCAGCGCAAGGCGGGGCAATGGCCCCGCACCATCGCTGGCGCGACAACGTAATTGCGACCGGCGGCGGCGGCGGCATCATGGAGGCGGCCAATCGGGGCGCGTTCGAGGCAGGGGCGCCGAGCATCGGGTTCAATATCCGCTTGCCGTCGGAGCAGGAACCGAACGCGTTTTCGACGCCCGAGTTAACATTCCAGTTCCATTATTTCGCGATGCGCAAGATGCACATGGCAATGCGGGCATCCGCTCTCGTAGTATTCCCCGGCGGGTTCGGCACTATGGACGAATTGTTCGAACTGCTGACCCTGGTGCAAACCGGCAAAATGCGTTCGGTTCCGATCGTGTTGTTCGAGGAGGCTTACTGGCGGAAAGTCCTGTCGTTCGAGACTTTGGTAGCAGAAGGCATGATCGGCGCCGAGGAACTGGCGCTGTTCGAATTCGCCGAAACGCCGGAAGCGATCTGGGATGTGCTGGTCCGGCGGGGCGTGAAGCCGACGGAAAACGGCTAACGAGCGACGACGGAGGCAGAGATGGGTTTCGGTGCAGCAATCGGTGCGGGCTTCGCGAACTATGCCGTATTCCGCGGTCGCGCCAAGCGGTCGGAATATTGGTATTTCGTGCTGTTCTGCGGATTGGTCGCATCGATGGCGGGGATCTTCGACAGCACGATGAGCAACGACATCGGTGTCATCGGAGCGATATGGCATCTGGCAACGATATTGCCAACGATCGCCTTGGCAACGCGGCGGCTGCACGATGTCGATCGGTCGGGATGGTGGCAGTTACTATGGTTTATCCCGGTGATCGGCTGGGTCGTGCTGCTCGTTTGGCTTTGCACCGCTGGAACGCCGGGCGCCAATCGCTTCGATTGACGGCACCGGCGTCCCGATCGGATATCAACCCGGCAATTCCAGCACGTTCTTCGACAGAATATTCCGCTGGATTTCGTTCGATCCGGCATAGATCGTCGCCGGGCGCGATTGCAGAAACAGCCCGGTCGGATTCAACTCCCGATTGCCATCCATCGGCCCCATGTCGCCGCCGTATTCCCCGGCGATTTCCATCCCCGTTTCCGTAATCCGCTGAAACAGCTCGGTTTGGTTGATTTTGAGCATCGAAACATCGGGGCCCAACGTCTCTCCGCGACGGACCTTGTCGACGAAGGTTTCGTAGAGGTCCTTATGGTCCTCCAGGTCTAGGCGCAGCTTGGTGTAACGATCCTGGAATTGCTCGTCCTCCCAAACGCCCATCCGCTCCGCAACGCCTTTCAGCGCTTTCAGGGCATACGACGACTGACGGGGGGAGCCGGAGCCGATGCGTTCGAAGCTGAGCAAGGCTTTGGCCATGCTCCACCCTTTGTCGATATGGCCGACGAGATTGTCCTTGGGCACACGGACGTTGTCGAAGAACGTCTCGCAGAACTCATCCGCCATATCGATATTGGTGATCGGGCGGACGGTGATACCGGGCGTGTCCATGGGAACCAGCAGGAAGCTGATGCCATCTTGCTTCTTCGCCTGCTTGTTGGTCCGCACCAGCAAGAAAATCCAATTGGCGTCCATCGCCAGCGACGTCCAAATCTTCTGGCCGTTTACCACCCAATGATCGCCGTCCAGCACCGCCTCGGTCCGCAGAGATGCGAGATCGGAACCGGCGTTGGGTTCGGAGTAGCCCTGGCACCAGATGTGCTCCCCGGCCAGAATCTTCGGCAGAAAGTACTGCTGTTGTTCCGGACGGCCGAATTTGATCAGCAACGGGCCGATCATGGTCATGCCCATGTCGTTCAGGCGGGCACAGCCGTGACGTTCTTTTTCCTCCAGGAAAATAAGCTGTTTGCTGGCGGAAATGCCCATGCCGCCGAACGCCTTCGGCCAGTTCGGCGCGAGCCAACCCTGCTGCGCCAACTTCATGTACCAGGGTTTATTCTCGTTGAAATGCAGCCGCTGCGGCGGGTTGCGAATTTCCGGCGGATAATTGTCCTGGATCCACGTCCGCACATGGGTGCGAAAAGCGTCGTCGGTCAGGGAGTCGAGATCGAGGGCGGCGGACATGGGGCGTCTCCTGGTCGGCTTTCCCGTATTTTGACCGGGGTTCGGAGGGCAGGCAACACCCACCCGTGGGATAGGCTTACCGAAACTGCGTACGAAACACGTCCCATTCCCGCGCCCCGGCGCGATTGAAGGCATCGCGGACGGTCATGGCGCCATGCGGGACAGGGTGACGGTGTTCGGATTGCAAAGCCGCCAGCACGTCGTCGCAGGCGCCGATGGTCGCTTTGAACAGCAAACCGGGCACGATGGCCAGCTTGTAGCCGAACGTCTCGGCCTCCAGCAGGTCGATGTCGGGTGTCTTGCCGCCCCAGACCACATTCAGCAGGCAAGGGCCGCGCACCAGTTTCGGCACGGCGGCGATTTCTTCCATCGTCTGCGGCGCTTCCAGAAACGCCATGTCGGCGCCGGCTTCCAGCGCCGCGTTCGATCGGCTGACCGCTTCTTCGAACCCGATCGGGGCGCGCGAGTCGGTGCGCGCGATTACCATGAAATCCGGATCGCGCCGTGCATCGACGGCGGCACGAATTTTGGCGATCCAATCTTCCCGGGGAACGACTTCCTTGTCGTCGAGGTGACCGCAGCGTTTGGGGGAAACCTGATCCTCGATGTGAATTCCGGCGACGCCGGCACGTTCGTAATCTTGCACTGTACGGACAACGTTGAGTTCGTTGCCATAACCGGTGTCGGCATCGGCAACCAGCGGCACATCGATGGCGCGCACCATACGGGCGGCGTTGGCGACCATTTCGGTTTCCGTCAGCAGGCCGAAATCGGGATAGCCATGCGCGATGGATGTGCCCGCGCCGGTCATATAAACCAGCGGAAAGCCCGCTTGTGCCACAAGCCGAGCGGTCAGGCCGTCGTAGGCACCGGGCGCGACGAGCATGCCGGGTTCGCGCAGCAAGGCGCGGAGTTTTGCGGTTCGGGTCATGGCATCGAATCCTCGCAGTTGAGAAAGTCCAACACCCTATCGGTAATCTCCTGCTTCGGAAATATTGCCGCCAGCGCCCGCGCGCGTGTCAGCGGATCGCTGGCGAAGAAGCGCTCGTAAAGCACTTGCCGCTGTCCGAACGAACTGCAAGCGATATCCCACGCCAAATGGAACAACTTGATCCGCGATCGGGCATCGCTGTTCTCGGTGGCGAGGTATTGCTCGATATGCCCGCCGAGGGGGCCGTTCATATCGGCCTCGGTGGGCAGGATCATCAAGCTGGAACTGCCCAAAAGCTGGAGAATTTCCGCCATGCGCGGGTAGGCGGTCATAAACAGGTTACGGGTGGTTTCGGCCGGAAGCGAGGCGGGGGTCATGACACCGTAGGCGTTCGGTTTCGCATCGGCCTCGGCCGCACGCATGCAGGCGCGCATGAGTTCGGTGTACATCATCAACTCGCCGATGCGTTCCTGCGAGTGCGGCAAATGTGCGCTGCCCAGAGTTTCGGTCATCAGCAGCGCAACGCCCAGCACCAATTCGCATTTGGCAAGGTTCTTGGCGGCGCCTTGATGCGACGTGTGGGCCGAGGAATGGGTCGCGTAGGCGGTATTGTTCAGTCGCTCGACATCGCCGTAGATGAACACGCGATCCCAGGGCACCACCACGTCGTCGAAGAACACGATACTGTCCATTTCCTCGAAACGGGAGCCGAGGGGATGGTCGAAATGCGACTTTCCGTAATCGAACGAATCGCGACACAAAAACCGCAGGCCCGGCGTGGCGCAGGGAATGGCGAAACTCAGCGCAAAGGGACTGTGTTCGGACGTGTGCTGCCCCAGCCTAGGCGAATAAACCGCAATCTCGTCCGCCAAAGGACCCAACGTCGCCAACACGCGCGCACCGCGCACCACCAACCCGGCAGACGTCTCCTTCACCGCTTGCAGCGCGGTACCTTCCTCCAGATTGAAGGCGCCCGACACGGTGCGGCTGCGTTGCAGATTGATCAGCGAATGGGTAAGAACCAGGTCGTTCTCGCTGATATATTCGTAATAGCGGCGTATATTGGCACCGTATTCCGGCTTCTTTTCCCCGAAATAATCCGACGCGCCGGCCCAGGCGGCGAACGTCACGTTCATGAAATCCGGCGACCGCCCCATCATCCCGCACGTCGTCCGCGCCCAATTGAGCATCATAACGCGACGACGTTCCAAATCGGCTTGGGTTTTCGGGATAACGAAGGACATGCCGAGCGGATCGCCCGATTTCGGCGAGGCGTAGGTCATCGTTTCGGGCAAGGCCATTTGCTGGTCGTACAGCGACGCGATGGCACGCGCCCCGCCGCTCAGGCCCGGATGGGTCGTGACATCCGCGACCCGTTCCCCACGCAAATAGACCTCGGGGTTTTGGTCGCGAAGGCCTTGCAGGTAGTCCTTGCCCGAGCGTGCCGGCATGTCTTTACTCCACGTCCTCTTTCCCGTCGGGAGAGGGGCTATTCACAGGCAAAAAGCCTCGCCAAGGCGGGCTATTGCCCGATGGCGTGGAAGAAATAATGGATCGCCTGCGCCATGATCCCCGGCGTCTGGACAGCGGCGAAATGGCCGGAGTTCAGTTCCAGGAATTCCGCGCCGGGAATCATCTTCGACAACGGTTCGATGGCCGACGGCGGACGCAGCGGATCGTGCCGCCCCGCCGTCACCAACGTCGGGCAAGCGATCTGCGCCAACTCGGCCGTTATGTCTTCGTGCGCCAACATGCGGTTGGTGGCGGCGAAGCTCTCGGGGTCGTTGCCCAACCAGCGCGCGCGGAATTCTGCATAGGTTTGCTTGTTGTGCTGCACCACCGGCGGAAACGACAGCGCGAGGCTGGTATCGACCACGCTCGCCATGCCGCCGGCTTCGACCGCGTTCGCACGATCGAGCGAAGCTTGTTTCCGATCTGCGGACGCGCCGGTCGCCGGCCCATGCAGCACAAGACCTGCGGCCCGATCCGGGTAACGCACGGCGAAATGTGCGCAAATCGCCGCGCCCACAGCCATGCCGGCCAGCGCCACCTTCCCGGTGATTCCCAGCGCATCGAGCAACGCTGCGAGGTCGTCGGCTTGTTGATCCCACGTGATGGAACCTTTGACTTTTTGCGACATGCCGGCGCCCCGGCAATCGTAACGCAGCACCCGACGGGTGTTGGTGAAGGCCGCCATCGTCTGGTCCCAACTATCCAGCGTGCCGCCCATTTCGTGCACCAACACCAGCGTGGTCGGCCCCTGGCCGGTTAGCTCGTAGCGCAGGCTGGTGCCGTTGACTTCGACAAAGTTCATGGCAAACGTCCCTCTCGTTCTGTTGGTGGCAGCGTAGAGGGAACCCCGATGACTGAAAAGATGACGCTGCACTGGTCGCCCCGATCGCCCTATGTGCGAAAGGTCATGATCGCGATCCACGAGATGGGCCTTTCCGAGCGCATCCAGACCGTGCGCACCGTCGCTGGCGGAACGACACCGCATTGGGAACTGATGAAGGTCAATCCGGTCGGCAAAATCCCGACGCTGGAACTCGGCGACGGCACGATTGCCTACGATTCCCCGGTTATTATCGAATATCTCGATAGCCTGCACAGCGGGCCGAAGCTTTACCCGGTCGCGTGGCCCGAACGGCTCACCGCACTACGCCGGCATGCGCTGGGCCAGGGCATGCTCGACAACGCCCTGCCGCTGCTCAGCGAGGGTTTTCGCCCGCCGGAAAAGCAAAGCGAGCCGCACAAGGAACTCTGGCGCGCCAAGCTGCGATCCTGCGTGGACGCGCTGGAAACCGAGGCCGATGCCCTGGCCGCCGATCCCTTCTCGGTCGGTCACATCGCGATCGGCGTGGCGCTGGGTTACCTCGATTTCCGCTTCGACGTGCTGAAATGGCGGGACGGGCACCCGCAGCTCACGGCGTGGCACGCCAGCTTCAACGCCCGCCCGTCCGTCGCCGCGAATATGCCAGCCGAGGGCTGATATGCTCAGCGAACGCGCCCTCGCTCTGGTTCCCGCCCTGGCGGAGCGCGCTGCGGCAACCGAAGCTGCTCGGCGAGTCCCGGCGGAAACCGTGGCGGAGTACCATCGCACTGGGATTTTGCGCGCTTTGCAGCCCAAGCGCTTCGGCGGCGCGCAGCAATCGTTTGCGGTATTTTCGCAGATTGTGGAGACCCTCGCCCAAGGCTGCGCGTCTAGCGCCTGGGTCTATGCCGTGCTGGCCGAGCACCAATGGATCGTCGCTTGCATGCCGGACCGGGCGCAGATCGACGTTTGGGGCAACACGCCGGACGCCGTGGTGTCGTCGTCGCTCGCCCCGCGCCACAACGGCGTTCCGGTTGACGGCGGCTGGCGATTGAGCGGCGATTTCCCGTTCTCGTCCGGCTGCGATCACGCGCAATGGGCGCTACTGGGCGCGCGGGCCGAGGACGCGGCGGGCAACAAACCGACCCGCTACATGCTGGTGCCGATGGCGGACATCGAGATTCTCGACGATTGGCACGTGCTAGGCCTGCGCGGGACCGGCAGCAAAACGCTCCGCCTCACCGACGTATTCGTACCCGCCCACCGCACCGTGCTGCTCGGCGATTTGCTGAGCGGTCGCACCCCCGGCGCCGCTTTATTGCCCGAATACAGTCTGTTGCGGGCGCCCCGAGGGTTCTTGGTGCCGTTTTCGTTGCCGCCCGTGACATTTTCCCTCGCGCGCAAGGCGCTGGCGATGGTACCGGCGGCGCTGCGGTCGCGTCTGTCGCGCGGCACCCGCGACCTCGGTGACTCGGAGGTCGTGCAACTGCACCTCGCCGAGGCCGGAGGCGACATCGATCTAGCGTCGCTCATCCTCCACACGCGCCGCGCCGAGAGCATGGCGCTGCTAGACTCCGACCGGCCCCCATCCGTCGAAGATGCCGCCCGTAACCGCCGCGATATCTCTTACGCTTCCGAAATGGTGCGACGCGGTGTAGAGCGGTTGGTAGAAATCGCAGGGTCGCGGACGATGCGCGACGGCGATCCGCTACAATCGATCCTGCGCGATGTGACAACGATTGCCACCCACGCCGTTGTGCTACGCCAGATGAACTACGTGCCGTACGGCCGAGCGATGCTAGGTTTGCCGCCGGCAATGGGGGAAGCCTGAGGGGTTACGCAGCGGCGCGAATTCGACCGAGCGACAATCGCTTGTGGGCGCCGAGGCTGCACTTCGCGCGGCGGTTCGGGGCTTGGCCATCGTACGCGCCAAAGCCTCGCGCCGCCCGAATCCGGGCGCGCGCGTTCAGCCTGTC